>CATKGX010000134.1 GCA_949747775.1 uncultured Clostridia bacterium | reverse complement strand
TTTATACACAACTCTAAGACTTCTTTTAATCTTTCGTCTTGTTTTGTCAAATACAAATATCCTATTAGAGCTTCAAATGCAGTTGAATACATGTAATCTTGTATGGTTGCATTTTTAGGCAAGTGATGGTTTTCTGCATTTCTACCTCTTCTAACAATTTCCTTTTCTTGGTCTGTTAAAATTTCTGTTAGCTTTTCTAATATTTCAGCTTGTGCTTTTGCTTTTACATATTTGATTGATTCAATATGCAATTTATGTGGTTTTAATTTTGTTGTATTTACTAAATGCGTACGTATATATAACTCATATACACTATCTCCTACATATGCCCAAATGAGTGGTGACATCATATCTACATCTAATTTTTTCTTTCTATTAATTCTAACAAATATTATATTCCTCTCCTTCTTTTTAGTTTGCATTTGGTAATTCTAATGTAATTTTCCCTAATTTTGCGCTTCTAAAATCTTCTAATATAATTTTGGCAACTTTTTCTTGGTCTACTATTCCCCCTGAAACAATGGCTCCTCTTTTTCTTCCAATTGCATCCATTATTTCTAATGCCTTTTCATTTTCTTCCATATCTTGTTTTAATATTTCTTCTACTTGACTTTCTTCTAATTTATATCTTTGCATTAAATTTACTTTATTATATTTTATTAAATATTTTAACAAACTAAAGCCTATTTCTATTGTTTCTATTACATCATCTTTAATACTACCTGTGTATGCTAAATTTAAAGCTACTTCTTCACTCTCAAATTTAGGCCATAATATTCCTGGCGTATCTAATAATTCTATATTTTCATTAATACGCACCCATTGCTTTTGTCTTGTAACACCTGGTCTATTTCCTACCTGTGCTGAATTTCTCTTCGTAATACGATTAATAAAGGAAGACTTACCAACATTTGGTATTCCTAAAATCATAACACGAATTGATTTACCAACTCTTCCTTTGTTTGCATATTTTTGCGCATCTTCTCCATAGATTTCTTCTATTTTTCTAATGGTTTCTTGAATTCCTTTTCCTGAATTCGAGTCCACCAATACTGCTGGTATATTTTGTTTATTAAAATACTGTATCCATTTTTTATTTTGCATTTCATTTGACAAATCCACTTTATTAAGCACGACTAGTCTTAATTTTCCTTTCGTATACTGTGCAATATCTGGATTTTGGCTAGAAATTGGTATACGTGCATCTAATATTTCTACTACTAAATCAATTAATTTTAAGTCTTCAATAATTTGTTTTTTTGTTTTTGCCATATGCCCTGGATACCAGTTAATATTCATATTATTCATTTCTTTCACTCCTTTATAGCTTTTACTAATGGTACATCTGCTGGACATAAATCATAATTTGAAATTTCATCTTTCGAAACAAATCTATATTCACTGTGGTCATGTAAATTGAATTGTCCTTTTATATATTTACACTCATATAATCTTAAGTCAATTGTTTTAGAAGGATATTCACATACATTATTTGTAATAAATTTTATCGCCTTTATCTCTAAATCAAATTCTTCTTTTATTTCCCTTTCGATTGCATCTTTTTCACTTTCTTTTGCTTCCACTTTTCCACCAGGAAATTCCCATCTACCTATTACGTTTTGATCTCCTGTAGCTCTTTTCGCTATCAAAAATTTATTATCCTTCTTTATTAAAGCTGCAACAACCGTAATTATAATAACCACCTACTTTTTTATTCATGTCTCCCTCATATTCTAGAATAGTTATAAAAATATGAATACATCTATTTTTATAACTATTCTCTACTTTTTCTAACTACATTGTTCTATAATTGTTTTTATCTGCTCTTTCGTCAATTTCTCTATCAAACTCTGCATTTTTATAAAACCAGTCTGTTTTTTTATCAGTTGGATGTGCTTTTCTATTTTTGTCTAATAATACATCAAATAATGCTGCAAGTGGTAATGCAAGTCCTATTAGTTCAAAAAATGTTACCATATAGCTATTCATATCCAATGTTCCATTTATTAATCCCATTATATGTTCAAAAAATGTTGGCCCATAATATAAGAAATGTCCTATTAGATAAATAAGGCTTGCCCATAATCTTCTTTTGATAATAAAACATATACATAAAAATGTAATAAATAGTAAAGCTACTTCCATTGTTAGGTTAGTAGGTTCAAACATAAATTCATTTCCTAATGAACTCATAACCGTCCCTGCTAATCTGAACCCCCAAAACATAAATGCAAACATAGCTATTAACCAACTAGAAAAATTTTTCATTTGTTATTCCTCCTCTAAATTTTGTAATTCTTCTATATATCTTTATTTTACCACATTTTTTTCATTTTACAAGAAAAAAAGTGTAAAGTTATTCATTTTTACTCTACACTTCTTCTTTTTTATCCAAAATATGATCTATTTTATTCTTCTACAAAATTAAATTCATCCTTAAATTTTTCTTTAAACATTTCAAATACTTTGTTTAATACTTCTTCATCTTCTACACTTACATATGATTCTGTATCTTCTGAATCTGTATCTTCTAATTTTAAAATTAGAACTTCTCCTGCTTCTTCTTCATCTTCTGTTGGAAGTAATACAACGTATTCTTCTCCTTCATATTCTATTAAGTCTAAGAATTCAAACTCAACTTCATTTCCTTCTTCGTCATTTAATACAACTATATTATCTAATTCTTCTCCCTCTCCTATATTTTCTGGGATGTTATTTACATCTTCACTCATTTTTTAATTTCTCCTTTCAAATTTATATATACTAATTGTATTTCTACAATATTAATATCTTATTTACACTTATTGTTTACAATTTTCTACAACTTATACTAGTTTTTATTTTTTAATTTATTCATATAAGTTTCTAAAATATATACTGCAGAAATTGTATCCACAATATTTCTTTTTTCACGCTTATCTACATTTAAATAGTTCATTGTCTTATGCGCTGCTACAGTCGTTAATCTTTCATCAACTTGTTCTATTTGCATTTTGTTAAACTTACATTTTAGTTTATGAATAAACTTTTCTGTTACCTCTACTCTTTGTGCCTTTGTCCCATCCATATTAATTGGTAATCCAATCACAATTGTATCGATTTCATACTGGTTCATAATTTCTTCTAATCTTTTTAATGCTAATTTATCATTTCCATTATGATGAATGGTCTCTAGTCCTTGAACTGTAATACCCAAACTATCTGTAATAGATACGCCAATCCTACTATCTCCATAGTCTAATCCTAGTTTTCTCATACTATTCTTCTAATCCTATATAATTTTTTACCATGTTTTCTAAAAGTTCATCTCTTTCTATTTGTCTTATTAAATTTCTAGCATTGTTATGGCTTGTAATATATGTAGGATCACCTGATAGAATATATCCTACAATTTGATTAATTGGATTATATCCTTTTTCTTCTAGAGCTTTATACACCTCTTTTAAGACTTCCCTTACTTTAACATTTTTTTCTCTTTCAACTTTAAAACTTACTGTTTCATCCATCATTGCCATAAACGACACCTCCTATAAATAATTGATACTATTTTCTTTTTCATCTGCACTATCAACATATTCTTCTAATTTCTTCATTACACCTTCTAATGCAGTTCCTTTATAGTATGTAGAAATTACCACATTTATTTTTGGTTTTGCAACTACTTCTTCATCTTCTTCAAATTCCACATCTACAGGTTCTATTTCAAGTTCTTCTACCTGTTTTTTGATATCTACCATAAAACTTGCAACAGCATTTGCCTCTATTCCCGAAAATACAATAGCAAACTTTGGCCCCATATATCTTACAAAAATATATTCTGCTGCCAAATTTGATTGTACCATTTCTGATACCGCTGTAATCACTTCATCTCCTGTTTTTCGGCTAATCTCTTCATTAATTTTTTCCAAATTTGTAATTTTAAATAAGCATACTGCTGAAGTTGTATGTTTGTCTATTTCTTTTCTTCCTTCTGCATATAAATATTCTGCTGATTTTAGATGACTATATTTATCATCTCTTACAATGTTTTCAATAATTCCTTGGTTTCCTACTGTACGTATTACAGAAACAATATTATTCCTAACAACTTCTAAAATAGTTGTATCTATTTTATCAAATTCATGAGGCATACTTCCTTCTATTAACCAATACCCAATATACACATTTTCAATATATAATGGGAAAAACATTGCTGATTTTGCTCTACCAAATTCCATTTTTTGATATGGTAATCTTTCATTTTCATTTTCTACAGTAACATACTTAGGAGTTGCTGTTTGTACACTATTTTGAAAAATTTCTTCTGATTGTAGGTTTCTTAATGTTTCCCAATGTTTTTGCTCTACATTAGAAGCTTTTACAATATATTCTGCTCCATCATAAACAACAATTGTAGAATATTTAATTTGATATCTTTCGATTAAAATCTCATTAATCTTTCCTATTTTTTCATCTACCGTTGTACATTCACCCACTGTATTCATAAAGTCTTGTACAACATTTAAACTTGCAATTTTTTGATTTAGATTTTGAAAATTTTCTATTTTTTTATGAATAGACATATTATATACAGTTAGTAAAATAACAATCATCACTAATATAACAATAATGGCTAAAATCAAAAGATATCACCTCATTTCTTTATTCTTTAATAATTTCTTTTCATTCGATTTAATGTATCATTCATATTATTTGAAAATCCATTTCCTTGATACGAATTTACTTTTCCTACATTTCTGCTATTCGCTAATAATGGATACACCATATTGGCCAATTTTTCTAAACTCATCATAAAGTTTTTAGAATATCCATTTGTTGAAATTTGACAATTAACTAGTCCTTCTAAATACCTTGAATATGTTTGTTCTTCAAAAGGAATCGTACAATATTTAATGGTATCTTTATTAAATAACTCTGTCATAAAAGACATTGCTGGGTCATTATAAAATGCAATTCCCCCAATAATGGTTCTTTCTGTTACTGTTCTTACTCTTAGTACTTTATTTAATACAATTCTTAATTTTTCTGGTTGTAAAATATTTTTTGTTTTTAGGTCTCTTAAAAATGCTGTTAATGGTTGAATTGTTAAAATATCAAAACTTTGTACCAAATACATTTCTTGTGCATTTTTTAAATAACCATAGTTTGTATCAAAATCACAGTCCATTAGTACTAGTGAATAATTTTGTGCAAGCGTTTGTAGAATACTTTGATAATCTTCTAAGTCTGCATCCTCATTTGGAAGTGTTGTATAGACTGTTAAATTCTTGTTTACTTGTATTCCATCTGCAATACCATTTCGTAAGTTTGCGATACAGGAAAAAGCTTTTCTTCTTAATTCTTCTTCATTTTGTGTATAAATATAATATGCATTTTTATTTTTTGTTAAATCTAATATTGCTGTTCTAATACCTTTTTTTGACATTATTTCTGCTAAATTATTAACTAAAAAAGATGTTCCATTTTTTGAAGTTCCCACAAATGCGACTACTTTTTTATCTCTTGTTAATAAACTGTCCAAATTAATGTCATAATATTCACGTGTATTTTGCATCTCTTTCGTATTAGAATTTGGCATTCTGTATTCTGGTTCTGGTCTTGCATAATTTGATGGTGCATAAACTTGTTGCTCTTGTCTTGGTATTTCTGGTGCTACATAAGTTGGTGTTTGTATCTCTGGTTTATTTACAATTGGTTCTTCCTCTTCTTCATCGTCAAAACCTGGTAATATAATACCTCCTGTTTTTTCTTCTGGCTGTATGTCGTACAAATTAACTGGAGCCTCCATCTCTGAAACTCCTGGTAATATGTTAGCTGTTTCTTCTTCAACTGTAACCTTTCTAGGTCTTCCTCTTTTCTTTTTAGGTGCCTCTTCTGTAGAAATAGCAGTAGCATCTTCTTCTTCTGGTTTTATTTTTCTAGGTCTTCCTCTTCTCTTTTTAGGTGCTTCTTCTACACTTTCTGGTTGTAATGGTAGTACTGGTTCTACAACATCTTGTATTGTTTCTATTACAGGCTCTTTTACTGGTTCTGCTACTTTTTCTGTTGGTACAATTTCTTCAAACATTTTGTCTATATCACTTAAATTCTGATTTGTAGGTGCTGGTTGCATTGTATTTGGAGTTACTTTTTTTACTTCATTAATATTTCTTGAAGATGGAATTACAACTGGCTTTGTTAAATTGGATTGTCCTATATTTTGTTGAGTAATACCAGATTTTTCTGCTCCTTGTATTCTATTTTTTTCATTTTCATAATCACTATTTGGTACATATTGGGTTTGAGAAGCTTTATTTCCGCCTCTTACAGAAATACTTGGTGTTACTGTTCCAAAAGTAATTAATTCTTGATATTTTTGCGAATTAGACTCTAAAACTGCTCTTACATCTAACGGTAAAAATTTGCAAATTACCCTTAATTGTGTATCTGTATATTGTGTTGCTATATTATCAAAGCTTTCAACATACTTTTCTGCATTTCTTCCAAGTCTTTTGTAATGATTTAAAATATTTTGGATTTCAATTTCGCTAACATCGCCTTCACCTTCTGCTTTGTAGCCTACATCTTCTGAATCTACTCTATAATAAATTTTAGCATCTTTCTTACTACGTGGCTTATTAATTAACTCGCATACTTTTGAAACACTTCTGTCTTGTCCAAGTAAAGCACTATAAATCCCTATTCCAAATATTTTAACAAGTAAAGCTTCCGATTTACCTCTTCTATCTGCACATATTAAAATAATAGGAATATCTTGTCCATTACTTGAAGTTGCTTCATCGCTAATAGCATCTAATTTTTCAAATATAAATTTATCAATAACTTCATAATTGTTATTAGCAAATGGCTCTAAATCTTCACTAATAACAATTCTGTCATAGCTTTTATCTTTTTGCAATTCTTTTGCAATTGCATTAAAATAATAAACATTTTTACTTGATATAATTTCTTTGTATTCTTGCTGATACTTTTTAATAATTGACTCTGAAATACTTTCATCACTAACTGCAAATAATACCTTCATTTGTTTAACCCCTCCAGCCTTTTACTACTATGGCAAATACTAGTGGTAATACTTGACATATTACCATTACTGTTATAATACCTATCATGGTTCCAAAGCCTTTGTCTCTTACATCTAGCTTCCTAATTCCTATAATATATCTATATATTCCACTAATTGCAATACCTACTAAGCCAAATGGTATACTATAAATTCTAATACCATTCAATATATAAGCCGCTAAACCATATGTATCATTTCCATAAGCCGCTTGATAATCTTGAAGTGTTTTTAGCTCTTTTTCTTTAATTTTTACCAACTTTATTGTAGAATCTGTTGTTAAATCTACCTCATTGCTTGGCGCTGTTGCATATATTGCCATACTGCCAAACAAGCACATTATTAGCATAAATATTGCAATAATTCTTTTCTTCATATAAGCTATAATCCCCCCATCTTTCTTGCTTTTTATTTCATTTATTTTATAATACAATATATAAAATAGCAATAGAAAAATATTTTTTTATAAAATATTCTCTATTATAAATAATAATTTACCCAATTTGAATATATTCTATCTCCATTTTGTCGCCAACTGAATATTGGCTCTTTGTTTGGATCATCCTCCTCATAATAATTTTGAGGCATTTGTATGTTTAGTCCCTTGCCTAAGTCCCTTTTATATTCTTTGTCTAAAGTATCTAAAGCATACTCTAAATGTCCTGTTATAAAAATTTGATGTGCTTTTTTATTTTCAACAATAAATACACCTGCTTCTTTTGACTCTGATACAATGGTAAGTTCTGGATGTTTTTCTATTTCTAGCCTTTCTATTGTTGTATGTCTTGAATGTGGTGCTTTAAAACCTTGCTTAAATTCTTTTAATAAATTTGATGTATTATCTTTTATTTCATGTTCAAAAATACCAAATTGCTTATATGGCATTAATACTTTAGGAATATTGTAAAAATGGTATAACCCTGCCTGTGCTCCCCAACATATATATAATGTTGATTTCACATTTTCTTTTGACCATTCCATAATTTTGGTTAGTTCTTCCCAGTATGCTACTTTTTCAAATTCTATTTGTTCTACTGGCGCCCCTGTAATAATAAGCCCATCAAATCTTTGCTTCTTTATTTGTTCAAAAGTTGTGTAATATTTCTGCATATGCTCTGGCTTTGTATGTGTTCCCACATATGAACTAACATTTACAAAAGTAACTTTAATATTTTTTTGTGCTGCCCCCAATTTTCTAAGTAGCTGTAATTCTGTATCTTCTTTTAATGGCATTAAATTTAATATTGCTATTTGCGTAAAATAAGAACTTTCACCTTTAGGTAGTTCTTCTAAAATTTGTAGTTTTTCTTGTTTTAAAATGGCATTTACAGGTAATCCCTTTTTTGTAATAATTGGCATTTTTATCACCATTTGTATTGTTGTTTGTAAAATATATAGTTATATATTTTTACTTAGACATTTTATCATTTGTTAAATCATAAATCAAGGGTTAGGTTATAAAAAAAATTTTTACCTAAATTTTAAGTTTAGTTAATTATTTCATTATAATTTTTTTCGTTTGCAAAATTTTTTCATAATGATGATATATATTTTTAATATAGCTATACCTCATTTAAATATTTGATATTTTTTCTTTCAAGATGAATAGCATCTAGATACTCCTTTGAATTGAATATAAAAAGTGCAGAAGTACCTTACTTATCTACTTCTGCACTTTTTAAAATTTCCATTGTTAGTGGGAGGATGTTAATAGGGTTGTTATTTTTCTTGTCTACCATATGTTTATATAGGTTATAGGGCATTGTAAAGCCTCCAAGAGGTATATTTTCCAAAGTCTCGACTAAAGTATGGGCACGACCACACGGAACCCGAATCCGCCGTAAGCATCGCCGCTCTCATACCAGAAACGGAACATACCAGCATTCGTCACGTTAGTGTAATCGGCGCCACGCTCAAAGAACGGATGACTTGAGTAAGGGAAGTGGGAGCTGTCGGCATACCAACCATACTGTCCAGAACATTCACTAGAGGTTTCGTATACTGCATCCCCATAGTGTCCATTAGCTGGGGTTGATGCACTGTAATTTCCTTGTTCCATATCTCCACTACTTGTATATACGTTCTTGTATCTTGCTTCTCCTTTCATTAAGCTTTCTCCATATGTCGTCAAATGGTCATGATTATTTGCTACATATGCTGCTGTATATTCAAATGCGCCTCCACTCATGTCATATATTCCTGTGATATTTCCGTTTGTACTTGCCTTTTGTCCTGCTTCTGTATTATATGTGTTTGCTGTTGATGAGCTACTTGCTGCCCCTGCTGTGTCTCCTGCTATTCCTGTAATATAGTTACTACTATTATTGATATACACTTCCTCATTTTGTTTTCCATACATACTTTTGCTTAAATATGCCACTGCTCCCCATTCATCATTTTTCATTTGATGTGGGTCTACAACACTATCGTTTGTTGGTAGTTGATACACATTTCCTACTTTATTCATATTCAAACATACATCAAATATATTACTTATTGTTATGCCACTCCAACTTGGCACATTTGCTTTTATCATTATTGTTTTTTCTATTCCATTATATGTTGTCTTTTCTGTATTACTACTCTCGAACTTTCCTACCCAAAATCCTGATAACTTGCTACTTCCAAAATCAAATGCTGGATGCACTACATAATCACTCATTGCTCCCCCTACTGTTGCCTCTGGATATTGTGCTGCACTATCTCTTCTATACTTTGTTCCTGTTACGCTATTTACATTTTCAGTATTAATAAACACTACGCTTACTTTTCCTGCTGTGGTAGCATTTCCATTTTGATGATACATACTTTTTATTCTATACGCATATCTTGGTATCCATACTAACATACTATAATTTGCTTCTTCATCTAATACTTCTTTTCCATTTACTGTTTTAAATGTACTATCTCCTAATACTACATTCGCCCATTTCTTTTCACTACTTCCATAATTATACCAACTGCTATCATTTTCTGTTGTCTTTTCCCAATTGCTGCCATTCCATTTTACTGGCGTCATTCCTACACTTAACTTGGGCACATTTGCTATTGACTCTTCTTCTCCTACTTGCTGTATTTTTACTATTTTACTTACACTTCTATTTTCATTGCTTGCTGTTACTCGTATCATGTAGCTTTTTTCTTCTTCCAATGCTGGGGTTGTTGCTGTTGCACAACTACTATTATCTGTTAATACTGTCCACCCACTTTCTTCGTTTCCATCATCTACCTTATATTCATATTTATACTTTTCTGCTCTTATGGCTTCTACTGTTATTTTTACATCTTTTTCCTCCTCTTTTGTTTAATATGTAGATAAACTCCTTTTGTCGATTATCTAGGTTATCTGTAATTCACTTCGTTCAAACAGCTAACCTAATTTTATCCAAACGGTCCGTTTCTGTCAATGTTCATTTTGGTTTTTATCGTATTGTGTTTGTTTGTCTACATAAATGAAAAAATAATCTTTTTTCACACAGGTCATGCACTTTTTATTTTCCTATACATATAATTGATTATATTAAAAAGTGGAGGT
>CATKGX010000133.1 GCA_949747775.1 uncultured Clostridia bacterium | reverse complement strand
TTAAAGCCATAATAAAATACACCTCCTTTCGAAAGTGTATTTTATCATATTTTAGGAAATCCTTTTTATTTGATGTCTCCTAATCGGGGTGCACATCAAAAAAGGTTTCCTTTTCTTTTGATAGATTTATCAAAAAATATTGATATTTTCGGCATTTTGAGATAAAATAATATACATAATTTGTTTTATTAAGAGGAAAAATAAAATAGCATATCACATATTGTAAAAAACTTTTTTGAATCATGTATCAAATATGACAAAAAAACAAAAAGGAATCAGCTATAATAAGTAAGCAAAACAAAAGAAGATGCACAAGTAAAAAAAGTAGAGGTGGTAAGAATGTTTCAAAATATATCAAAAGATTTCACAGAAAATCAAGAAGAAAACGACAATACTTCTCAAAAAGAAAGTATAAAAGAAATAACCAAAAGACTATTTGGAAAAGAGAATATCATTTTATATACCATTAGTTTTATGATATCTATGGTAGGGTTTCAAACCAATAATTTAATTTTTTCAATTGTACCATTTGGACTAGCCTTTATGGCAGCAGCATTAAGTAATGGACAAGCAATAGGAATTATGTATGTGATATCACTAATAGGCACATTTATAAAATTTGGTACCAATAATGCACTTACCTATGTGGTTACTTCATTATTATTTTTTGTCCTAGTTTTAATAATAAGACCAAAAATACAAGAAGATGTAAACGAAAAAAGAAAAATAGGGGCACACTTATTTTGGGCGGTATTTCTAGTACAAGCAGTACCATTACTATTTAGAACATTTTATGTATATGACTTATTGACAAGTATTATGCTTGGAATGACAACATACATATTTTACAAAATATTTGTTAGCTCTATTATTATGATAAAAGAGTTCGGCAAAAAAAGAGCATTTACAATAGAAGAAGTAATGGGGACAAGTTTACTTCTAGCAATTGCGATATCGGCACTTGGAAGTTTTACAATTTTTAATTTTTCGATTAGAAATATACTTAGTATTTTAATTGTGCTTGTATTAGGATGGAAAAATGGAATTGTGGTTGGAGCTACCGGAGGTATTACAATAGGTGTTGTTCTTGGAATTATTAGTGGAGCAGAGCCAGTAATGATAGCAGCATATGCGGTCTCTGGTATGATAGCAGGGCTATTAAATAAATTTGGAAAAATAGGTGTTATAATAGGGTTTGCCATAGGAAATGTAGTAATGGCATATGCAACAAATGGAAACAGTAGCCCTATGATTTTATTTCAAGAAATTTTAATAGCATCATTAGGACTTTTAATGGTACCAAAGAATATAGAAATTCGCATTGAAGACTTGTTTGGCACAACAAAACTATTACCAGAAAGTAGTGGCAGAAACTTAGAGTCTAATCAAGATACCATATACAAACTAAACAGTATGTCAGAGACAATCTTTGACATGGCAGAAAGTTATGGAGAAGCGGCAGCTACCATTCTTTCAGAGGAAGATTTAAAAGAGCAAGAAAAATCGAATGTAGAATTATTTATCGAAGAAGTAAGGCAAAACTTAGATGGCTTAGAAAACAACATGCTATATGAAACAATTTATGATGCCAAAGAAGAAATGATAAAAGAAATATTTGATATTTTACTAGAAAAAGAAATCATTACAGAAAAAGATTTTATACAAGTTTTAGCAAACCATAATCATTATATTGTAGGCTTTGAAGGAACCAGTCAGAAAGCAAAAGATGATGTGTATGAAATTGTAAAGACAATGAACTATTCTTATCGTGTTAGTAAAATAGGATTTATTTGGCAAAAAAAATTAGATGAAAGCAAGAAAAATGTATCTAGTCAGCTAAAGGGAGTTTCGGAAGCTATTTCTAAAATGGCAGTAGAGATTGACAAAAAACAGCAAGATGAGTTTGCAGATAAAAAAGCCGAAATACAAACATTATTAGAACAAAAAGAAATTGAAATACTGGGACTTGAAATAAAAAAAGCAAAATCAAGTAGATATATATGCGAAGTATATACAAAAGCATGTACTAATATGGATGGAACAGAATGTGACATTAAGAAAATTGGAAAAGTAATTAGCAAGGTACTAAATCAAAAAATGTCAATACAAAAACAAGAATGTGGCTTGAGACTAAATGCAAATAGTTGTAAATTCACTTATTTATCAGATGATGTTTATAAAGTACAAATTGGAATTGCAAAAGCCACTAAAACAGGCTCACCAGTTTCTGGGGACAGTAGCTTACATATTAAACTAGATGATGGTAAATACTTATTAGCAATTAGTGATGGCATGGGTTCAGGTCCAGAAGCAATGAAAAGTAGTAAAGTAGCTGTAAAAATGTTAGAAAGATTATTAGCAGCAGGATTTGAAAAAGATGTATCATTAAAGCTAATTAATTCTACACTAGCAGCAAATGCAAAAGAAGACATGTATGCAACATTAGACATACAAATATTAGACCTATATAATGGTAATATGGAATTTATTAAAAATAGTGCATGTCCAACTTATGTAAAAAGAAATAAAGAAGTCCAACTATTAAAATCAATTGCATTGCCAACAGGAATATTAGACAATATAGACTTAGTTGTATATGACTATGATTTGCAACCAGGGGACCTTTTAGTTATGTGTAGTGATGGAGTGATTGACTCTAACAAAGAATACATCAATAAACAAGTATGGCTAAAATACCTACTAGAAGATATCGAAACACAAGATGCACAAAAAATAGCAGATTTAATAATAGGCGAAGCCATAGATAACGACTTTGGAACACCAAAAGATGATATGACAGTAATGGTAGCCAAAGTAACTGAAAAATAATACAAAATCAACCAATAATGCCCCAATTATTAAACGAAAGTTTAATGATTGGGGCAAATTGTATACTCTTGAAAAATATAAAAAAAGAAAAGTAAAATAATTTATGTATACAAGTAGATACAATGCGATAAAAATCAAAATGAATATTGACAAAAACATGCCATTTAGATAGAATTAGGTTAGCTGTTTGAACGAAGAAGAGTACAACAAACCTATGCAATTGATAGAAAGAAGATTGCATATAGGCTAAAATGGCATGTTTTTGTTGTATAAAAAGAGAAAGAGATGGGCACGACGAAGAAAATAAGGCAAACAAAAGGTATCACCTTAATAGCACTTGTAGTAACAATTGTAATATTAATTATATTAGCTAGTATTTCAATTAGTGTAACAATAAACGAAAATGGATTTGTGCCAAGAGCCCAAAATGCAAAGTTTGCAACAGAAATTGCACAATGCAAAGAAGACTTTGACCTAAAAAAGTTAACATTAGAGATGAATGGAAATATGAATCTATATGACCTAAAGGAGCAATTAGAAAAACAAGTAAAGTCATTACAAATAGGGCAAACAAATGCAATAGAAGCAGTAGAAATGATTGGATTAGCAGAAGGAAAATTGTCTGAGATTCATGCTATGTTGCAAAGAATGTTTGAACTTATTGTAAAAATGATGAATGATACCATAACAGAAATAGATAAGACATATATGAAAAGAGAAATCAATGAGCTAGTTATGGAGTTAAATCGAGTTGCAGATGAAATAGGAACAAAGAAGCATGTAGTGGAATTTAGTGATGGCTATTTTAATCAAGGAAATATAGAATTTGTAATAGAAGATGTTCATTTTGAAAAAATATATGGTGCAGATGAAATTAATTACTCTAATATAGAAGAAGTACCAGATAAAATTAATGAAGCAATCAGAAAAATAAGCAAAGAAAGGTCAAAGCTAGGAGCAAATCAAAATGCATTGGAGGATGTGATAGAGTATGAAAGCGCACTACAAGAAAGTATAACCAATATACATGATTATATTTTTTATAGTGATGTAATCAATAAAATACACTCTTCTGAAGAAGAAGCAATTAAAAAAGCAAAATCATGGGGGACAACGATAAAATATATGGATTTGGCGAAAGGTTCTATATCTGCAGTTCATGGAATACTAAAGCGTATGATAGACGTAATACCTCAAGCAGAACAGATAAATAATCAGCTCAATACAGATTGGATACAAGGAGAAATTGATGCAGAATTATTACAAGTGAAGAACATATTAACATATGCAGGAGTTGGTGATAAAAAGGTGTTTACAGGGCATTTTCCATATGTGCAAGAACTAACATTAAAGAGTTTAGGAATAGAAAGTATTTCGGTTATGTCAATAGAAAATGCAACGAAATCACATGAAAAAGTGACAAAAGCAATACAAACAATAGAAAATATTAGTAATCAGCTAAGTCAAAAGCAAGAAGAATTAGCTGTAAAAGAAAACGAACCAGCAGATAAAGAATATGCGTTTGATGTGTTTTACGTAACAGCGAATATACCAGAAGAATATCAAAATAAGCTAAGGGTAATAAATGGAGAACTTACGTATATTGGTAATGACAAAGCGGAAAAAGAAATTGCAAAGCAGGTAGGAATTAAAGTAGAAGAGTAAAATAAATCAGTCAAAACGATAAAATATCGTTTTGACTGATTTTTGCCTAAAAATCTTGTATTTTGTCACAAAAATATGGTATAGTATATATGGGAAAATAGAAAAAATCCTATGTGGAGGTAAATATATGGGAAAAGGAAAAAGATATGATGGAGAGCCAAAACTAAATATGAAAAAGGTTTTTGCTGTTCTTATTGCAGTAGTAGTCATTATTATGTTTATTATGGAAATCAAAAAACTAATGACTCCAACCGATACAAAAGACGAAAAAGTAGTAGCTACTAAATACTTTGCAGTATATACAAATGACAAATGGGGTGTTATAAATTCAAAAGGAGAGACAATTATTGACCCAACATATGAAGAAGCAATTATCATACCAGACAATGCAAAAGCAGTATTTATCTGTACATATGATGTAGATTATGCGAAAGGAACTTATAAAACAAAAGTATTAAATGAAAAAAAAGCAGAAATAATAAGTGGATATGAAACCGTAGAAGCAATAGAAAATTATGATAGTGCTAACAATTTGTGGTATGAAAAAGATGTTTTAAAAGTAAAAAAAGATGGAAAATATGGACTAGTTGATTTAAAAGGAACACAAATAGCAAATTGCGAGTATGATTCTATTACAGCATTGCAAGGAACAGAAAATAGCCTAATTGCTATAAAAGATGGGAAAAAAGGAATCATAGATAACACGGGAGCCGTTATTGTAGAAAGCAAATATAAGAAAATACAAGCTATTTCAGAAAAATATGAAAATGGATATATTGTTCAAGAACAAAATGGAAAATATGGTGTTATTAATTGGAGTAAAACAGTAGCATTAGACTCAAAATATGATGAAATAAAACCTATTTATGGTAATGGGGAATACTATGTTGTAAAAGAAAAAGGAACATGGAAAGTAATTGACATAGATGGTGAAACCTATTTAAATGGAAAATTTGATGAAGTAAAATCAATTAATAACCAATATGCGGTTATTAAAAAAGATGGAAAATATGGCGTTTTATTAATAGAAGATGGAAGTAGTGCCATTGAAACAAAATATCAAGATATTACATTTGCTGCAGGTTCAAATTATATTGTAAAAGAGAATAATCAATATGGTATTGTAAATACAGAAGGAAAAGAACAAATCAAAAGTAAATACACCAACTTAATTTATAGAGCAGAAGCGAACTTCTATGAAGGTGCAAATGCAGATTACACATCAGATTTAATTGACAGTAATTTAAACGTAAAAGTAACGGGAATTATATCAGCTGTTAATCATACAGATGGATATATAAAAGTAAGAACTGGTGAAGAGTATAAATACTATAACTTTAAATTTGAAGAAAAACAAAGCCAAGAAATATTAAAAGGAAATACCATCTTTTTATCAAAAAAAGATGGGAAATATGGATTTGTTGACAAAAACGGTATTGTAGTAACAGACTACATATATGATGATGCAACAGAGCAAAACGAATTTGGATATGCTAGTGTAAAAAAAGATAATTTATGGGGTTGTATAGATGCAAAAGGAGCAGTTGCAATTGCACCAGCATATAAACTAGAAAATAACATGCTAATTGAATTTATAGGAAAATGGCATTTAGGGGAAGATTTAAACTTAAATTATTTTACAGATAAATAAACCAATAAACGGAGGATAAAATGGAACTAATGACAAAATATGAATATACTTATTTTGTATATCCATATATCATAGATGAAAAAAAATATAATAGTTATCTTCAAAAACTATTAAAGAATAAAAAGTGTAAATTAAGAATATTTCAAAAAGAAAGAGACATGCATTTGTATCAGTACTTTTTACCAGATATTCGAGACTATATGTTTTGGTCATTTGGCTTAGATAAAAAAGGACGAAAGGCTTTTGAAAGTTTAGATACAAAAATGCAAGCAAACTTACTAGCAAAGCAAGAATGCAATATGTTTGGCTATGAGCTTCCAAAGAACTTACAGGGAAAAGTGGGCGAAAGTTCTGGAATATTTTTTGATATTAGTGAAATTAAATTAATTTGCTTTAAAACAGGGATATGTTTTTTACTATTAAAAACCACTTTATTAGATAACAAAAACTTTACAGATATTTTAAACTTTAATTATAAATTTAGGGAAATTGGCTCTAAAACTTATCATTTAAAGGAATATGAAAACATTAGATTACAGTCTGATATTTTTAAAGATGTACAAGAAATTTCAACTGTTATTAAAGAGATTACAGGAAATTATCCAAGTAATCAAAGATATAATCTAGATAATGAAAAAATGATGGTATATTCTTATTGCTGTTTAGATCAAAATTCATGGAATGAGGAAACAGAACCTGTTATGATGAATGGGTTATTTGAAAAATATAGAAGATTTCTTCCTGCCAATCATCAAATAGCAGATTCAGTAAGAAATACTGAAGAAATAGAGGTATTTGAAAATAATTATGTACGTTATGGTTTTAATATGACGGGAACTGTACTATTGACATCAGATATTAATATACCCAATTATACAACAATAGCACAAAAATATGAAAGTGAATACTTATACACATATATATTAGAGCTATACAAAAAACTTTTATTAAAAAAGTTAAATTATGATTTTAGTAAAAGAAAAGACTTTAAAAAAATAGAAAAACAGTTTTTAGATTTTACAAAAAAACTGTGGATTCAAGAAATTACAAACGAGGAGTTTGGCAATATATTAACGAAAAAGTGGCATTACATTTTAGATGTAGAAGAAACATTTTTTAAACTAAAAAGAGAATATGATATATTATATAAAAAGTATAATATAGAAAAAACAAGCGAAAAAAATGAAAAATTGACAGTTGCAGTAGTAATTGTTATTGTAATTGGTGTTCTGAATGTGATATTACAACTCATTAAATAGAAAGGGAAGAGTATGCAAGTTACAACAGGGGTAGATATAATAGAAGTAGAAAGAATTAAAAAAGCGATAGAGGAATTAGGAGATACTTTTTTAAATAAAATATATACAAAGGGAGAAATAGAGTATTGTAATAGGTCAAATAAGATGAAGTATCAGCATTTGGCAGCAAGATTTGCAGCAAAAGAGGCGACTTTTAAGGCAATATCAGGGCATATAAAGACAAGAGAAGATGCTTTATGGAAAGAAATTGAAGTGATAAATGAACCAGGAGGAAGACCAAAAATTAATTTAGAAAAATTACAAAAGCAAGGATTAAAAGAATTAAAAAGTATAGATGTTAGCCTTTCACATATTAAAGATTATGCTGTAGCAAGTGTTAGTGCATTATTTGAAAAACAGCAATAGAACGGGGAATAAAATGACAACTTCCAAAGCAGTGTGAGATAGAAAATGTTAAAAAGTAAAGGAGAAGAAGTGTGGAATTATTTGATACACATGCACATTACAATGATGAAAAATTCGATGAAGATAGAGAAGAAATCATTCATAGGGTATATGCGTCGGGTGTTACAAAATTAGTTAATGCAGGTTATAGCTTGGAGTCTTCTAAAAGGGCAATTGAAATTGCAGTAGGATATGATTGGATGTATGTTATTTGTGGAATTTCACCAAATGATATTCCGCAAAGTAAAGAAGAAATAGATAAGCAGATACAAGAATTAGAAGAATTAGTAATAGCGAACATAAACACACCATTTGTGGAAACTGTGAATAAAGAAGCAGAAAATTCAGAGCAAACTGCAAATAAAGGCAAGAAAATAGTAGCTATTGGGGAAATTGGTTTAGATTATTATTGGAACAAAGAAAACAAAGAGCTACAAAAATATGCATTTATCAAGCAAATAGAGCTTGCAAATAAATTAGATTTACCAATTGTGATACATACAAGAGAAGCGGTAGATGATACAATTCATATTTTAAAACATGAAAAAGAAGCTTATCAAAAGGGAATTTTTCATTGTTGTCCATTAAATAGAGAACTGGTAAAAGAAGCACTAAAATTAGGATTCTATATTTCATTTGCAGGGCCAATTACATTTAAAAATGCAAAAAATGCAGATGAAATCATTAAAATGGTACCAAAAGATAAAATGGTAATTGAAACTGATAGCCCATATCTTTCGCCAGAACCACATAGAGGAAAGCGAAACGATTCAAGAAATGTATATTTTATGGCGGAAAAAATTGCTAAAGTTTTAGAAACAAGAATAGAGGCCGTATCTAGACAAACTTACGAAAATGCACAAACAATTTTTAAAATCTAAGTGCAAGGAAAAAGAAAATATGTTAAAATAAAGATAAGAGAGTAAAAGGAGGAAAAGGTTATGGCAGTAGTTGAAGTGGTAACATATATGGGCAAACCTGATGTAATGGCTTGGAAATATCCAAATACAGAATTAGGAACATGGACACAAGTGATTGTCAATGAATCACAGGAGGCTGTTTTTGTAAAGGAAGGAAAAATCTTAGATGTGCTAGGACCAGGAAGGCACACATTATCAACAGAAAATATACCGATTTTAAGTAAATTAGTAAATTTACCTTTTGGAGGTAAGTCTCCATTTACAGCAGAAATATGGTATATTAATAAAGTATATGCTTTAGATGTAAAATGGGGCACAGCGCCAGCGATTCAATTAGAAGATCCAAAATATCATGTCTTTATGCCAGTAACTGCGTTTGGACAATTTGGAATACAAGTAGGAGATGCAAAAACATTTTTAAGCAAATTAGTGGGAACACTTCCATCATTTGAACATGATGCAATGGTTAAGTACTTTAGAGGTTTATTTGTTTCAAATGTAAAAAATAATATTAGTACATACTTAGTTAAAAAAGGAATTTCGATTTTAGAAATTAATGCATATATTTTAGAAATTTCAGATGAATTAGAAGAAAAACTAAAACCAGAAATGGAAGAGTTCGGAATAAACTTAATTAATTTTTATGTAACAGCAATAGAGGCTTCAGAGTCTGATCCAGCGGTTATGAAGTTAAAAGATGCATTGGCAAGAAAAGCAGAAATGGATATTGTTGGATTTGACTATAATACAGCTAGGTCATTTGATACATTAGAAAGCGCTGCTAAAAATACAGGTTCTGGTTCTAATCTTATGAATGCAGGGTTAGGATTAGGAATGGGAATTGGTATGGGAGGACAGTTTGGAGGTCAAATGGGAAACGTTTCATCTAAACTAGATGTTAACCATACAAAACAAGAAGACAAAAAAGCAAAATGCAAAAAATGTGGTAGTACGGTTCAAGAAGGCTTAAAGTACTGCCCAGAATGTGGAAGTAAGTTAGGAGAGTTTTGCAAAAAATGTGGTGCAAAATTATCAAAAAGAAGTAAATATTGCCCAGAATGTGGCCAATTACAAGTTTCAATTTGTCCAAAATGTAATAAAGAAGTACCAGAAAATTCAAAATTCTGTCCAGAATGTGGTGAAAAAATATAAAGGAGGAAAGTTAATATGAGTAGGAATAAAAAAACACTTTTAACACTTGCTTTTGTAGTAGCCATTGGATTTAGTTTCTTATTGTTTTTTGGAACAGGAAATACAGAAAAAACTTCTATACAAATTGGAGGATTTGTATTTATCATAATAAGTGAGTTAATTGTATATGGGTCTATTTTAGGAGTAACAAGTAAAAACAGTAATACATTTTCAAAAGCAGGGATATTAAGTGCAACAAGTATCTATTTAATAATTTCGTTAATAATTAATATATTATTAAAAGCCTCATTTACAACACTAAAGAGTATTTTAGTTTGCAACTTTAGCATTTTATTAGGATATGCTTTTGTAGCAATTATAATTATATTCTTTAAAAAGGAGAAGTAGTGATATGAATATACAAGAAAAAAATATTTATAAAAATAAAGTAAAGGGTTGCCTAGGAGGAGGCTCTCTTCCTTGGGGAATTGGATTGGTTATTTTAGGAACAGCTGTTGCTATTTCACTTATTACAGAAGATGGAGATTGGGGAGCGGCAGTATTAGCACTTGTAATGATGGTACTACCAGGAGCCCTTTTAACCCGTAAGGCATATAAAGCAATGAAAGAATCAAATCTACAAAATAAAATATTTGCATACATAAAAGCCAAAAAGAGAATAACAATAATAGAACTTTCTCAAAAGATAAATGTAAGTGAAGAAATAGTAACAGATCAGGTAATTAAAATGATTGCAAAAGGAATGATTGATGGACATATTAATGATACAAATGAAATTGTATTAAATGAAACAGAAAGGACTTTAGCTGAAGAAACAGAAGAGCAAGAAATAACAGTAGTAAAATGTAATGCATGTGGAGCAACAAATAAAGTAAAAGTAGGAAGTCCTACAGAATGTGAATATTGTGGAACAATATTAAATGCAATGAAATAGAAAAAACAGCCAATAATAATTAGAAATGTTCATAAGAGCAATTAAAATGAAAAAGAAAGAAGTACACCTAAACGATTAAAAAGTTTAGGTGTACTTTCAATTTTTTATTTGAATGACTACTTATTTACTAACATTTACAGCTTTTTCAGCAAAAGAATTATTTATAATTTTGTCATAGGGAGCGGAATTTTTTAGTTCTCCAGCCATTGTCATAACTTCTTGAAGACGATTAAAAGCTTCTTCTTTTAAGATAGGAGTACTGTTCCAAGCATCAATATCTTTATAACTTTGAATTGCAGCAGTTAAAGTTTCTAAATCTGAATCAGGGAAAAATCCTTGTATTTTTTCTGCAATTTCAGCAGAAGAATGAGAAGCTACCCATTTTTGCCCTTTATAAATTGCATTTGTAAAATCTTGAATAACATGTTCATTTTCCGTTATATAACTTTTTTTAGCAAAATATGCAGTATATGGAATTTCACCAGCTTCTTTACCAACGGATGCTACAATATAGCCTTTACCTTGTGCTTCTGAGCTAGATGCAGTTGGCTCAAACAAAGTAACATAATCAGCATTTCCAGAAGCAAAAGCACCTGCCATCAAATCGAATTTAATGCTATCATCTAAGATTAAATCTTTGCTAGGATTTATTCCATTTTTCTTTAACACATATTCTAGTGTCATATAAGGAACGCCACCTTTTCTTCCTGGAATGACTGTTTTTCCTTTTAAATCTTGCCAGCTAAAGTTGTTGGTGTTGGTTCTTGCTACTAAAAAAGAGCCGTCTCTTTTGGTTAATTGCGCAAATACTTGTGCATAGTCTTCTTTTCCTTCATTATATACATAAATAGAAGCTTCAGGACCTGCAAAGCCAATGTCGCATCCATTGCTAAGTACAGCAGTCATAACCGCATCTGCACCTTGGCCTGTAGAAAGTTCTATATCTAATCCATATTCTTTAAAAAATCCATTAGAGATAGCAACATATTGTGGTGCATAAAAAACAGAACGGGTTACTTCATTAACTTTGACTTGCTTTAAACCTGATGTTCCAGTGTTTTTTTGTAATAGCATCATACCAGTTACAATAACAATTAAAATAATAGCAGCAAGGATAATTGGTATTATTTTTTTCAAAACGTATACATCCTCCTTATTTAAATTTCTTTGAGTGTAGGATAAATTTTTCAAGAAGTAATACTAGCCCATACATTAATCCTGCAACAATTCCTAAAATAATAACACTAGTCATAACTAAATCTAATTTAAATACCTGACCACCATATACAATCAAATATCCAAGACCAGCTTTTGACACTAAGAATTCACCAGAGATAACACCTACTAGTGAAAGTCCAATGTTTACTTTTAAGGAATTAATAAAAGTTGATAAATTTGCAGGAATGACAATTTTGGTTAAAATTTGCCATCTATTTGCATGAAACGTACAAGCCATTTTAATTAGCTCTTTATCTGTTTTTAAAAAACCGTTTAGATTTTCTAGTATAGTAACAATTAAGGAAATCGCAATTGCCATTACAATAATAGCAGAAGTTCCAGCTCCAACCCATATAATAATGATGGGACCTAGGGCAACTTTTGGCAAACTATTGAGTACTACTAAAAATGGTTCGGAAACTTTTGATAAAAAATTAGACCACCATAAAATGATTGCGATAATAGTACCTAAAGCTGTGCCAAGTAAAAATCCAATAATAGTCTCGTATGTGGTAACTCCTATATGTTTTAACAAGTCATTTGAACCTAAGTTTATGAAGGTGTTTAAAATACGACTGGGTTGACTTGTAATAAAACTATCAATTATTTTTTGATTTGCTAAAACTTCCCACAAAATAAGAAAAAGGGCAAGGATAGATAATTGTGTTAGTAAAACTAAAAACTTTTGATTTCTTATTTTTTTAAGATAAGATTTTCGTTCTAATGAAATTTCACCTTTATTCATCTACTACCTTAAGCTCCTTCCATAAAGTATTAAAATATTTACTAAATTTAGGATTTTGTCTACAATTAATAGGATTTCTATTTTCCATTTCAAAATCAATGGAATGTACGTTTTTGATACTTCCAGG
>CATKGX010000132.1 GCA_949747775.1 uncultured Clostridia bacterium | reverse complement strand
ACAAAATAATTAGTAATATAAACATTATATCATTATTTTATAACTTTGAAGCACTCTATCAGATATGAATTCACTTATTTGACATAATGTGTTATAAATGCTATAATGAATGTTATATGTCACATAATTTATTATCATTTTTGTGTCAAGGAGGAAACATCTTATGAGCAATCACAAATTTTACGACCTTGGTGTAGTCTGTGGTAGATTTGGCCATGAACAAATCGGCCACGTGTCTTTGTTTGACACTTGTATGGCTCTTTGCAAGCGGACACTAATACTGGTAGGCTCTGCACAAGAGTCTGGTACTTTGCGCAATCCCTTTAGGGTGGAAACTCGCATTGATGTAATCCGCGAGACCTACCCTGGCGAGTCAGAAGAAACACTTATGGTAAGAGGCATTAATGACCTTACCAATGAGTACGATATTACTTCTGATTGGGGTAAGTTCGTAAAATCGGAAATTGAATTCCATAAGCACAAGTTTGCAAGCCTTATGGTTTATGGTAATGATGAGTTTAGAAGTAAATGGTTTGCACCAGAAGACTTGGTAGGAACCGCTGAACTCATTATTCCTAGGAGCACCATCCCCGTCTCTGGAACTCAAGTAAGAGGTATGCTAACTATTGACGATGAAACGTCTTGGCAAAAAGCAACGCATCCGCTTATCCATGGCATGTATAAGCGGCTAAGAGATGAACTTATGAGTGTTCCTATCTATAAGGAAATCTATAACCGGATTCGTACTGGCGATATGTCTTTGGATTGTTTCATGAACGTCTATAAAGAACTGGAGCAGAAAGATAAGGAAAGCAAGCTGGCAGAATTGCAGAAATGATGACAATTGCAAAGGGGCCTTTTAAGAGCCCCTTTTGCAATTTTATTTTTTATACTCTATTTTACTCTTTTATAAAATTTTCTTATATCTTCTATTATATTCCTTCTTCTTTAATGATAGTATAAATCTTATTTTTAAAATATTCCATCGATTTATATGACAAAAGTCTTACAATTTTGAAAGATATATCATTTTATAAGAACTATTATCAGATGATATGGACTCTATCGTCAACGCTTGTATTTTATGTAACCTCATGTTATAATATATTATAATAACATTTTTATGTATTTCCACCTCTTCTACTTCTTTTAGAAATACGAGAAATAATCATATTATTATAGGAGGTTGGACAATGTCTTTTAAAGACGAACTTGCAAGCATTCATCAAAATGCGTTGGCTAACCTTTGCCAAACTGCATCTGAAAAAGAGGCACATGATCCTGACTTGCCATTTAAGCAAGAAGCTAAAAAATTGCTAGAAGAGTTCATCATTCCTAAACTTAAGGAAACTGCTGCCACCAAACCTAAGCTCACCCGGTATGGCGTAAGGTTCAACTTTTATCACTACCGGCAAACTCAAAAAGGATTTGTTCGTTCAGACCTTGATATTCATGATATGCCATGTCCTTGGCACTACAAAGCCATCTGCTTTGCATATGATATGGCTAAGTTCTATGAAGTAGAAGTTAGTGAGTACCTTGACCTTTTCGAATTCTACATCGACTTAGAAAAAAATCAAAGGCCACCTGTACAAAAGCCCACTTTGGAGCAAGCCTCTATCTCTGAACTCTTCTCTGAGCTTGCCAAGCGTTTTCAGAATACAAATTTTGATATTCATGCAGTCAAAAATTAATGCAAGTAAGAAGGATAGCCTATTTGGCTATCCTTCTTAAATTTTAATAACTTAAATTCTAATAATTTGTTATCAATCAATTTTTTATCTCTTTAACATTACTTTATAAAATTTGTAAAAGTAACTTTCTCCTGCTTAGGCAGTGATATTCCTTTTTCTTTTCCCACTTGTATACATTTTAAGTAGTATGCCATATTTCTTCCCAGTATCCTCATAATTTGCATACCTTCTTCATCTCTTTTTACTTCCTCTGGCGTTTGCCCATGTACCATATTCCAATATCTTGACGAAATAATTGGCATTTGCGTAATTCCAAAATACTTATTCATTTGGTCAAAAGTTGCAGTTGTTCCTGCTCTTCTAGCAGATATTACACTCGCCGCTGGTTTTAATAAAAATCTATCACTTTTTCCTGTTTGAGAAGCTGAATAAAACACTCTATCCATAAAAGATGTCATTGCTCCTGTTGCCCCCGCATAATGTACTGGCGAACCAAATACAAAACCATCTACTTCTTTCGCTTTTTCTACAAATTCACTTACTACATCTTTAAATACACACTCTCCCATTTTAGCGCACATCTTACAGGCAATGCACCCAGCTATTGGTTTATTTCCTATCCAAAATATCTCATTTTCAATTCCTTCTTCTGTTAAAGTTTTCGCCACCTCACTTAATGCTGTAAAAGTACACCCTTCCTTATGAGGACCTCCATTTACTAGTAATACTTTCATCTTTTCCTCCTATCTACTTATTTTTGATAACCATCTATAAACTATTGTATGGCTAATTAATGAAAGATATTATTTTATATTGAATTTTT
>CATKGX010000131.1 GCA_949747775.1 uncultured Clostridia bacterium | reverse complement strand
GAATTTGAAGCTATACACAAACACCAAGATGATTTTGAGAGCTATGCTAAAAAGGAATTTGAAGCTATACACAAACACCAAGATGATTTTGAGAGCTATACTAAAAAGGAATTTCAGGCTATACACAAACGCCAAGATGATTTTGAAACCTATGCTAAAAAGGAATTTGGGGCTATACACAAACGTCAAGATGATTTTGAAACCTATGTAAAGGGAGAATTTAGAGATATAAGAGACATTCTAGGTCATCTGCAAAAATCTACTTTGCTTATTGAAGATTATGTTACTAATAAAATTCCTGTTCTATTTGATGCCTATTCTCTTAATCAAGATAATCATCAAAATTATGAGCATAAATTTAAAGACCTTGAAAGTGTAACAGATAGTCATTCTATCAAACTTTCTGTTTTAGAAAACACTTCCAAAGTACATTCTGAGCAACTTGCTAAACTAACTTCATAAAATTTACCCACTATGAAATGGAACTTAAATTTGTAATTTGAATTTTTTCAGATTATATATTTAAGTTCCATTTCGTTATCTATATACTTTTTATAAAATATCATGTATAATGTTTTTATATTATTATGAAAGGACCTACTATGCAAACAGTAATTGTAGATAAAAAATATGATAAAAAAAATTTAAGTAAAGTACTATTAGATACCTTTTCTGGTTTAACAATGGATACTTTTTATAAGGCACTTCGAAAAAAAGATATTCGTATTAATAATATTAGAACAAATAAAAATGAAGTTGTTCACGAAGGTGATGAAATCAAAATTTTTGTTATTGATGAATTACTATATCATTCTTTTATTCCTCAAATTATATATGAAGATGATAATATTTTAGTTGTGAATAAACCTTCTGGAATAGAAGTAGTTGGAAATGCTAACTCTTTAGCAACCTGCTTAAAACAAATTCGTAATTCTTTTATAGAACCTTGTCATAGACTTGATAGAAATACTACTGGCTTAGTTTTATTCGCCAAAAATGAACCTGCCTTAGAAATACTACTTCATAAATTTAAAAATCACGAAATTGAAAAACATTATTTAGCAACCGTATATGGCATTCCAAAAATAAAAAAACAAACTCTTACTTCCTATTTGTTTAAAGACAATAAAAAATCATTTGTTTATATTTCAGATGAACCACGTAAGGGATATGTTAAAATAATTACTTCATATTCCATTTTAGAAAAACATATAAAAGAAAATTATAGTATTTTAGATATCACTTTACATACTGGTAAAACACACCAAATTCGTGCTCACTTAGCACATATTGGTCATCCTATTTTAGGTGATGGAAAATATGGAAATAATCAAATTAACAAACAATTTGGTTATAAAACCCAAAGGCTTTGTAGCTATAGTTTTACCTTTCATTTTTCTACCAATAGCGGTATATTAAATTATTTAGATGGCAAACAAATAACACTAGCATAGTAGATTCCTCTATTATGCTAGTGTTTTATTTTATCTTAATCTATTTAATTAATTCTTGAAATTCTTCTGCTGAAATTACTTCTTTTTCAAGCAAAGCTTTTGCCACTTTATTTAGCTTATCCATATTATTTACTATTAATGTTTGCGCTCTTGCATATGCAGTATCAATTAAGATTTTTACCTCTGCGCCAATTGCATCTCCAAATTTTTCTCCTAATAACTGTAATTCATATGGGTCTTGCTCTGTATTAATCGAAATTGGACCTAAGCTTTCACTCATTCCATACTTGGTAATCATATCTTTTGCAATACCAGTTGCAACTTCTATGTCGTTACTTGCCCCTGTTGATATATCATTTAATGCAATTTTCTCTGCTGCCCTTCCTCCCAATAAAGCCACTAATTTTTCTTCCATTTCTGTTTTTGAAATATAGTATTTATCTTCATTGGTTTTATACATTGTATAACCACCAGCTACTCCTCTTGGAATAATAGATACCTCTTTTATATCTTTTTGCGTTTCAAGCATACTACTTACAATTGCATGTCCCGCTTCATGATATGCTGTTAAATTCTTATCCTTTTCTGGTATAACTCTACTTTGTTTTTCTAATCCTACAGTTACCTTTTTAACTGCATCTTCTATATCTTTATTGGTAATTGCCTCATGTTTATTAATTGTGGCTATAATAGCTGCTTCATTTAAAATGTTGGCTAATTCTGCTCCTGTAAATCCAGCGGTGTCTTCTGCGATACTTCTTAAGTTAACATCTTCTGCAAACTTTTTCTCTTTCGCATGAATATTCAAAATTGCTTCTCTTCCTCTTAAATCTGGAAGAGCAATTGTAATTCTTCTATCAAACCTTCCTGGACGAAGTAATGCTTTATCGAGCATTTCTGGTCTATTTGTTGCAGCAAGCACAATAATTGTTTCTTCTGTATCAAACCCGTCCATCTCTACTAATAATTGATTTAATGTTTGATTGTTTTCTGTTTCAGCTCCACTTCCACTACTTCTTCTTGAACCAATTGCATCAATCTCATCAATAAATATGATACATGGAGAGATTCTTTTTGCTTTTTCGAATAGTTTTCTTACTCTAGAAGCTCCAAGTCCTGCAAACATTTCTATAAACTCTGACCCACTCATCGAAATAAAAGGTACATTAGCTTGTCCTGCAATTGCTTTAGCAATTAAAGTTTTACCTGTACCAGGTTGCCCACAAAGTAATACGCCTTTAGGTATTTTAGCTCCCATTTCATAAAATCGTTTTGGATTTTTTAAAAAATCTACAATTTCTATCATTTCGTGCTTTTCTTCATCTAGTCCAGCCACATCGTCAAATGTAATTTTTGACTTTGTTGTTTCACTATCATATACTTTTCCCTTATCACCCAATCCTTGCATTTTAACCATAATAATTACTAAAGCAAGTAAAATAATTGTTGGCAAAATTGAAAATAAGTTACTTGATATTCTAATAAATACATTCGGTTGTTTTTGTATTAATTCAATATTATTACCTTTTTCCACCTTTTCTTGAATTAATTCAATAAAAGCTTGTGTATTTGGCACTATTGCCTTTTTTTCCTCTTCAACATCTTTTAACTTTACTTTAATAGATGTACTTCCTACCGTCATTTCTACCTTTTCAATTTTGCTATCTGAAATTTCTTTAATTAAATCTGTATATGCTATTTCTTTATCATCGTTCTTGTCCTTTGGTGTAATCATTAAATAAATGATTGCCCCAACTAGTATTACTGTTAAAATTGATATCGCTATTATCAGATATTTTGATACATCATCTTTCTTTTTATTTTGATTGTTTTTATTCTCTGACATCTTTTCTCCTCTCCATTATGCATTCATTCCCTTTGGGCTGAGTTCCTATATTTCCTTCTTCTTTTTCCTCTTGTTTACGTTTTTTCTCTTCTTCTCTTTTTTGTCTTTCCTTTTCTTCTTCCTGTTTTTGCTCTTCTTCTTTTCTTTCAAGTTCTAGCCTTATTTTATCTTGCTCTTCTAAAATTTTTGTTAACTCAATTTGTTTTTTTATCACATCTGATCGTATCATTAAAATAGCAGCAGTGATATATATCGTAGCTACTGTTGTATACATTACTTCAAAGTATTGTATCTGAAATCCAGTAAAACTATTCACAATAAAATATAGTACATTTAATAAAATCGGTAAAGTAAGCGCATATGCTGCAATATTATATACTGCACTATACTTTAATTTCATTTTTGAAATCAGCGCTACAATATATCCAAACACAGACAAAATAACAATATCAATTAAAGTACTTGGCAAATACATAATTACAAAAAAGTACATCAATAAAATTCCAAATATTTTAATTAATAATGGCTTCATTGTGTCTATTGATAATAGATTTATAATTTCTTGTTTATCTATTTTATTAATATTATATTTTTGTGCCAAAGTAGAATATGAATGTGTATAAGGAGCTGTCATAATTTTATTCTTTAATAAAATTTTATCCTTTAGAATTAATATCTCGTTTCCGTCAGCTCCCAATTCGTTAATGCTTTGTGTAATCTTTTCTTTGTCTTGTGTTTGTGTATTAATTATAATCTTAATTCCAAATAACTCATTTTCAATTGTTGTTATTTCTTCATGATTTTTTGGAATAACATTTAACTCATTTTCTTCAAAAGTAATTGTTTCAATATTTTCTTCGATATATTGTCTAATACTTCCCATTGCTACTGTAAATTTATAAGTAGACATTCCAGCTACAATAAATGCAAATATAAAAACTAAAATTGCAATATAGCCAATCGTTTTTGATATTTTTTGTGCAGCTAATTCCTGATATTTTTCAAAATCAAATACACTAAACTTTAGTTTTCTCCAAAAGGTTAATTTTGTTTCTTCTTTCAACTTTAAAGTTCCTCCCATTACACTTTTTCTATGGTCATTCCTTCTTTTGTATCTTTTATACGATATCCTTTTTCTTGTATTTCATCTCTTAGCTGGTCTGATAATGCCCAATTTTTTTGAATTCTTGCCTGTTTTCTTTGTTCTATTAAATCTAATATTTCTTTTGGCAGTTCGATTTTTGCTTGTTCTTCTATGTATTTTTTTGCATTTTTTAAATCTAGTCCTAACACTTTATCAAATTCTAATAAAAGATTGGCAAATTCCTTCGACTTCTTTTCGTTTCTTACAATTTCCCATAGTATTCCCATTGCTGCTGGTATATTTAAGTCATCATTTATTGTTTCCAAAAATTTAGTTTTATATTCTTCTATTACAACATTTGAAATTTCATCGCTTCCCTCTGTATGCATCAGATAGCCTTCTCTTAGTCTATTTAATGCTTTTTGCGAAGAGGCTACACTTTCAAATGTAAAATTTAGCTGTGTTCTATAATGTGCTGTAAAACAAAACAACTTATATGCCAAAGGTTCAATTCCCTTTTCCTTTAACTGGTCTATTGTATAAACATTTCCCAAACTTTTTGACATTTTCCCGCCATCTACTTGTAAAAACTCTACATGCATCCAAAATTTGGCAGGTATTTTTCCACAAGCACCTTTGCTTTGTGCAATTTCATTTTCGTGGTGTGTTGGAATATGATCAACACCTCCTGTATGAATATCAAATTCTTCTCCTAAGTATTTTCTTCCCATTGCAGAACATTCTATATGCCAACCTGGGTAAGATAGTCCCCATGGGCTTTCCCATTTCATAATATGATTTTCTGGTGCCTTTATCCAAATAGCAAAATCGTAAGGATTTCTTTTTTCTGGATCCACTTCTACTCTTGCACCAGCTATCTGCTCTTCTAAATTTCGATTAGACAATACTGGATACTGATCTAACTTAGAAATATCAAAATAAATCCCTTTACTCGTTTCATATGCATATCCTTTTGCTATAATCTCTTTTACAAATTCTAACATTTCATCAATATGCTCTGTTGCTTTCGCAATAGTCTCTGGTTTTTCTATATTTAATTTCTCTATATCTTTTAAAAATGCCTCTGTATAAAATTTAGCAATTTCATAAGGATTCTTATTTTCCTTTTTTGCTGCCTTTTCCATTTTATCTTCGCCCTCATCAGCGTCAGACTCAAGATGTCCTACATCTGTTATATTCATAACATGCTTCATTTCATAACCATTATACTCTAGCATTCTTCTTAATGTATCCATAAAAATGTATGCTCTAAAGTTCCCAATATGTGCATAACTATATACTGTTGGACCACATGAATACATTCTAACTTCATTCCCATTTAAGGGAATGAAGTTTTCTTTTGATTTTGTTAACGTGTTATATAATTTTATTTCCATCTTTACCTCCATTTTAACAATCTTTTTAACCATCTTTGTAAATTGCAAAATGAAGTTATTTTGCCTATATTACATCATTTGGTTTTGTCGTATTGGTGTTAGGTCCTTCTGTGTTTTCATCTGGCTCTGGAGTTGGCTTTGGTTTTGGCTTTGGAGTTGGCTCTGGCTCTGGTTCTGGTTCTTGTGGCTTTGTTATACTATTTATCGTTAATACTATTTTGCTTCCCTTTGCAACAGACTCTCCTGCTTTAATACTTTGTCTTAATACTACTCCATCTTCTTTAAATTTATCCTCTTCATATATTATTTGTAAAGCAAATCCTCTTAATTCTACTTTTGCATCAGCTTCTGTTTTTCCCACTACATTTGGTACTGTAGCATTCATTGTTTCTTTTGTATGAAGTGTACAAGTATCTTTAACTTCATTATATTTTTTACCTGCTGAAGTCTTCCAGCTTGCATTTCTTTCTTTTTCTGGTTTTACATCATATACCTTTTCTTCTGTTTTAGGACAAAATTCAGTCGCTAATTTTTTACTTTCTTTACAAATTTTTACTGCTTCATGTCCTGTGCACTCTGATGGTACTGTTCCAGATGTAAATACCTCTGTATATGTACTCGTACATTTTTTAGTAGCAACTTTTCCTGTTTTTTTACATATTTCAGCTGATACAATTCCATTTGGTTTCTTAAAGTTTGCACTATCTAATTTCTCATGTACTTGATCCATAACAGAACTCCATATCAAGATAGATATTGTTTCTCCATTAATATTTGATACTGTTTCTGGAGTATCATATCCCGTCCAAGTAGCTGCAGCATAATATGGTGTAAATCCACATAACCATCTATCTTTATAATCTGTTGTTGTTCCTGATTTTGCTGCTGTTTCTATTCCAGACACTTTACATCTTGTTGCTGTTGCATGCCCCATAAATCCATATACTGGCGCTTTTAATATGTTTGACAAAACATATGCATTTTGTTCTGATATCACTCTTCTTTTTTCTTGTTTTGTTTCTATAACCACTTTGCCTTTTGAACTTTCTAACTTTGTATAGAATGTTGGTTCAATATATTCTCCGCCATTTGCAATTGTCCCATAAGCACCTGCCATTTGAAGTGGAGAAGCTCCATTAACAGTTCCACCTAGTGTTACTGTTAAACTTGCATCATCTTGATTATATTTCGATAATCCAAATTCATTTAAATATCTAATTGATGTATCTAATCCTACATTTGATAAGACTTTCATATTTACAATATTAGAAGAACGTTCTATCGCAGCTCTTACTGGAATAATTCCTGGGTAACCTGTTGAATTATAGAATGTTTGCCCTCCAAATGATGTTACAGAATCATCATACATCGTTGCTGCTGTAATTACTTTTTCTTCTAATCCTGGTGCTATTGCTGCAAGTGGTTTTATTGCTGAACCTGGTTGTAAGTAACTTTGTGTTGCTCTATTTTGGTTAATGGTTGATACATCAGTTCCTAAACCTCCTACACAACCTACTACTTGCCCTGTTTTATGATCTATAATAACCATTGCAGATTGTGTATGTGCTTTTTCTTTCTTTCCTTGTGTTGTTGTTGCATTGCTTATATATTTTTCCTTTAAATATTCTTCTTCCATAATATCTTGAATAGAACTATCTTGTGTTGTATATAATTTATATCCTCCATTAAATACCATTGATCTAGCTATGTCATAAGCTACATCTTTCTCTTTTGCAAGCTCACGTGCAACTTCGTCGATTGCTGCGGCTGTATGGAAAGATATGCTAGAAGTATCTGCTGCTCCACCTTTTTTAAATTTTAGTCCCTTTTCTACTTCTTCTATTGCCTTGTCATATTGTTCATCCGTTATTTTAGTTAATCCTTCTAATTCCTTTACATCTGTATTCCTTAATTTTTTCATTTGAGATAATACAATTTTTGTTCTGTTTTTGATTAACTCTTTATTATCCTCATCACCAAATGGATTATAACTATTTGGTGAGTCATTAATACCTGCAATAAAAGCTGCTTCTGCCAAACTTAAATCTTTTGCAGATTTACTAAAGTAATATTGTGAAGCACTTTCTACTCCATATACTGTGCCACCCATAAATATTTTATTCAAATACAACTCTAATATTTGACTTTTTGAAAACATTTGCTCAATTTGGTAAGCACGTGACCATTCTCTTATTTTTCTTTCCACACCAGCTCTTCCTTGATCTGCTGTATCATTCATCATGTTCTTTACAAGTTGTTGTGTAATTGTACTTCCTCCAAAAGACGATTTCCCCATATTGATAATATATGTAGCGATAGCTCCTGCTGTTCTTTTAATATCTATTCCATAGTGGCTATAATATCTTTCATCTTCTATTGCCACAAATGCATTTGGTAAATATGGTCCCATTTCTGCCATTGTGATAATTTTTCTATTCTCATCACCTGTTAATTCCGCAATCTTTTTACCATTTTTATCATACACTTCTGTATTATGTTGCGAAATTTCTAAATCTTCTTTATTTATTTTCCACTTATCACTAAAGAAAATACCTGCAAAAACTCCTATTCCAATTAGTCCTAATAAAATACACAATACAAAACATACTAAAATAAATTTCTTTAATTTAGGATGTTTCTTTTTTCCACTTTTCTCTTTCTTTACGCTTTTTTGATTTGATTTTTTTGGTGTTCTTATTTTATATTGTTTCGTCTTATCACTATTTTTATCTTTTCCCATTCTAAAAATCCTCCTTAGCTAAAAACAATACTTCTGCCTCTAAGTTTATTTTAATGCCTTAAAAGCTAGTTTTCATGAACTTCTTGTATCATAAAAATTCACTTGTTTATTATATACCAGTTCCTACAAAAATGAAAGCTTTTTTAGGAATTTTTAAGAAATAATCTCCATGAAAAAAATTTTTTCGCAATCACTATTTTGTTATAAAAGTTTTCTATTCTCTTCTAGTATATCACATTTTCTCATATTTTAATTCATACCTTTTTTGCACTCACATCGTGCACATTTCTTTTCAACTCCTATTTTCTATTCTTTGATATTATAAAAAAACAAGTACAAAAGTAGCTTTCACTCTTCTATACTTGTTTCTCTTTATGTCTTACACTGATATAATTATCCCTATAACACACCTTGCTTTGTATATACATATTATGTATTTTCTTGTCATTCACAGAATTATTTTATCCAAGCCCCCACACGAAAACCATAAGAATACGTTTTGCCTGTACTAATCTGTCCTGTATTATCAGTAGTTTTGTTTTCATCACGTCCTATTACATAATAGGTGCCTCCCGAATTCCAATAGCATCCTCCTCTCAATGTACATGGATATACTCCTAAAGAGTTACTCCATGATGAATACTCTGTTGTCCACTCTTGATTATTCCCTGCCATATCATAAATGTGACATTTTTGATCTACGGTTAAACCTGTATTATTTAACGTAGAAGAATATTTGCCCTGAATCACATAATTAGTATACCCCATGCTTCTTATATACACAGCTGCTGTATCCCACATATAACTATTCACTAAGTCACTCTCTACATAATCATTTCCATTATACATCTGTCTACTAACTAATGCAGCATCTGACTGTGTAATCCAATTCCATAGCGTCCCCTCTACATAACTCATACTTGTTTCATTATAGGCTCTACTTTTTATTGATGCAGGTTTATAATATTCTTCATTAGTTCCTACTCCTACTTTTTTCCCACTTCTATAACTTGCCTCATATCTACCAAATAAAAAGCCATTATTAACCCTTACACTATTAATAAAACCTGCTAAGTCCTTTGCTGTAGTATTTTCACTACTCGAGCTACTTATTCGTGAAATTATTAATTCTTTTGAATTTCCATATTTTGTTGGATTCTCATAATTTATTGCATACTGCGAACCAGCTAGTGCTCCTGTCGATGAATTATATGAATACCTTCCTAAAGTAATTTCCACTTCTGTTCCATCATTTTTCTTTATTTTATTACTTCCATCATGATTAATATTACTTACTGGTATCCATACAAATTGATTACCTATATCATCTTCTACTACAATTCCCTCCTCTACTGTACTTCCACTGTCTTCTGCCATTTTGAATCCACCTGGGACAACCACCTTATTTCCCTTAATATCCTCTGCTTCTATTGTTCCATGCTCTTTTTCTGTAATAGATGTTACTAACTGATTTCCATTGGGTCCTTTTGGCACACTTGGGGTAGGCGTTGTAGCAGGTGTCGTTGTTTCGCCTCCTACTGTTCCATTTCCAAATCCTTCTCCATTCATACTATTTTTATATTCGCCTAACAACTCGTTTAAGTTCTCTTCTTCCTTTCTTACTGCATCCTCGTGTTGCTTTTTACTATCTTTGGCCTGCTGTATTATACCTTTTTCACTAAGTATTGCTCCTATACTTATACTTGATAATATCATCAATACAATTATTGTTACAACTAGTGCAACTAATGTTATTCCCTTATTGGTTATCTTTTTCATTTTTCTTCTCCCTTCTTCCTTTTTCACACAAAAAGACAGCCTACTTATCTTTTCAATAAATAGTCTGTCTATTATCCATCTCTAATAAAGGCTACATAGCCTTTGTACATTTCTATTTTGCTAGAATATAGCTCTCTCTCTCTCTCTCTCTCTCTCTTACAGCCTCAGCGTTTTTGTCTTTTGTCATTTTCTATTCTCCTTATATTTTCCTTCTTAATCTTCCTCTATTTTACCTTATTACTATTAATTTTTCAACCGCATTTTTTAAAAAAGTGTATTTGCTACTCTCTCTTAAAACTTTTCCCAAAACAAGTCAAATTAAAATCCTCTAAAATATATTTTTCACATT
>CATKGX010000130.1 GCA_949747775.1 uncultured Clostridia bacterium | reverse complement strand
TTGACTCTTTTTATTCGCTTTCGCGTTTTTTATTTTGGTAGTTTATACTACCGCTTTATTGGTTTCTCAAAGTTTATTGTTTACTTTTCAATGTACTTTTTTGTTCCTCAAAGTGTGGAACGTTTTGTATTATACTATGTATTTTTTGAAATGTCAACACTTTTTTGAAAACTTTTTTAAATTTTTATTTTCCTCTTTCATCTTATAAATTTTATGTAAAGTTTTCGCTTTTTGTGCAAAATAATAAACTAGTATTGCTGTTTTTTTATTTTCTATTGTCTTCGTCTTTACTAATTTAATAATATGTTTTTCATATGTTACTTAGTACATTATTTATGATACCATAGTATGTTTATAATGTCAACACTTTTTTTGTAGAAATTTGTGGAAATTTGCAAAAATTTTTAAGGTGCCTTTCTATATAGAAAAGCACCTTATATTGGAACACTAAATTTCAGACGCTAAAACCTTACAGTAATGCCAAATTTCTTGGAACATCCATTCCGGAAAATGGAACCTGTTCTTTTGTCTTTGTTCTACATATGGTAAGAAATCTGTTTTGTATTGTGTTGAACGTGCGTGCCAGTCACAGCACATTTCCATAATATCCAGCTTAGACATATCCATCGCAGATGCAAAATGTTCTGGATGATGGCTATTGTGCTTCCAATGCAAAGCAATTGCATCTTTTTTGATGGGACTCAGACTCTCACTAGCATCTTTTAATGATGTTTTATCATTAATAATTCTGGATAGTGCCATTACTTCATCAATACAGTTTATTTTACTGTTATCATGCTCCTCTGCTCTTTGCATTAAGAGCTTGGCGTGTTCTACTGCACCCTCTCTTTCAAGATATCTAGCTAACTTGGCGCAGCTTTTAATAACATGCTCTTTATGAACCATTGTATCTTTGAATGTTCTTTCATTATCAGACATATAGGATTCGTCTTCATGATACAAAAATTTCCATGTACTTTTTCTAGTTCCTATAGAATAGTACTTTACATCTGCTTTTCCTTCATCTCCCATATTATTGATTTTAAATGTTAGAGTAATAACACTTTCTTTT
>CATKGX010000129.1 GCA_949747775.1 uncultured Clostridia bacterium | reverse complement strand
TTTTGGTGAGCCAGGAGGGATTCGAACCCCCGACCCTCGGCTTAGAAGGCCGATGCTCTATCCAACTGAGCTACTGACCCATAAATCAATTGCAATCATTATCATATCACGTTTTTTATAAAATGTCAAGAAAAGCTATGGAAAAAATTTCAGAAATATTATATAATGGAAAAAATGGAGGAAAATATGGAGCAAAAAAACAAACTTACCATACATCAAATATTCTGGTACTTTATTATTTTTAGTATAGCAGGGTTATTCATAGAAACAATTTATAGTTATATTACTTCAGGAACAACAGAAAGTAGAAAAGGACTGATATGGGGACCATTTTGTCCTGTTTATGGAGTAAGTGGAGCAATATTAATAATAGCTTTAAATGGCTATCATAAAAAAAGAATAGGGCAATTATTTATTTATGGCTTTTTAGTAGGATCTATTGCTGAATATATACTAAGCTTTGGACTAGAATCAATTTATGGAATGAGATTTTGGGACTATGGTTATATAAAAGCCAATCTAAATGGAAGAATATGTTTGCAATATTCATTATATTGGGGAATATTATCCGTTATTATTATGAAATTAATAAAACCATTGCTAGATAAATTAATAGAAAAAATACCAGTAAAACCAAGAAACATAATTGAAATTATATTATTTGTTTTTTTAGTTATTGATTGCATATTCACTGTATGGGGCATACAAACATATGAAAATAGAGTGTTATACAATAAAGTGAATCAAAAAGAAACAAATCATATATGGACAAAAATACAACAAACCATAGAAAATAATTACTTTACAAACGAAAGAATATCACACACATTTCCAAACTTAAGAGTAAAAGATAAACAAGGAAATGAAATATGGGTGCATACTTTAATAAAAGAAAATAAAAATTAATTAGAGCCAAGGCACACTAACATAAATAATATCTAAAAAAGAGCTTCAAGTTTCGTAATACTTGAAAGCTTTTTTTACTTTTTAAAAAATAAATCCCAAAATACCAAAGATTAAAAATAAAACACCAGAAATCTTTTGCATTAATGTTTCCGAAATATACTTATTTAAAAATTTACCAAATACAATGGCAATAGAATCACTTACAACCATACCAGCAATAGCGCCAAGGATTAATAATAACTTAGCGTTAGGGTATTGAAGACCAAAGCCAACTGATGCAAGAAAAGTTTTATCTCCAATTTCTCCAACCATAATAGAAAGAGCAATAATAAAACAATAATTTAATTTCCAATGTGTAATTTTTTGAACCATACCTTCTTTTTTAGAATTAGGATTTTCCATTTCTCTTTTCGGAAATAAAGAAATGATTCCCATAACAATAAAAGAAGCATAGGTAATAATTTCAATAATATGGTGTAAAACATCATTTTCCAAAAGACCAATACTACTACCAAAGATAATAGCAAGACCATGGCTAAAAAGTGAACCCAAAGCAACACCTAGTAAAATGGTACGAGGTTTTAATGAATTAGAAAAAGAAAGCACAATCAGTTGTGTCTTATCACCAAGTTCTGCAATAAAAACCATAATAAATGCAATTAAAAAAGGATAAATTGTTTCCATATAAACCTCCTTATGGTACTGTATGAAATAAATTTGTAAAATATGACTAAATGTGAATTCTATGTGAAATTTAAAAAAATAGTTGCAACAGAAACAATAAAATGGTAATATGTGAAGGAAAAAACTTAGGGAAATAAGAGATTGGAGGAAATAACATTGATAGAAGTCAAAAATGTTACGAAAAAATATGGAAGTGTAACTGCTGTGGATAACATCAGTTTTGAAGTGAAAGATGGCGAAGTCGTTGGATTTTTAGGACCAAATGGAGCAGGAAAGAGTACAACCATGAATATGATTACAGGTTTTATTGAACCAACAGAAGGACAAATTATTATTAATGGAAAAGACATTTCAAAAAAGGAAAGAAAAGCCAAAAAAGAAATTGGATATATGCCAGAAAATGTACCACTATACTATGAACTAACTGTAAAAGAATTTGTTACTTATATGGCAGAGCTAAAATTTGTAAAAAGGCAAGCTAGAAAAGAAGAAGTAGCAAAAGTTTTAAAAGAGACAGGTTTAGAAGATGTACAAAAGAAATTAATTAGAAATCTATCAAGAGGATATAAACAAAGAGTAAGTCTAGCAGGAGCTCTAGTAGGGAACCCAGCTGTTATTATATTAGACGAGCCAACCGTAGGATTAGACCCAAAACAAATTACAGAAATCAGAGCATTAATTAAAGAACTAGGCAAAAAGCATACTGTTATTTTAAGTACACATATCTTATCAGAAGTCAGTCAAATTTGCGAAAAAGTAGTAATTATTAACAAAGGTAAAATAATAGCAGTAGATACACCAGAAAACTTAGAAAAGAAAACAAAAGAAGCAAATGGAATTTCAGTAACAGTAGAAGATCCTAAAAATAATATGAAAAATCTAAAAAATAACATACCAGAAATTGAAAGTATCGAAATGGTAAAAGACAACAAAGACGGAACAAAGCAATTTATGATTACCTCTAATGCAGAAGTTGATTTACGAAAAAAACTATTTGAAGTACTACCAAAACAAGACATTACAATATTCGAATTAAAGAAAACAGAATCAACGCTAGAAGATGCATTTATTAAATTAATAGACACAAAAAAGGAGGAGAAAAAATAATGTTTACAATATATAAAAAAGAATTAAAATCATACTTTTTATCTCCAATAGGCTATATTGCAGTAGGACTATTTTTAGCAGTATATAGCACATTTTTCTTTTTAACAACCATTCAATTTGGAGCAGTAGATTTAGGAAATCTATATTATGCAACAGCAAGATATGGGCTATTATTAATTGTTCCTATTCTTACAATGAGAATGTTTGCAGAAGAAAGAAAAAATGGGACAGAACAACTATTGCTGACATCACCAAGAAGCATTACAGCAATAGTACTTGGAAAATTCTTAGCAGCAGTAACTGTTGTGCTAATAACATTAGTAATTTCACTAATATATTTTGTGATTATTAGCTTCTTTGGAAAAGCAAACATCGTAACAGTATTAGTAACAATGCTAGGATTTTTACTACTTGGAATGGCAGCCATATCTTTTGGAATGTTTGCCTCAAGCATTACAGAAAACCAAATTATAGCAGCAATTATTACCATTGCATTTTTAGTAATACCATGGTTCTTACCAGATATTAATACAGCATTTTCAAGAATTAATTTAATGGATATGTTTATGAAATTTACATATGGATTAATATCAATAAAAGATTTAGTAAGCTTATTATCATTTACAGGAATGTGCACTTTGGTTACCATTCTTTTCATGAAAAGAAGAAAAACTGTAAAATAGAGGAGGGAAATTACTTGGAAAAGAAAGAAAAGAAAGAAAAAACATCAAAAGACAATAAAAAGTTAGATGTTGTAAAAATAAAAGAAAAGAAAACTTCAAATGAAATGCTAAAAAAAGTACTTAGCAAAACATCTTATACGATTTTGATGTTAGCAATTATTCTTGCAATATATGTTGCAATCAACTTATTAGTAGAAAAATTAAACTTAACAGATATAGACTTAACAACAGACAAAGTATATAGCTTGTCTGAAACCTCAAAACAAATTGTTAAAAATATAGACCAAGATGTTGAAATTTTATTAATTAATATGGATGATATTCAATCTGTAATAGACTTTTCAAATAGATATAGTAAAGAAAATGACAAAATAAAAGTAACTCTTATTACAGATGTTACACAACACCCAGAACTTGTTAAAAAATATAGCCTAACACAAAATAGTTATATGATTATTATAAAAAGTGCAAACAAAGAAAGACAATTAACAACAGATGACTTATACACATATGACTATACAACTTATCAACAAAAAGATTTAACAGAAGAAGCTATGACCAATGCTTTATTAGATGTAACAATTACTAAAAAACCAAAAATTTACTTTTTAGCAGGGCACAATGATGGACTATCATCATATATGTATGCATTTAAAACACATTTAGCAGATGAAGCAAATGAAGTAGAGGACTTAGACTTATTGGTAAAAGGAAAAGTGCCAGAAGACTGTTCTACACTTGCCATTACAACATTAAATGATGATTTAAAAGAAGTAGAAAGAGATGCCATTTTAGACTATATAAAAAAAGGTGGAAAAATTATTTTATTAACAGACGCCAATGTCACAAAAATTGCAATGCCAAACTTCCAAAAAGTATTAGATGAATATGGAGTTAGCATATCAGAAGGTATCTTAATAGAACAAGACGCAAACAGAATGCTATCAGGATTACCAGAAGCCATCATTGTAACAGTAAACCAAGGAACTAGCGTAACAAAAAATATTAATATGGACACAAGTGCATGCTTTATAAACAGTGGAAAAATCAACATCCAAGACAGCGAAAAACTAGAAAAACTAGGAGTAACACTAGAAACATTAGCAACAACAAGTTCAAAAGCTTTTTATAGAAGTGACTTAAATATTAAAAGTACATCAAAACAAAAAGGAGACCAAGAAGGAGAAGCAACCGTAGGAGCACTACTTACAAAGAAAATTGATGACAATACAACTTCAAAACTAATCGTATATTCAAACAATATGTTTGTTACAAGTGTACCAGTTGCAGTTAATGTAAGTGCCTACCAATTATACAACAACGAAGACTTAGCATTAAATTCAATTTCATACTTAACAGGTAGAGATGACACCATTATGATTAGAAAAGACGTAGAAGTAAGCACATATACAGTAACAGAGCAGCAACAAGCAATCGTACTTACCATTATATTTGCCATTCCAGTACTAATTATAGTAGCAGGACTTGTTATATGGCAAGTAAGAAGAAGAAAAAAATAACAAATCATAAAACCCCCATTTTGTCATAAAATTGACAAGGGGGTTTTTCTAATGAAAAATATTGTAAAAGCAGTATGCGTAATTATAGGAGCCGTAATAGGAGCAGGCTTTGCATCTGGCAGAGAAATATATATCTTTTTTGGAGTATATGGCATAAAAGGATATATAGGACTTGTAATAGCAAGTATTGTTACAGGAATTACGATATACAAAGTATTAAACCATATAAAAGATAAGAAAATAGAGAACTACGAAGAATATTTACAAACATTAGGCATTCATGGAAGAATAAAAGAAATTTTGAAATACATAGTAAATCTATTTTTACTCATTTCATTCTATGTTATGATGGCAGGATTTGTAGCCTATTTTGAACAGGAATTTTCTATTATGCATAGCATCATTGCACCAGCAATTTGCCTGTTATGCTATATTACCTTTATGCACAATATAGAAGGAATTACGAAAATGAATACAATACTAATTCCATTTTTGATAGCAATGATTGTCTTAATTGGTATCAAAAGCAATATAGTAGAAGCATTAGAAACAGTGCCCAAAACAATCAAAGAAGGAAATTGGCTGATTGCAAGCTTAGAATATGCAAGCTATAATAGCATACTGCTAATTCCAATTTTAATTGGCTTAAAACAATATACCTACCAAAAAGAAAAGAAAATAGCAACAATTGTATCAGCATTTTTACTACTGCTATCTACAATCCTTTATGGAATATTAATTATGGCAAAAGAAAATATCTTACAGGTAGAATTACCACTTATCCACATTGTTAGCAAATTTGGAAAATTGTATCCACATATTTATGGAATTGTGATTGTATCAGCAATTTACACCTCTGCCATTGCTTCTGGATATGGCTTTGCAGAAAATTCAAGCAAAAGCAAAAAAAGCTATCAGATGATTTGTCTTATCCTATGCATTACAGCAATTCCAATCTCAAAAATAGGGTTCGCCTCTTTAGTAGACTTGTTATATCCAGTGTTAGGATTAATTGGACTAATACAAATAGGATATATTATTTTTAGAAAATGAAGATATACAGAATTCATGATTGACATATATAAACTTTTGTAATATAGTCGAAAAAAAGGAGGGATGTTTATGGAAGAAAAAAATAAAATAAAAAAAGGATTACTAGGCATAGTAACAATTTTACTAATAGCAATGATTCTAACATGGATTACGATACTAATATTACAAAATAATCCACAAAATTATTTGTATGTTAAAAAGGTAAATTCAATAACAAAGGCATATAAAAACTACGAAGTAATAGTTACTACGAAATTGTATAATGAACAAGGGCAAAATACGACTTCCACGATAGGAAAGATTGAACGTAAAAATGATGTGAAAAAAGTGATGAGCTTAAAAGAAGATGGAAGTATTATTGCTACAGCATGGCAAACGAAAGATAAAATCATCTTGGAAGAGGCAAAAACAATACTACCTAGTACTTTTCTTTCAGACGATTTAAATGTGCTAGAAGAATTTATTTCTAACAAAGACAAATATGAATATTTGAAAAACGAAATCTACAACAATACGGAATGTATCGTTGTCCAATTTTCAGCACCTCATAGAGGCAAAACAATTGCATGGATTGATGCAGACAGAAAAGTCATAGTAAAACAAGAAAAATACAATGAAAAGGGAACATTACAATATGAAGCTTCTTATGACGTCAAATTAGATTGTATGCAAGAGAATCAACTAAAACTACCAGATACAACTGGCTATACATATAAAGAAAACTAGATAACATATCAAAAAATATCCTTAACTCTTCAAAAGAGCAAAAGGATATTTTTTGATATGTTACAAAATAAAAAGAATGAAAGTGAAATTTTATACATGCATATGGTATAAAACGAAATAAAACAAATACAATAGTAAAAAGAAGAGTAACGAGGTGATTTTGTTGAATGCAATTTTAAAAACGACCCTAATAGGATTATTTTTTGGAACTTTTGGAACAACAATAGGAGGAATTATTGGAGTAATGTTAAAAAAAACATCCAATAAATTTTTAAGCTTTATCCTATCATTTGCATCAGGACTTATGATTGCGATTGTATGTTTTGAACTTATTCCAGAAGCACTAGCAATAGCGTCACTTTCCACGGTACTGCTGGGAATAACAATAGGAATTATCATAATGATGATTTGTGATAATCTTGTAGATAAAAAGTTCAGTAAATTAATGGACCAGTCAAATGTAACAAAATCAAACAAAAACGACAATATCAAAAATAATTTATTAAAGACAGGAATTATTGTAAGCATTGGCCTAGCTATACATAACTTCCCAGAAGGATTAGCAATAGGTTCTGGTTTTGAAGCATCGCTAAAACTAGGAATATCTTTAGCAATAGCAATTTGTTTCCATGACATTCCAGAGCGGAATATCGATGTCTGTTCCCATGAAAAATGGGGGAATGTCAACCATAAAAGTCATATTCTATGTCATTCTATCAGGTATTACAACAGGAATTGGAGCATTTTTCGGAGCATTGGTGGGCGGAATATCACAAAGCATAATAGCAGTATGCCTATCATTTGCAGCAGGAGCCATGATATACATTGTATCAGGAGAACTAACACCAGAGTCAAATCGATTATATCAAGGACGAATGAGCACAATAGGAAATATGATAGGTTTTCTGATAGGAATATTTGCAATGAATTTAGCATAATTTCTAAAAAAAAATGCATAATAAGAAAAAGGAGAAAAAAGATGCAAATTTTTGAAAATGAAACAAAACAATGTATTAGTCAAATGGTGGAAGAGAAAATAAAAATATTACGTACAAATAAAGAATTTAATGAAAAATATATAAGTCTTTCTGACACCATGGACAAATTAGAAAAAGAAATTACAGGAGAGCAAAAAAAGCTATTTGAACAAATGCAAGAACTTATCTATGAAACAGAAAGTTACTATTTTGCACTAAGCTATTCATTAGGCGTAAAATATGGAGAAGACTTGCAAAAACTATAAAAAAGCTTATAAAATAAATTTATAAGCTTTTTAGCTAATGTGTTAAAAAATAATCAATAATATGTAAAACTGTGTCTTTATCTTTTATTGTCAATTTCTTAAAATTTTCCTCATAAATAGAAACTGAATTTTTAGTCTCATTATTTAATAAATCATATAAAACAATATCAGGAGTAATATGATAGGCATTACATAATTTAAGAAGAGTATCAATACTTCCTTTCGAAAATCCTCGTTCAATTTGACTAATATGTCTTGGCTCTAAATCTGTTATCTCTGCTACCTGATTTTGTGTTAAATTATTTTTCAACCTGTATTCTTGTAATACAGTTCCAATATGATTGTTTATACTTGATTTATCCATATATTTCCCTACTTTCCATAACTAATATAATATGTTCGCATATTTTTGTGAATGATTTTAATTTTAACAAAAATACGATAAAAAACGACAATATCAAGGATAATAACTGAATCGAAGACAATTGATAATAGAAATACCTGTTATCAATTAAAAATTGGTAAAATGTTGAAAGAAAAATAGTATTTTGATACAATAAAAGAAACGGAGGGACCAATGATGAAGAAAGAAGGAAGTAATAGAATCACTTTAATTGCTTTAGTGATAACAATTGTTATTTTAATTATATTGGAAAAGTTCAAAAATAAAGAATGTCGCCTGGAAAACAGCATCCAAGGCGACATTCTTTTAGGATGCTTTCAAAGAAAAACGAAAAAATCATGAAAAACTATTGAACATAAGTTTGAGGTATTATATAATAGCAAAGACAAAATAGAAAAGGAGAAAGAAATGCAAGATTTAATAGAAGGATTAAATGACAAACAAAAAGAGGCAGTTTTGTGCACAGATGGACCATGCTTAGTAATAGCAGGAGCAGGAAGCGGAAAAACAAAAGTGTTAACACATAAAATAGCATATTTAATGTCAGAAAAATATATAAAACCATGGAATATATTGGCAATTACTTTTACGAATAAAGCGGCAAATGAAATGAAGCAAAGAGTAGAAGCTATTGTAGGAGAGGCAGCACAAAATATGTGGATAGGAACTTTCCACTCAATTTGTGTACGAATTCTTAGAAAGACAATCGATAGAATTGGATTTGACAGTTCATTTCTTATCTTTGATACGTCAGACCAAAAAACACTCATTAAAGAATGTATGAAAACATTAAAAATAGATGATAAGCTATTTACGGACAGAAGCGTTTTAGCGGAAATTAGCAATGGAAAAAACGATATGTTAGAACCAAAGGCATATGCTGTAAAATATGCAGGAGACTATAGAAGAGAAACCATTGGTAAAATATATGAACTATATCAACAAAGATTAAAAGAAAATAATGCGATTGATTTTGATGATATTATCAACTACACCATAAAAATATTAACTGAAAATCCAGATGTTTTAGAATATTATGCAGACAAATTTCGTTATGTATTAGTAGATGAATATCAAGATACCAACAAAGCACAATTTACACTAGTTACCATTTTAGCTTCAAGGTATGGAAATATTACAGTAGTAGGAGACAATGACCAAGGTATTTATTCATTTAGAGGAGCGGATATTTCTAATATTTTAAATTTTGAAAAAGACTTCCCAGGTACCAAAATTATAAAACTAGAGCAAAACTATAGATGTACTGGAAATATTTTAAAAGCAGCGAATGCTGTTATTAAAAACAATGAAAATAAATATGAAAAAAAACTATGGACGCAAAATGATGAAGGAGAAATTCCAACCATCCATAAAGCAGATGATGAATATGATGAAGGAAGATACATAGTAGAACAAATCAATCACTTAAAAAGAGAAGAATATTACAAATATTCAGACTTTGTTGTATTATATCGTATGAACTCACAATCAAGGGCCATAGAAGAAATTTTAAGACGTGAAGACATTCCATATAAAATTGTAGGCGGGCTAAAATTCTACGAAAGAAAAGAAATTAAAGACATTATTTCTTATCTAAGATTAATCTTTAACCCATCAGACAATATTTCATTAAAAAGAGTAATTAATGAGCCAAAAAGAGGAATTGGAAAAACAAGTATTGACAATGTACAAGAAATAGCAGAAAAAACAGGTGTGTCAATGTTTGAAATTGTTAAGCATGCAGAAGAATATGGACTAAATCGCCTAAAAGCAAATTCAATGGAATTTGTTCAGCTAATAGAAGAAATGAGAAGTAAAATAGAAGAATTATCTATTTCAGAAATGATAAAGCAAACACTAAAGAAAAGTGGATATGTAAAAGCATTAGAAGATGAAAATACAACTGAGGCAGAATCTAGAATACAAAACTTAGAAGAATTTTTAACAGTAGCAATAGAATTCGAAGAGCAAGAAGCAGATAACAGCTTAGCAGATTTCTTAGAAGGAATTACTCTAAGTAGTGATATAGATGGAATGGAAGAAAGTGATGACACAGTTACACTAATGACACTACATAGTGCAAAAGGACTTGAATTTAACACAGTATTCTTAGTAGGAATGGAAGAAGGAATTTTCCCTGGAAACAAATGCATTGGAGAACCACAAGAATTAGAAGAAGAAAGAAGACTGTTTTATGTAGGAATTACCAGAGCAAAAAGATATTTATATCTAACATGTGCTAAAAAAAGGACAATTTTCGGTTCAACAAGCTATAATGCAGTATCAAGATTTATAGGAGAAATTCCACAAGAGTTGTTAAATGGATATGAAGAAGCATTTGCAAGTAAGCAAGATAAATTCGCAGACAGTAGTTATGACTGGGAATATGGAACTTCTTCAAAAGTGAAGACATATCAATTCGGAGGAGAAATGCCACAATACAAACAAACAGCTTCATCAATAGGTACAGGAACATCAGGATTTCAATTTAGAACAGCAGAAAGTTTCTTAAGTGGTATTACCAAAAAACAAGGTCAAGGCGTAGATATTTCAAAATATGAACAAGGTGCAAGAGTATATCACAAAAAATTCGGAGAAGGAACCATACAAAAAATAGAACCAGAAGGAGAAGACTACAAGCTAGAAATTCAATTTGATAAAGCAGGAACAAAACGATTAATGGCGAAATTTGC
>CATKGX010000128.1 GCA_949747775.1 uncultured Clostridia bacterium | reverse complement strand
GTAGCATCTTGGATGATTCAATCTGCACAGGTTGCATCTAAGTTTACATTATTTACTCACCACGCTAAGACATTTCCAGACTTAGTAACAGCACTTCGTAACTCAATGCTTCGTGCTGGTGTATTTAAAAATGAAAAAACAGCAGAAGAGCAAGTTGTACAAGTATTAAACTTTGACATTCACTTAGTAAAAGACTTTAGAGGTAGAAGATATATAGAAAGAGTAACAGAATGTATACCAGTAGAAGAAAAAAATGAGTATACATATGACCATAGAAAAGAAAAGACACTAGAAGGAAAACTAGATAAATTTATTGATAATGCAACAGTGTATTTTACAAAAACAACAAACAGAGAACTATTTAAATATGTAAATGTATTAGAATATCATGATGGTACTTATGTGCTAACAAACCCAATCTCAGAAAAGAATATAAAAGAAATGAGAAACAACATGGATGATAATGATGTTGGAGAATTTGACAAATTCTTAGAAAGAGTTTGGAACATCAAACCAAAACAAGAAGTAGAAATGATAGAAGAAAGTATAGAAACAGAACAACCTAAAAAAAGAGGAAGAAAACCAAAAACAGTAACAACTTAAGAACAAACAAAAGAGAGGAGGTGCTAAAATAGTCACATGTCAGGAAATTTACCGTTATATCTTATGGTAGGTGCAGGAGCGTTATTTTTTGTCATTGTTATTGTATATTTAAACTTAAAAAAGAAAATGGATTCATCTGGTGTACGTGAAATACAGCAATTAAGAGCTGGTACACAAGAAAAGAATTTTTCAAGTGAGGTTATTTATCAAAAGTTATATGTTTATTATTTAAAAATACCATTTTTGAAAAGATATTTATTAAAAATTAGGCGTAGACTAGAAATTATTAACATAGATGATGAATATTTAACAAGAAAGCAAGCATCTAAAATATTAACAAATACAATTTTAATTATTATACCAGTTACTTTGCTAATTGTATTATTAACAAAAGACAATTACTTAGTATTATGCTTCCTATTAGTGTTTGAAGTGTTCATGGTAGACACTTTTATGGGAGGAATGGTAGATAAAATAGATAATAAGTTATTAAAGGAACAAGTTAACTTCTTTGCAGAAATTAGACATGCTTATCATGAATTTAACATGGTAGAAGAAGCTATTTATCAAGTAGCACAAGACGATGAAGCACCAGAAATGTCAAGACAAGCAGAGAAAATATATGAAGTACTTATTTCAGACGATCCAGAATCTGAATTAGAAAAATATTATGATGTAGCACCAAATAGTTATTTAAAAGAATTTGCTGGAGTTTCTTATTTAACAAAAGAATTTGGTGACAGAACAGTTAATGGTGCATCATTATACTTGAAAAACTTAAATAATATTACACAAGAAATGCAACTAGAAATTTTGAAAAGAGACAAATTAGATTACGTTTTTCAAAGTTTATCAATTATTGCAATTGTACCAATTTTAGCGATAGAGCCAATTAAAAATTGGGCAATATCACAGTTTAGCTTTACACAGTCTTTTTATAATGGAAGAACTGGTATGATTATGCAAATGTTAGTACTATTATTAACTTTTGTATGTTATGTTTTAATTAGAAAGCTAAAAGATAATGGTTCTACAAATATGAACACAAAAAATACAGAAAATCCATGGCAGGCAAAATTATATAAAAATCCTATTATTAAAAAGGTAATTGACCTATTTATTCCAAACCAAGGAACAAAGGAATACAAAAAGCTAAAAGAGAACTTAAAAGAGGCAGCTTCTAAAGATAAAATGGAATGGATTTATATAAATAGAATTGTACTTTGTGTAGTGACATTTATAGCATCTGTATTAATTATATCTTATTTACATAAAATGACGATTAATAATGTATATACTGATCCAACAGCAGATTATAACATTGTTGGACAAATGTCCGAGAAAAACTTAAAAACAGCAATGCAACTTACCGAATCAGATAATAAGTATATTGATTATTACAAAGGAAATACACAAGTAACACAAGCCGATATTGAAAAAATAATGTCACGAGGCATTGTAAATAAAGATTATGTAGAAGCAAAAGATGAAGAAATAGAAATAGCAGCAGAAAGAGTATTAAAGAAAATAAAAACAGTAAATAGCGAAAGTATGCAATGGTTTGAATTATTATTAGCAATGGTATTTGCAATAATTGCATATAATGCGCCAATATGGATGCTTGTTTTCCAAGCCAAAATGAGGCAAATGGAAATGGAAGACGAAGTAATGCAGTTCCAAACGATTATCTTAATGCTAATGAAAATTGAAAGAGTGAATGTTGAAATTATATTAGAATGGCTAGAAAGATATGCTAATATCTTTAAAGAGCCAATTAGCAAATGTGTAAACAACTATGAAAGTGGACCTTGGGAAGCATTAGAACAATTAAAAGAAGATGTTTCTTATCAAGATTTTATTCGTATTGTAGAAAGCCTTCAAGCAGCAGTAGAAAAGATACCAATTGCAGATGCGTTTGATGAACTAGATACAGAAAGAGATTATTATCAAGCAAAAAGAAAAGAATCAAACGAAAGACTAATTGCTAGAAAAGGTATGATAGGAAAAGGTATTGGATTTGCACCAATGGTTGTACTTTTCGTAGGATACTTAATTGTACCATTAGTATTTATAGGAATGACAAGTATGAATACTTCAATGAATTCATTGTCTACAAAATAGTAATTTAAATGTAGAAAGGATATATAGAATATGGAAAATGCGTCAAAAGCACTACTTATGGCTGGTTCTATTCTAATGTCATTACTTGTTATTGGAGTATTAACCATTGCATACAACCAAATGTCAATAGCAGAACAAGAAAGAGTCAATGCAGAAGAAGCGAATAAAGTAGTAGACTATGGAAAGCAATTTGAACAATATAATAAAACAATATATGGAAGTGAAATACTATCTTTGGGAAACTTGAAATTAGATTATAATAGATTACAAGCGGAACTTAAAACTTATGAGCCAATTAATATTTTTGCTAGATTTAATAGTAATGTTGCAGAGGGAAGTAATGTTTATATCGCTAGTGGAAATAGAACAATTGAAGAAATTAGAACAGGCATTAGGCGTTTAGAGAATGACATTGCCTATTATGAAAAAAAAGAAAATGGGAAAGTAGCGCCAAAAGATAGAATAAAAAGAAGTATTAGGTCTTATGCACAATATAACAACAGGCAATTAGCAGATTTATTTGAAATACCATTTTCTAGTGATGATAGTGCAAGTGCTGTTATGGATAAATTAACAGCAGACAGTACAACAAGAACTTTAATAGAACAGATTGATAAATACAAAAGCTTAAAAACATTATTAACAGAATTTAAAAGAAAGCAATTTGCTGTTAAGCGTATGCAATATGGAGGCACAGGCAGAATGGTGCGTATGGAATATGAAGAAATATAGCCACCAAAATAAATGGAATAAGGCTAGGAGGAGACTATGGAAAATGCATCAAAAGCGTTAATTATGGCTGCAGAAATTTTAATAGGTGTTATGGTAATATCAATTGCAGTATATATGTTTCAAAATTTTGCAGGCTATAGTGAAGAAACTTATAAACAAATGGAGCAAGCACAAATAGAAGAATTTAATAGTCAGTTTACAAAGTTTTATGGAAGTAGAACTGTTACAGTAAATGGAAGAGATACTCTAATACCAATAAAATGCACAATCCACGAAATTGTAGGGTTAGCAAACTTAGCACAAAAAAATAATAAGCAATATGAAGTAGAAGGAGACAGTGGAGGAAGACCAAACTCTTTCTATATACAAGTAGATATAGCAGGAATAGGAAGTAACATAGAAAAAAAATCAAATGATGAATTAACAAAATACATTAAGGACAATTCATTACATATGAATGGAAGTAGTACAGAACCAAAATACTACAAGTGTATTGAATACAAAATAGATAGTGCAACAGAAGGAACTAAAAGAGTATATTATGTGAATTTTAAAGAGCTAACAGATAGAGAATATTTACAAATTAGGCAATTTGAGGAAAGTTAAAAAAATACTTGCATAAAATGTCAGAAAATATTATAATGAAAGAGATATAGATGAAAAATAGATTTTTTACAATATTAGGAGTTTTATTATTCATTACTTTACTTAGTGCATATGGGATATATAGTTATAGAAATAGGATGATACAAGCCCAAAAAACGAATAAGCAATACGAAGAATATAGAAACATAGAAATTTTGGGAACAGAATTAATTAGTATGGTTAATAAAACAATTGATACCAACATCAAAAATGGTATTGAAAGAGATGCAAACCATTATTTTGTAGATAATGGGAATAATACAATTACAATATATGTTAAGTTCATTTATAAGGATGATATAAAGACACTACGAATGGAAGACATAGAAAAATCTGGGACAGAAGCATTTGTGAAAACATATAGTACAGCAAGTTTTAAATGTACGCAAATACAGTACCATACGAAAACAAAAAACGTAAAAAGTTTAGTATTTGAAGAAATATCAGAAATTATAAATTAGATTTTAATATTTGGGATAAACACCCGAAAAAAATATATAAATAAAAGGATAAATTTAAAGGAGGAATTTTTTATGGAGAATGCATCAAAAGCATTAATTATCGCAGGAGCAATATTACTATCAATTGCAATTATAGGTGTAGGTATGGCTGTATTCCAATCAGCACAACAATCAGTAGGAGACGCGGATATGTCACAAGAGCAAGTAGCTGCTTTTAATTCAAAATTTTTAAGCTATGAAGGAACAAAAAATGGAGCAAGTGTAAGAGCTTTATGTGATGCAGTAAGAAACAACAATGCACAAAATGCAGACGACCAATCAAAAAGAATCGTTCTTACAGAATCAGCAGCAGCAGATCCAGCAACACCAGATGCTGCAGGAACAGAATCAGCAGCTATTTCAACAATTAAAAATAAAATTAATGTAGGAAGAAGATATAAAATTACTTTTGGTTATACTGCAACAGGGTTAATTAAAAATATAGGAATAGAAGCACAATAATAAAAAGTAGGGATGATGTAATATGGAAAATGCAGTAGAAGCACTAAAATTAAGTTTTGCCGTTTTCGTTTTTGTTATAGCATTGTCCCTTACAATGACTATGTTTACAAAAGCAAAAGAAACAGCAGATATCGTTTTACATAGTTCAGATATGTTAGAACTTGTAGAATATGATGATTTTTTAAGACCAGGCGAAAGCTTTGACAGTAAAAAAAATAGAATTGTAGGGTTAGAAACAATTATACCAACCCTATATAAATATAGACAAGAAAATTATACAGTAATATTTAGAGAAGCAAGTGGAGCGTTTATGAAACTGTATGATTCACATACAAATTTATGGAATCCTGGTGGGGTTCCAGGGGCAGTTGGATATAAAAACAAGTATTTTCCAAACGATGCAAACCCAACAATTTGTTCATTTGATTTAAACGAAGAACAAAGTAGACATGAACCTTGGGCAGCAACACCTGAATATAATAAAAAGTTTTTAGATGCTTTTTTATCAGGAGGAAAATTTCATTATCCATCATATGCTAGTGAAGCTGCGGCAGAAGCAGCAGGAGCATATTATCAATTCGATAATTTTATGTCGAATTATGCAAACACTAAATTTGTCGAGACACTTGGAGAATATTCTTTTACTTCAGGAGAAGGTGGACAGGCTGTAAACGAAAGAAAGAAAAGAGTAATTATTTATACGAAAATCTCTTAACAACAAAAAGAGGAGGATATGAAAGATGGGAGATACTTTAACTATAATAGTAGTAATATTTTTAGGAGCAATATTAATGTTTGTTTTTCCATTAATGACAATTGCAGAAAGAACAGATGATATATCAGAACTTGCAGTACAAACAGCAACAACAGAATATGTGGAAAGCATAAAGAAAACAGGAAAGATAACATTAGACAGTTATGACCAATATTTAAGTACGATTACTGCTACTGGAAATAGTTTTGAAGTAGAAATGTTAGTACAACAATTAGATGAAAACCCAGGTATGAAAGCAACACAAGCAGAAACAACAAAAATAGGGGAAAACTTATACTACAATAAATATACTTCTCAAATAGAAGATGAATTAAATACAAAAGGTAGAATTACTTTAAAAGAAGGAGATATTGTATCTGTTACAGTAAGAAATACCAATAAAACAATTGCTCAAATATTAAGAAACTTCTTTTATATGGTATCTGGAAATGACTCATATCAAATAGCAGGACAACATTCAGGTGTTGTTGGTGTTAATGGAAGTACAAGTGGAATTTAATGTTTGTCTTGGCAGATGAATAATCTGTCTCTACAATGGGCAAAAATATGTAGGGGTGGAGAAGGTTCTCCACCCTTTTGAAATATAACAAAGAAAGGTAAGAAAATGAAACTACAACATTTAATTATCATATTTATTGCAATTATTATGCCAATATCAATGGTAATGGCATCTTATATACAAAATCAAATTGATGTCATTAGTTTGCAAACTTCATATACTTCTAATTTAAACACAGCAACATATGATGCAATGAAAGCTTTTCAAATTAATACAGTTAATAATAAGTATTCTAGTATTAGTGATTCTAAAATAAGAGATATAGAAGCGTCAGTAAAGACCTTTTACAATTCACTTGGAACAGCAATGAGTACTTATGTATCTTCACAAAAAGAATTGTCACTATTTGTTCCAGCAATCTTATTTAATTTATATGATGGATATTATATTTATAGTTCATATAATAATACATATTCTCCAAGAGAAGTGGAACAAGGAACCAATATAAAAGTAAATATACAAGACAGTATTGTCAACTATCAAGATGCATTAAAACCATTTATTTATTATTCTTGTAAATATAAATTAGGAGCAAAAGATATTGTCATTAATTACACATTAGATAATGCAATTACAGTTTATGGAGATGTAGGGGATGGAAGAGGTTATCAAACAAGGTCAGGATATTTAATTAATCCAGATTATGTAACAAATGTAAATGTGGGAGCGAAAACGTTAAATTATAATGGAGTACAAATAGGTCCAGAAATATTAACAGAGCATTTGTTAACAATAGAAACAGATACCAACGGAACTGAACATGAACAAGAAAATGACTATCAATATATTGTATATAAAAATAAAAAAGTATATTTAGACACACATGCACCAGATTCTTCAAAGCCATTTTTCTGGTATGATAATAACAAAAAAGTATATTTAGAAAGTGAAACAGCAAATGTACAACAATACATTGCAAGCAATGGAGTTGGATTTAAAAGTGTTAGTGCTTTTGAGTATTACTATGAGGCATTAGATTTTAGTAGATGGGTAAATACATATTTAAAAAACATAAAGGCACAACATGTCTATAAGGCAAGTGGTGATTTTACAGGAAGTGAAAGTGCAGCAGCAGAATATTTAAAAATAGATACACAAGGCAAATCAATATTGCAAACAAGTAGTACAAATGACCCAATGCTTTCAGATTCAGTCTTTAATAATCATAGAATGGCAGTTATTAGAAAGTCAATTGAGACAAATTTAGGAGCAGCAATTGCAAACTATAATAGTTTGTCAGGTGGTGGGTTTGAATTTACAATGCCAGTTATTAATGAGCAAGATTGGTATAAAGTGACTAACAATGTTTCTATTATTTCCTTTATGCAAGGTTTACCAATTGGACAGAAATATTATAATAACTATACAGCTCTTACTAATACAAAAAACGAAGAAGTTATCAATAGTCAATCAGTGTATGTTTTAGCAAGAGATAGTAGTGGGAATTTGGAATATCATCAACCAGGTTGCAGCAAATTATTAACAGCAGTGGAAAATGGGACAGCTCATGTAGAGGGAACTTATACAGCACTAAGTTTCATGAGACAAACTGTTAAGCTAAGTGAAGTTGCAAGTCGATATTTTTATCCACAAGGAAGAGTAGGAAAAACAACTACAGGCTGCTACAATTGTATTGTAGATAGTTCATCAGACTTTAGTGTAGATGGGGTTGTGTCAAACCACATTGAAGCATTTTCTAGCAGTCAGGTTGTTCCAAGAGATATAACAGCTGTTAGAAAGTCATATTTAACAGGTCTAGCACGTGAAAGATATGATTTATATAAAAGTAACTTTTAATAAAATAAAAATTGTTTAAAATAAGTCTTCATTGGTTATCCTAATAATAAGAAAAGAGGGATAGCCAAGTGAAGTCATATAAAAAAATATTTATTATTTTACTATTACTAGTCATATTTATTTATGTATGTAATATTACTTTATTACCAACAAGTTTAATACTAATGCAAGGTGAAACATTAGACGTCAAAACAATTTTGGGGCTAACAGTAGGAGCTGTGCAAGAAAACCAACAAATTATGCAGGCTTCTAGTAATATCAATAAAAATACAGTTAATAAAGCAGGAATTTTAGATGTAAATTTAAATTTATTTGGAAAAATTCCTGTAAAAGATATGAAAGTAAATGTAATTCCACAAACCAGTGTTATACCAATAGGAAAGGCAATTGGTATGAAGCTATATACAGATGGTGTTTTAGTTGTAGGAATGTCTGAGATAAATGGAAAAAAGCCATACGAGAATTCAGGTTTGCAAGAGGGAGATAGAATTATCGAGGTGAATCGTAAAAAAATAGATACAACAGATGATTTAGTAACAAGTGTAAATAACAGCAAAGGAAGTACAGTCGAGCTTACTTATGAGCGAGATAGTCAAACATTAAAAGCAAGTATAAGACCTGTAAAAATGCAAAACAATGAGTATAAATTAGGAATATGGGTAAGAGATGCGGCAGCAGGTGTTGGGACAATGACTTTTTATGAGCCAACATCTAAAACATTTGCTGCACTAGGACATGGAATTACAGATATTGATACATCAGAATTAATTCAAATTGCAAATGGAGAGCTAGTGACAACCAATATTTTATCTGTTATAAAAGGAGAAAGTGGTCTTCCAGGTGAAATAAGAGGAACGATTGAAAATGGAACAACGTTAGGAAGTATTTACAAAAATACAAGTTATGGCGTATACGGCAAAGTTTCTGATAAAAATAAATTAAATATTATAGAATCAGAAAAAGTGGCAGTTGCACTTAGAAATGAAATTAAAACAGGGAAAGCAGAAATTAGATGCCAACTAGATAATGGAAAAGTAGAAACCTATGAAATAGAAATACAAAGACTATTTTTAAATAATTATGCGGACAATAAAAGTATGGTAATAAAAGTAACAGATGAAAGATTAATCCAAAAAACAGGTGGCATTATACAAGGAATGAGTGGAGCGCCTATTATACAAAATGGAAAGTTTATAGGAGCAGTTACACATGTATTAGTAAATAACCCAGAAGTAGGATATGGTGTATTTGCTGACATGATGATAAAAGAATTAAGAGAGGTTAATTAGATGAAAAAGAATAATCATGGTAGTAGTTTAATTATGGCAGTATTACTAATATTGATTATGGTATTAGTAGTATTTTTAGCATATGAAGTGTTCTATGAAGACATATTAGATGTGTTAACAGAGGGAAAGAGCAATGTAATTGATATTGAAAATACCATAACAGCAAACCATAAAAATAGCAATGCAAACAAAGGAAGCAGTGTGCAGACTACAACGCCAATAACGAATGAAACCACGTATTCAGCACCTCAGACAGTTAATCTATCAAATCACTATTATTATGAACAATTAGATGAACCAGGAAAAATGATATATAAAGGGCTTGAAGACAATATTGCTAATATGCAATCAGGAAATTATACAATTGATTTTGGAACGAAATTTAATGATTTATTAAATAGTGAAGGAGGAGACAAAAAGCTAAATATTGCATTCCAATCGGCTTGGAATGCGTTTACATATGATTATGTAGATATTTTCTATATAGATGTAACAAAATTAATTTTAACAACAAAAACAACGAAAATAGCTACATATGCAAGGCATAAAGTAAATATATCAAGCGGAACAAATGAAAACTATTTTGAAGAGGGAATTCGCTCAAGCCAAGATGTGCAGGCAAAAAAGAATTATCTATCTAATGTTAGACAGACAATTGTGTCACAATTGCAAGGATATTCTGATTATGATAAAGTAAAATATCTGCACAATTGGATGGTAGATAATATAAAATACGATACTACTTATAAAAGAGAAGATATCCACAATGTATATGGAGCTTTTAAAAATAAAATTGTAGTATGTGAGGGATATGCAAGAGCATTTAAATACATATTAGATGGCTTAGGAATAGAATCTGTTTTAATATCAGGTTCAGCGACTAATTCAAGTGGAGACACAGAAAATCATGCATGGAACTATGTAAAATTAGATGGAAAATGGTATGCTGTAGATGTTACTTGGGATGATCCAGTTATTACAGGTGGAGGAGAGCTAACCAATGAATTAAGATATCAATATTTTTTAAAGGGCTCTTACGAATTTTTTAAAAATCATGAAGAAGATGGATATTTATCAAGTAATAGTATGAAATTTAAATTTCCAATATTGGAAAAAAGTGATTATGAATAAGGAAGTAGAAAAAAATGCCAAAATTTTTTGTAGAAAACAAGCAAATACAAAATGAAACAATTCATGTTATAGGTAATGATGTAAATCATATTGTAAATGTTTTAAGATTGAAAAAAGATGATATGCTATTGGTTTGTGATAAAGATATAGGAAAGGCTTATCAGACAAAAATAGAAAATATACAAAAAGAGAAAGTAGAATGTACTATTTTAGAAGAAGTAATAGATAAGGTAGAAAGTAAAATCGAAGTTAGTATTTTTCAAGGGCTACCAAAGGCCGAAAAGATGGAATATATTATTCAGAAATCAACAGAACTGGGAGTAAAAACAATAAGACCAGTTTCTTTAAAAAGATGTATTGTAAAATTAGATGGAAAAGATAGTAGAAAAAAGATAGAAAGATGGCAAAAGATTGCTGAGGTTGCTGCAAAACAGTCAGGAAGAAATGTAATACCAAGTATTGAAGATGTTATAGAAATTAAAAGAGTAAAAGAGTGCATAAAAGAATTTGACTTATTTTTAGTGGCATATGAAGAAGAGAAAAATGTTATTTTAAAGCAAGAGTTGAAAAAAATAAAACAAAAGTATTTAGAAAACAATGCCTTGAAAATAGGGATATTAATTGGACCAGAAGGTGGTTTAGAAAAAGAAGAAGTAGAAAGCCTAAAACAAAGTGGAGCAAAAGTAATTACTTTAGGAAACAGAATTTTAAGAACAGAAACAGCGCCAATTGCTGTTTTAAGTAATATTATGTATGAATATGATGAATAAAAGGTTTGCAACCTAGAAAAATTATGTTATAATAAAAATTGGAAAAAGTTTGTTGGAGGAAAAACAAATGGCAAAAAATAAAGAAGAGACAAAGCAAGAAGAAAAAGTACTAGAACCAGAAACATTAAAAACAAAAGAAACAAAGCAAAAAAAAGTAATTAAAAAAAGTGAAGATACGAAACCAAAAAGTAAAACAACAACGAAAAAGAAAATAGATACAAAACAAGCGACGAAGGCAGCAGATAAAAAAGAAACAAAAACCACTGCTACAATAGGAACAAAGAAGAAAACTTCTTCAAATGAAGAAAATAAAGAGGTAGCAAAACAAACAGCTAAGACCAGTAAAGAAGGTAAAGTAAAAGAAACTAAAAAGATGGTTTCAAACAAAAAAAGCAAAACAACAGCTACTAAAAATAGTTCAAAAGAATCTATATTAGCAATAAAGAAAGAAAAAGCAACCAAAAAAGATGTCGAAGAAAAAGAGACTATAAAGCAGAATCATTTAGATGAAGAAGAACAAGAAGAATTACAAGTACAACCTAAAGAAGAAGTAATTCAAATTGAAGAAATAAAAAAGGCAATTGAAAAGAAAAAAGTACTTCCAAAAGAAAAAAGAGAAAAAATTTATGGTAGTTTATTTAGAAATATTGCAGTAGCAGGAGTCATTATTCTTTATTTTATATTTTTAAATTTAGGTAAATTAAATATTAAACCTGATGTTTATGTTACAGACCTAAAAGTATTTAGTATGTGTATACTAGGAACAGCAATAGCTATTATAGAAAATGCTTATAAAAAAGATAGTGGTGAACTTGCACTTTATGGAATTGAAACAATTATACTTGCACTTTCAACAGTAGGTTTAATTTACGTGGAGATAATGCTATCTAGTAAATATGTGTTTATTGTAACAGCAATGTCATATTTATTTGCAATTTACTATGTCATTAAATCAATTATTATTTATATTAGACAAAGAAAAAAGTACTTCGTAGATGATATGAAAGAAATCATAAAGGAAGAAGAATGAGGTTTTTATGAATAGTATGACTGGCTTTGGTAGAGCAAGCCTAGGAAAAGAAGAAAAAGAATATTTAATAGAAATAAAAGCTGTTAATCATAAATATAGTGATATTTCTGTAAAAGCGCCAAGGAATTTAATGGCATTTGAAGATAAAATTAGAAGAACAGTGCTAAATAAAATTTCAAGGGGAAAAATAGATATTTATATAACATATTCGAATTTGGGGGCAAATGCTAAAAAAGTAGTAATTAATAAAGCGTTAGCGAAACAATATATAGGTGAACTAAAAGAAGTAGCAGAAGAAAACGAAATTGATTCTAATATCAAGGTGATAGAAATTTCAAAACTACCAGATGTGCTTAATATAGAAGAAATAGAAGATGAAGGTTCTATTTTAGAAGGATTACTAGAATGCTTAAATATAGCATTAGACAAATTAATACAAATGAGACATGAAGAAGGGACACGTATTAAGCAAGATTTAAGTAATAGGATTTTAAAAGTAGAAGAAATTGTTCATCAAATTTCTGAGGATTCATCTGGACTTATTCAAAATTATATTGTAAAATTAGAAAATAGAATTCGTGAAATTTTGCAAACAGAAGTGGTTGATCAAAATAGACTGGCACAAGAAATTGTTATTTATTCTGATAAGTGTTCAGTAGAAGAAGAGTTAACGAGGCTAGAAAGTCATATTGCGCAATTTAAAGAATTAATTTGTAAAGAGGGACCAGTAGGCAAAAAATTAGACTTTTTAATGCAAGAAATGAACCGAGAGGCAAATACAATTGGTTCAAAATCTGGTAGTTTAGAAATTACAAATTGCGTAGTAGAATTGAAAACAGTATTAGAAGATATTCGAGAGCAAATTCAAAATATAGAGTAGAAGGAGATAACATATGCAATTTATTAATGTTGGATTTGGAAATATTGTTTCAGCAAATAGAATTATAGCAATTGTTAGCCCAGAATCAGCACCAATTAAAAGAATGATACAAGAAGCAAAAGATGACGGATTAGCAATTGATGCAACTTATGGAAGAAGAACAAGAGCAGTAATAATGATGGACTCTGGACATATTATATTATCAGCAATTCAACCAGAAACAGTAGCAGGAAGAATTGATAATATTATAACAACTTCGGAAGAAGAATAAATATATATATAAACGGGGGAATGGAAAAATGATGGTAAAACCAACAGTAAAAGAACTTTTAACAAAAGTAGATAACAGATTTGGATTAGTAATAGCTACAGCCAAAAGAGCAAGACAAATCTCAGATGGAGATGATATTTTAGTAGATACAGATGAAGAAGCACCAGTAACAATTGCAGCAAATGAAATTGCAGAAGGTAAAGTAGCAATAAAGGAGTAAGAAAAGTGAAAAAACATATTATTACAATTGCTGGGGATTTAGCAAGTGGAAAAAGCAGAATTACCGACATATTGCAAAAGAATTTACAATATGAAATTTATCGCAATGGAGAATATGTACGAAAGCTTGCCAAAGAAAAGGGATTAGACATTACAAGTTTTAATGAATACTTAAAAGACCATCCTGAAATAGATGAAGAAATAGAAAGAAGTGCAGCAGCATATGCAGAAAATCACGACAATCTTATCGTAGATGCACGTTTAGGTTGGTATGCCATTCCAACTTCATTTAAGGTGTACTTAAAAGTAGACTTAAATATAGCAGCCCAAAGAGCTTTCTATGATGAAAATAGAAAAGAAACAGAAAAGTTTGAAACCATAGAAGAACAAAAACAAGATATGATAAAAAGATACAATTCTGAAAATGAAAGATTTTTCAAATTATATGGTGTGCATAAAGAAGATATGTCAAATTATGACTTAGTAGTAGATACAACAGATAACACGATAGAAGAAAATGCAAGGATTATAGAAGAGGCGTATCAAGAATGGCTAGAAAAGGATTAAGAAAAAAGTCTTATAATAAAGCAATAAAGTTTTAGTATAAGACTTTTTTCTTGTGTTAAAATTCATTTTTTGATATACTATTATTCATAAAACAAGGGGGCAAAATAAAAATGATAGCAGAAATTATTATACAAAGTAATGTAAGAAACTTAGATAGAATATTTGATTATCATATACCAGCACAGCTAGAACATAAAGTAAAAGTTGGTAGTAGGGTTTTTGTGCCTTTTGGAAATATGAAAAGTCTAGAAAATGGATTTGTAGTAGGATTAAAAGAACATTCAGAATATGAAGTAAAAGATATTGTAAGTGTACAAGAAGAAACAATTCTAGAAAGTTATCAAATTGACTTAGCCAAATGGATGGCAAGAAGATATTTTTGTAATTTATCAGAGTGCTTAAAACTAATGCTACCACCAGGAACTTCTTCTAAAATAGCAGCGAATAGAGTAAAAGAAAAAAATATGAATTTTGTTAGTCTGAGAAAAGAAATAGATGAAATAGAAACAGACATAGAAATGGGAAAAATAAAGTCAGATAAGCAATTAAGAACTTTGCGTTTTATCGTCGAAAATGGCGAAATGCTTATATCCGATTTAGAAATGTTTGCAGATACTTCAAGAGCTGTTATTCAGACACTATGTAAAAATGGTTACTTAGAAATAATAGAAAAGCAAATAGAAAGAGATCCTTTTGAAAATAAGGATATTGAAAGAACAGAAAAACTAGAATTAACAGGTGAACAGCAAAAAGCATATGAAACTATTTTAGGTAGTATGGAAGATATGTTATTTTCAGAATTTTTAATAGATGGTGTGACAGGTTCGCGGAAAAACAGAAATCTATTTGCAATTAATTGAAAAAGTATTAATAGAAGATAAAGCAAGCATTTTATTGGTACCAGAAATTTCACTAACACCGCAAACTGTTAATCGTTTTATTAGTCGATTTGGAAAAGAAAAAATTGCAATATTGCATAGTAAATTATCAATTGGGGAAAGATATGATGAGTGGTACAAAATAAAAAATGGACAAGCCAAGATTATTATAGGAGCACGTTCTGCAATTTTTGCTCCAGTAGAAAACTTAGGAATTATTATTATAGATGAAGAACATGATAGTTCATATAAGGCAGGGCAAACACCAAGATATGCTGCAAAAGAAGTAGCTAGGAAGATTGCTCAAAATGCGAATATTCCTTTAGTGTTAGGTAGTGCAACACCAGACATGGAAAGTTATTATAGGGCAAAGAATGAAGAAATAACACTTTTAAAATTAAACAAAAGAGCCAATCATGCTAGTCTTCCAGAAGTAGAAATTGTTGATTTAAGAGAGGAACTTGCTAGTGGAAATAAATCAATGATTAGCCAAAAACTATATGATGCAATTTCAGAAAACATCATAAAGAAAAAACAAACCATATTATTTTTGAATAGAAGAGGATTTTCTACTTTTGTAATGTGTAGAGAATGTGGTTATACTGCTAAATGTAAGAACTGTAATATTAACTTAACATATCATGCACATGCAGGCAGACTAAAGTGTCATTATTGTGGATATGAAACGAAAGTATTAACGACTTGTCCAGAATGTCACAGTAATCAAATTCGTTATTTTGGAACAGGGACACAGAAGTTAGAAGCGGAAATACAAAAATTGTTTCCAAATGCTACTACGATTCGTATGGATACAGATACAATTTCAAAAAAGAACTCACATGAACATATTTTAAAGAAATTCCAAGAAGAACAGATTGATATTTTAATTGGAACACAAATGGTTGTAAAAGGACATCACTTTCCTAATGTTACTTTAGTAGGCGTTATCGCAGCAGATGGAAGCTTAAATATGGATGACTTTAGGGCAAATGAAAAAACCTTTCAAATATTAACACAGGTAGCAGGAAGAGCAGGAAGAGGAGAAGAAAAGGGGAAGGTAATTATTCAAACCTATAATCCAGACAATTTTGCAATTGAGTGCAGTAAAAAGCAAAATTATGAAATGTTTTATGAAACAGAGATTATGCTTAGGAAACAGTTGAAATATCCGCCTTTTTGCGATATAATATTAATTGGTATGACTTCAGAAAATCAGAAAGAATTAACAGAGGTTGCCACAAAATTATACTATTATTTAAAAAATAGATTAAAAAAGGAAAATATAGGAATGATATTATATCCACCAGTTTCAGCACCAGTTGACAAAATTAAGAATAAAATTAGGTGGAGAATGATTATAAAATGTAAAATAAATGAGCAGATGTTGGATTTAATGGAAGACATGTTACAAGAATATTTTCAAATGAAAAAAGTAAAGACAAGAATAAGCATTGACATTAATCCAAATGATATGGCTCATTAAAATAGAAGGAGAGGTTGAAAAAATGGCAGTAAGAAATGTAAGAGAAGATGGAGACGAAATCTTAAGAAAAAAATCAAGAGTGGTAGAAGTTATTGATGATAGAATAAGAGAATTATTAGACGATATGGTAGAAACAATGCATAAATACAATGGAGTAGGCCTTTCAGCAGTACAAGTAGGAATATTAAAAAGAGTAGTTGTTATCGACTTATATGATGACAGAGGACCAATAAAATTAGTGAATCCTATTATTGTAAAAACAAAGGGAGAGCAAGAAGTAGAAGAAGGATGCTTAAGTTTTCCAAATCAATATGCAAAATTGGTAAGACCTGCAGAAGTTGTTGCAGAAGCATTAAATGAAAATGGAGAAAAAATAAAAATAAAAGCAAAAGGACTTTTAGCACAGGCTATTTGCCATGAATTAGACCACTTAGATGGAATACTATTTATTGACCATATGTTACCAGGTACATTAGAATATGTAGAACCTAGAAAAGAAGATTAAACCAAAAATAGGGGGAATGTGAATGTTAAAAGTTGTGTTTATGGGAACACCCGATTTTGCAGAAGAGTCATTAAGAAAAGTGTATGAAGCCGGACATGAAATAGTAGGTGTTGTTACCAATATGGATAAACCAAAAGGAAGAGGAATGAAAAAGACCTCCACTCCAGTAAAAGAATTTGCTATGGAAAAAAACTTAAAAGTATTCCAACCAGCAAAAGTAAGAAATAATCCCGAACTAATAGAAGAAATAAAAAAGCTAAAGCCAGATGTCATTTGTGTAGTAGCTTATGGAAAAATACTTCCCAAAGAACTATTAGACATTCCAAACTTAGGTTGTATTAATGTACATGGTTCACTTCTTCCTAAATATAGAGGAGCTGCTCCTATTCAGTGGTCTGTATTAAATGGAGATAAAACAACAGGAATTACTACAATGTATATGGACATTCAAATGGATACAGGAGATATGATTTTAAAAGAAGAAGTTGAAATTGGAGATAACGAAACAACTGGAGAACTATGGGAAAGACTTTCTAAAATTGGTGGTAAACTGCTAGTGCAAACACTAGATTTAATTGAAAAAGGAGAAGCACCAAGACGAAAGCAACCGTTAGAAGGAAGTATAGCACCTATGCTAACAAAAGAAATGGCTAAAATAGATTGGGAAAATAAAACAGCGTATGAAATTAAAAATTTAGTAAGAGGACTAAACCCAATTATGGGAGCTTACAGCTTTTGGGGCGATAAAAAAATAAAATTTTGGAAAGTAGATGTGTTGCAAGAACAAGACATATATGAATTATTTCCAGACCTAATAGATTATGCTTACAAAATGAAGGACATTATGCCTGGTACTGTACTATTTTCAGACAGTAAAAAAGGACTTTACATTAAAGCAAATGAAGGCATTATACAAGCTCTAGAAATACAAGCTGAAAATGCAAAAAAGATGAATGCACAAGACTTTCTAAGGGGCAATGCCATCTTATCAGGAACCGTATTAGAATAAATTTAAACAATAGACTAATAAAATCAAGAAGAATGGAATTCTACCACAAGAGAGTAGCGTAAAAGGAATATATATCTATTCCTTTGAGAGAGGATTACTTTAAAAGCTGTTCTACTAAAAAATACGATACTCTATTATGATAACGCTTTGGAAGAATTAAAGGGGGATAAGTCCTGCGCCGTTCCATTCATGTTTTAAAAT
>CATKGX010000127.1 GCA_949747775.1 uncultured Clostridia bacterium | reverse complement strand
GTCTTATTTAAGCCCATTAAAAAAGCTGGTGTAAAACACTTTTCAGATGTTTCACCCCAACTATTGACTTTGAGCCCTTATTTTTAAATCAAAAATAGCAAAAAAAACAAGAAAACATTGATATTTCAACGTTTTCTCGATTTTTCTATGGAGGCGACACCCGGATTCGAACCGGGGATCAGAGTTTTGCAGACTCGTGCCTTACCACTTGGCTATATCGCCTTATTTAAAATTTAGCATGTGTTTTATATTAGAAAAATATGGAGCGGGAAACGGGGCTCAAACCCGCGACCTCTGCCTTGGCAAGGCAGCGCTCTATCAACTGAGCTATTCCCGCATCTCCCATTAATATAATATATGCTTCTAATTTTAAATTAGAACATTAATATGATAACAAATTGAAGAAAAAAAGTCAATACTATTATATTATTTTTTTCGTCATTGTGTTATAAGATACAGGATTAAGATTTTGTAACACTTTTTGAGTATATGTGCACAAAGTGTTCACGAGCATTGAAATAAATTCAAATATTGTCTTGTCATTTTATGTTAATTGTGTTATAATAGATAAGTTCAAAAAATATTTTTAGGAGGTCTTTCTATGAGTAAAGCTAGTAACAAGTCTTCCAACGTCGAACATTCTTCTACTTTTAACAAGTTTATGCGGGGGATTCATCAAATAAAACCTACCGCAAGGGGAATGTGGTCTGAAGCTGAGCTTTCCGCTGCACTTAAAGAAATTTCTGAGCTAAATGATACGCTCTCGCACGAGTTGAAAACGCGTAAGCTCATGGCTTCACGATATCACTAAGCACACTCCAAAAGCCTCGGCCCTGCTATCTTTGATGGCAGGGCTTTTACTTTTTTGTATACTTCTACTTTTATTCTATCCATTTACTATTTTTAGAAAATCTAACATATAATGTTTTATTTGCTTTTTTTCTATTTCCTTTTGATTGTACATTGGTAGCACGTCTATTACTTTATCGTTTAGCATGATTTTTATATTTCCTATTAATCTATGTTTCTCTACTGGTGCCTCAAAGTAGTATAGTGAATTAATTTCGATATGTATATTGTCTACTTGTGTGTTTTTGATTGCCATTTTTTCGTAGTTTAATTCCTCTATTTCTAGTTCTATATTACTTTTTACTCCTTTTTCTATTACGATTCTATTTTGATTTAGTCTTTTCCATTCCTCAAATTGCTCTTTTAGCTTTTCTTTTACATCTACTAACTGATAGTTTTTATAAGCATATTCTATTAATGCAATACTATCTGTTGTTCTTATTTTTTTAGTATCTGCTCCTATTACTACTGTAATAATATCTAACTCATCTCTTTTACAAGATGTTACTAAACATCTACCAGCACCATTTGTAAATCCAGTTTTTACACCATATACTCCATTTAAGTTTCCTAGTAATTCGTTTGTATTGGAAATAATACGTGGCTTTCCATTAATTGTAACTGTATATGTTTTGGTTCCAACAATTTCTTTGATTTTTTTTATATTTAGTGCATAGTCTGCCATTTTAGCAAGTTCATATGCAGTTGTATAATGTTTCTCCATATCTAATCCATGTGGTACTACAAAATGAGAATTTGTAAGTCCTAGTTCTTCTGCTTTTTGATTCATCATTTTAGAAAATCCCTCTACACTTCCCCCAACATAATTGGCAAGTGCTACTGCTGCATCATTTCCTGAACATAGCATTAATCCATATAGCAAATCATGTACTGTTATTTTGTCATTTTTCTTTAGTCCTAGTCTTGATCCTCCTGTTCCAGCCGCTTTTCCATCTACTGTCACAATATCTGCTAAGTTACTGTTTTCTATTACTACAATTGATGTAAGAATTTTCGTTGTACTTGCCATAGGAGTTTGCTTATTTTCATTTTTTCCATACATTACTTTTCCAGAAGCTCTATCATATATAACTGCAATTCTTGAATTTATTTTTGGCTCATTTCCTTTTGTGTTTACTGTTTGTATGACTGTTTCTTTTATTTCTAATAGATTAATTTTTTCGTTATCTTCTAGGTTTGCTAATACAAGATGATTTCTACATAAAAAGATAAAGCAAATGACTATGTATGCTATTCTTAGTATTCCTCTTTTGCACTTTTGGTTTCGAAGTTTCCTTTTTTTCTCATTCATAAAAAATCACCTTTTAAATTATATTTTAAAAAGTGATTTTTATTCTATTATATTAAAATACAATGTAATAAGTTCAAAAAACATATTACATTGTATTTTAATATATCTATAGAAAATTGTTTCTATCTACTTGATTTATGGTTTACTGTTCTGGTCTTTCTTCTCTTGTACTAAATCTTGATTCATCTAATATTTCCATTCTTACTTCTTGCATCGTTTGGGTTAATTCTTCTTCTGATAGTTGTAATCCTGATAGCTCTATTTTTGATTTAATGAATTCTTCGTTTTCTTGTCTTGACATATCGCCTTGTCCTAGCGCTTCTTCTTTTATCATTTCTTTTAATTCTTCTAGTGTAATTGATGTTCCATCTGCTTTATCTACATCTATTCCGTCTATACTTTGTATATCTATGTCTCCTTGTGCTTCTCTAAAGTTTTTCCCTTCTTGCTCCATTTCGCTTTTTGAGTCCCCTGCATTTTCTCTTACTTTGGCAGTTGCTCTTCTTTGATTTTCCCCACCTTTTGTTCTAATAGGAGTTGCTCTTCTGTGCTCTTTATCCATGATATTACTAACATAATCAATATTCATCATTCCATAGTCTCCCATTGAAATAGCAATTCCGTCAGCCCTGCTTCTACTATTAATTCTCATTAGTCCAGTTACTTGCTTTTCTGTTACTTGAGAACCATCTTCATTTACGGATATTACACTTTTAGAGGTTTCCACGCCTTCTACTGGTTCTATGCTGTTTAATATTTGTCTTGTTCCATCTTCCTTTACCCCCATAATGGTGAATCTTCCATTACTTTTACTATCTTTTCCACTATATACAATTGCAATTTCTTTGTATGCAGCTGTCTCTGGCATAATGTCTATTAAACTTTCTTTGTCTGTTATCTTTTCTTCTGGACCAATCATTGCAATCGATTTTATATCTTCAGTTTCTACACCTAAGGCTTCTGCTGTTTTTTCTTTTTTTACTTCTTCACTTTCTTCTTTTTTATCTTGCTTAGCTTTATTTTCTTTCCCTGATGAGCCTTCTTTACTTCTTTGCAGTTCTTGCTCTGTTTTGCTATATTCTTTTATTTCTTCTCCGAGACATTTCTAAATCTTCATCTCTTTGTTTTTCTGGCAGTGCAAATTCTATACTTTCTAGTTCTAATGTTTTATAGTATTCTGGAAATCTCGTTTCTAGTTCTTGCATATATTTTGTAGCGAATTGTACTTTTCCGTCTGTACTTACAGTAGCAATTAACTCTTGGTTTTCATCATAAATTTGATATTCTTTTCCTTCTTTTTCTGCTTGACTATCTGCAGTTTGTCTTTGTTTTTCATTAACGATTTCCACAATATACACATTTTCTATCCCTAATTTGCTTCCTTTAAAGTTAAAATCCTGATAATATGCGATACTTCCTTGTTTTTGAGATTTTGCATCTAGACTGCTTCCTACTTGGTTATAAATGCCTGACATTGTTTCTAAAACTTGTTCTTTTTTTTCTGCTTTCATAAGACTATCATTCCTTCCTTCTTTATTGTAATGGGTTTTGCTAAAACAGTCAAGGACAAATAATTATTTTATTATTTGTCCTTGGTTTTCTTATTCTACATTAAATGACATTACAAAATCTGTTCCTTCTTTTAGTTGCATTACTACTTTTTTCTGAATTGTTCCTACTCCTTGCTTGTTTGAAATTTGAATATTGTATAAGTATATTTCCTCATTTTTTTGGTAATCTCTATATCCTATACTATTGTTACTAAAGAAGTTTTTCTTTATATAGTTTTCAAATTCTGTTTGAGTTTTGAAATATGTATTTTTAAATGTTTGATCTAATTTATTATACATATATTCATAGTCTCCTAGATTAATCGCATCAAATACTTTTTGGATATTTGCCTGCACTTTTTGGTTTTCTGTCATTTTTTCATATTTTTCAATAAATTCTGGCTGATCTACTGTATATGTATCTAAAAGCATTGTATAATTCATAATACTTGTTTCTTTAAAAATATAATAATTTCCTGCTTTGTCTATGCAAGCATATTGTGTATAACCATCTTTTTGTGTTTTCTGATATTTGTCTAATTCCATAATGACATATTTTCTTAGATTATTTTTTCGATATGCTTGGAATTTTTCAATTGTACTAAATTTTTTATTTTTATATTCTGCATCAATATGCTTATAGGCAAGTTCTGATTGATACAAAACTTCTTCTTTCCACTTTTTGAATAAGTCTTGTACATACGTTTCTTCTAGTATGTTTTTTGCATCATAGCTATTATATGTGTTTTTTTCAATGCCACTTGGTACTTGTATTTCAATTTCATTTCCTAGTTTTATGTTTTTGTATTTTTCGCGAATATAGTCTTGTAAATATATTCTAAATGTTTTATTTATTTTATCTACTTCTAACATGACTTGGAAATTTTGAAGTTCTCCATTTTGTCTTCCTCTTAATGTTCCGCTGACAATATACACAAATACATTTGCTGTTTTTTCACTTACATACATATTCGTAATATTTATAACTGGAATTTCCATTTTAGGCAATTTACTGATGATATTTTCTTTTGTAATTCCACTAAAACTTATATATTCAGGTGCTAGCATTTGGTATAATGACTCTGCATGTTTTTGTTTGTTCTCTGCTTGCTTTGCTTTTACTTCTTCTGGCATTAGACTGTTATTGTCTTGTGATTGATACATTGTTCCATAATATGTGTAGAACTTTTCTACGCATCCTTTTACTGCATAAAAACGATTGCAATCATTTTCTACCTTTAAGCTAGTGTCTTGTTTTTCTGTTTGATTTGGCACTTCTGGCACTGTATTGGACTGAATATTGCCATCGGTTACTGTTTTGTTGTTTAATCCTATGATAACTACCATAGCTCCAATACTAATCAATAATAATATCACTAATATGATGATGATTTTTTTTAAATTCATTTATTTTCTCCTCATCTATTTTTAGACTTCTTGTTCTAAAACAATATTATAGTTTAATGCGTTATATACAATTATTTTATAATAGTTTCCTTTTTCGTCTAGTATTGTATATTCTAGTGAATCTTCTTTTACTTCACATTTTGCTGTTTCTATTTGAATATTGTCAAATCTTTCTTTGTTTTTTTGTATGTATTGTTTAAATTCTTCTATCGTTTTAAAGTTTTTATTTTTATAGTTCTCCTCTAGTAATTCAAAAGCCATGTCTGGTCTGTTATTTAATTTTAAGATATAATCTGCAATATATCTTTGTGCTATCCCTCTTGATGTAGGACTTTTTATTTCATATTGGTTGTTCCCATTACTTGGTATTTTCGTTTGTTCACTTTGGGTAATTTCTCCCATTTTTGCCTTGTTGTATTCTTCTATTGTTAATTTTTCTGTTACAAAGGTATTATTTATCATATCTACTCTTACTTTTAAGTAAGCATCCTCTAGCTTGCTTTTATCTTGTACAAAACCATAAGTATAATATGTTGCATAATTGTAATCTTGCATTGTATAAATTGCTTGTGCATAATACATTGCATTTGGTTTTTCTTTCTTTATTGCACTTTGCACAATATCAGCAATTGAAAAAAATATGTTATCATTTTTTTCTTTTGTCGTATTGCTTTCTAATTTTATTTTATTATCTTGTGGGCCTGTACTTTCTGTATAATTTGGATTTTGTATTTTTGGTTTTAAGTTTACTAAAATTACAATTAGTATTGCTACTAAAATAATTAATCCTATTATTATATATTTTATTTTCTTCATATTCTATTTTCTATAATTTTATTATTATAGTCTCCCTTCCTATAGCGGTTCATCTAAGTATACATATCCGTTTAGTGTAAAGCTTCCTCCATAACTTCCGTCTAATGGTATTTTACGTACTCCATACCAGTCTGTTCCATTACCCGCTTCACTAATATAAATACCATCTGAGGTCACCCCTTCTACATAAGCTACGTGTCCCCATGCACCACCTTGTGTCCATGAAATGATAGAATTTGGTTTTGGTTCACTTCCATAATTAAACCATCCATTTTGTTTATTAACAGAATAATAGTCTCCACCATCTCCATATTGCGTAGGGTATTTGGTATATTTACTTCCATTTTGTTCTAGATACATTGACGCTCTTCCATTTGCCCACCATGTACATTGGAAAGGTTGCAAATTATTATATCCTGCTGTCCACCATTTTGCAAATGGCCCATTTTGGTATGAGCCTCCTCTATGTACTTGTGTATGAATTAGCTCTGTTTCAATATAGTTTTGCAAATCTGCTGCTTCTTCATCTGTGGTAACTCCACCTGTTCCCATGCCAGAATACCATTTGTCTAATGTATCATAATATCCTGTTTGGAATAATCTCCATTCTGATTTTCTTCTTCTTGCAAGTCCTTCATAATAGTTTCCGCCTCCTGTTACAGGTAATGACATATGCTGTGTATATAATGGATGTGAGAAGTTTGCATTTTGGTTTTTCTCTTCAAAAAAGTCGTCTTCTTCTTTCCAATAAGCATTATATGAGTCAATAAAGTTTAATGCTGGACTTCCTAATTGCCAATCTAATACACCTTCCCCACAATTGTACATTCTTGAAACCAAAGCATGTATTTGATAGCCAGTTAAGTCAGAACCTATTGATAGCCCCTTAGCCACAGCCACTTTTGAGTCTATTGCTTCTTTTTCGATTGCGTCTACGAAGTCCTTATCTATCTCTGCTCCTGGCTCTATTGAATACCCTGCCTCTATAAATAAATTGGCATGTGATGGTATATCGACACCATATCCTACTGCTTTATCTCCATATATGTCACTTTCTACAATATATTTTGTTCCATCTGCATTTGTTGGCGGTGGTGTACTATGTTCCCAACTATGAATGTATTCTCTTAGTAATTCGCTTCCGCCTCCACCTACTGTTTTGAAATCTTGTATGTCATACATATTAAAGTTAAATTCTGTAACACCATAATTTCTTCCTGTATATTTATATAAAATATATCTCATTAATTGTTCTAGGTTTTGTGATGTCGCATCTTTTTGTAGTAAACGGAATAGTAATTCTGCACTTTCTGCAATATTTCTACCTGCTGCTACATATCTGGTTGTATTTGGTATTTTAAATTTGTTGTCTAATAATCCAATAAAAGTTGACTCTTTGTCTACTCTTTCAGTTCCGTCTACTTTTCCATTGTTATTTGTATCTTTAATTCCTTGTGAACCTTTTTCTCCTGTTCTGTCTATAACATCTCCTCTTGTTCCTTCTTCATAGCTTGTGCTTTTACTACTTGAGTTAATTGTTTTTGTACGTCCTGTTATCCAAGATCTTACTCCATTTGAAGATGATGCAGGTGGTGTTTCGTCTGCTAAGCTCGTATCATTACTTGCATTATATACATTATTTCCACCATAAGTTTTTTCTTTTTTGTTATAAGTAATGGTTTGCTCTGAAAACCATGTTCTAGCATAAGTTATTTTTGCCGTTGGGTTTCTACTTTTGGTTGTTGTTTGTTTTACGGATGTTACCTGTCTTGATGATATTGTTCTATTTGCCATGTTTTCTGTATTTATTGTATATTGTTCTGTTTGTGTATCTACTGTTTCGCTGGTCGTATCTAATAAAGTAATTCTAATTTC
>CATKGX010000126.1 GCA_949747775.1 uncultured Clostridia bacterium | reverse complement strand
TTTCATTTATAGTAGATTTTTTTATAAATTCTTTGCTTTCTAGCTCTTCTATTAAGGTATTTGTATCTCCGTTTATTTCTTTCCTTGCTTCATAATCTAGTGCTTTTAATTGTAATTTCTCGTATAAGGTTGCATGTGTAGCTTGAATAGCAGCTTCTTGTGCATTTGTTATAAGTCCTCCATTCATTATTGCCCCTATACTTATTGACGCAAGTATAATTAGTATTATAATTGTAATAACTAGTGCTATTAATGTAATACCCTTTTCTTTAAATATACATGTGTGTACATCCCCAAGGCTTTCGTGTTTTTTCATTTTATATACCTCTTTTCTCTTGTTTTATAGCTATTACTATATCATACTGTCTTTTTAGTGTCAAACATAATTTTTGTAATATCCTGTGAATTTAGTTAGTAGAAAAATATCTTAACACATAAAAATGCAATTAGCCCTCATTGCTAATTGCATTTTTTTATTAAACTATATTTTTTCTATTTTCATAAAGTTTGTAGATTTATCTTTGTTTGGGAAATTACCTGTTATAATAATTTCGTCGCCCGTATTTAGTTCCATGAATTTTTTAGCTTCTTCTCTTGCACTTGCAACTAATTCTTCTGTGTTGCTATATACTTGAGTTACTTTGCAGTATACACCTGCATTTAATACTAGGCTTCTTGCTACGCTTTCGCTTGGGCATAGTGCTAAGATTAGTGCATCTGGTTTTAGGTTACTAATTTTTTGAGCTGTGTATCCGCTCATTGTAGGTGCAACAATTAATTTGATGTTTTCACTTTTTGCTGCTTCTACTACACTATGTGCAATTAAGTCTGAAATATCGTTAGATGGTTTTACATCATATTTTCTTGCATATTCATGGTAGTATGCTTCAGCTGTTTGAGCAATTTCTCCTAAGTATTGTGATGCTAAATCTGGGTGATCTCCTATTGTTGTTTCATCACTTAACCATACAGCATCTGAACCATCAAATACAGCTGTAGATACGTCTGTAAGTTCTGCTTTTGTAGGGCGTGAATTTTTACACATACTTTTTAACATTTCTGTGGCAACAATACATGTTTTACCTTTTTCACGACATTTTTTAATCATTTCTTTTTGTAGAATTGGAACTTGAATGAAAGGTACTTCAACACTTAAGTCACCTCTTGCTACAATAATTCCGTCTGTTTCATCTATAATAGCATCTATGTTTTCAATTGCTTTTGCTGTTTCTATTTTTGATAAAATTTGCATTTCTGGTTTTCCGTATTTTTTTAATAGTTCTCTTGCAGCTTTTACATCTTCAACAGTTGATACAAATGAAATTCCTAAGAAATCTCCATCATGTTCACAAGCATATTTAATATCTGCTTCGTCATCTTCTGATACGAATGGAATATTTAAGTCTACTCCTGGAATATTTACTCCACGACGGCTTGATAATGTAGCATTATCTAATATTTTACATGTTACACCATCTGCTTCTACTGAAGCAACTTCAAGACGTACAAATCCGTCATTTAAAAGAATTGCTGTTCCTACTTTTAAGTTATCAATTACTTGTGGGTAATTAAAGCTAATTCTTTCTTTATTTCCTATAACAGCTTCTTTTACAATTCGAATTGTATTTCCACATACAAAATCAATTGCATTATTTTCAAATTCGCATGTTCTTAAGTCTGGTCCTTTTGTATCGTATAAAATTCCAACATGTTCTCCTAATTCTTTACGTGCTCTGTATACCAAATTTTCTACATTTGATCTTTCTTCCATAGTTGCATGTGAAAAGTTAATACGTGCTACATTCATACCGTTTTCAACTAACTTTTTGAAAACTTCCCAATCTTGTGTAGCAGGTCCTATACCACATATCATTTTTGTTTTTCTCTTCATTTTCAATCATTTCCTTTCCCTTTTTCTAATTTGACCAGATTATTTTATCACAATTTTTGTCAAAATACAACAAATTACATCACAAAAGTTTAAAATACCTTCAATAAAAAAGAATGCCAATACACAAACTGCTGCATAATCTACTACATAATCTACTATTACTCTAATTTAACACACTAACCCCATGCAATAATTTATAAGTCTTACAAATATTACACTCACTACAAACATACACTCTATCTTCAAAAATCAACTTCAGCGTTTCTATGAACTCATCTTCCCCATCTATTAAATGTATCTCTAACTTTCCTGGCAATAAACTAAGTAGCGTATTCAAAGCATAATCATTTGACGAAAATGTAATATCTGATAAATATTTAGCATTAAAAATATGATCTGATACTGGAATTATATTTTTCTCTTCATCTAATAAGATAGACTCTCCATTCATATAAATTAGATGTAAACGATTTACACCTATTTCTGATTGCTCTACATATATTTTTAATAAATCAATAAATTCTGTATATTCTTTCTCAATAATATATTGATTTACCCCTGTATCTACTACATTATCTAATATCTTTACATATTCTTTTACTCTAAAATTAACAATTCCATCTAATACTAGTGACTTATTTTCTTTTACATACTCTTCTACTGCCAAATATAGTTTTTCTTTTTTATTTTCATATTCTGCTAAACTAAACTCTTTACAGTTTTTAAGAATTCTTTTTCGTTCATACTCATCAAAATAAAAATAATTAGTATTGATAATTCTATTCATTATTTTTTCTTCATAAAATTCTATTATTGTATTAGAAAGTAGTTCTGAAACAAATTTTATAAATCCTTCTACATCTTCCCCCACATAATGAAGAATCACATTTTCGTATATTTTAAATTCTTTGTTGCAATAATATATATTATCAAAATTAATTTTTTCTATTTTGTCTAGCAAATAATTAATTATTTCTTTATGGTTTGTTTTTATGCAATACGATTTCATTAATAGAAAATCTCCTTTCGTATATGTAATATTATCTGCTAAACTTCTGTTAGATATACATATTTTATTCTACTTTTTTACAAATGTGATAGATGGAATGTAAGTTTTACATTCCATCTAATCCATCTTTTAATTGATAAATATTTTGATACATTAAGCTTTCCAACTTTTCTTTGGCCTGTTTACTTCTATGTCCACTTGCACAATATACAACAATTGTACAGTTTTTATCTGGTAAACACTCCAAGTGCTGTTCTAAGTCATATAGTGGAATATTAATGGCATTTTCTAGGTGTCCTTCTTTAAATTCCTGCTTGCTTCTAACATCTAATAGTATTGCATTCTCATCTTTTCTTAGTATGTCTTGCAACTTTTTATATGTTACTTCTTTACTTTCTAAACTTCTATATAACATCTTCTTTACTCTTTTTAGCATATTTTTCACTCCTCGAATTTCAAAGTCTATATGTTTCCTATATAATAAAAAAACAATACTAATATATCATATTAATATTGTCTTTTTTTTGTCTCTTTTATTCTATTTCTTTTTATTATTTTCTGTTTGTATCATTTGGCTTAATTTTCTTTCATTTATAAAACTTAAAGTAGTTATTATCATAATATATAGCACAAGTCCTACTGGAACTACCATTCTATTAATTGGAAATCTTGTAATGGCAATTATGCTTAAATAGGTAGCTTCTCCTACGAATGTATAAATGAAATAGGTTAGTGCTGTTTGTATCATTCCTAATTTTTTGTATCTAATTACTGCATATAGCATAATAATTAGCATACTAATTGCAATTGGTGCAATATATGGTTTTATAATACTTGATAATTTTACTTTTGGATTATGAATAACCCTTATATTTTTTTCTACTGTATTTTCTAAACTATATTTTTCATTTATCTTTGTGTTTAGTTGCTCTAGCTTTTCTTTTAATTCTTTATCTGTTTTTGAATCCATTGTAATGGATACTGTATCTCCAAAGAATTCAATTCCTTGTACTTTTAATGTTTCTTTTGGAAATACTTCTTTTGCAATTTGCTCTATTTCTTCTATATCAACTTTTTTTCCTATATGAATACTAATTTCTACATTTTTACGATAACTAATATCTGCTTTTAATCCCATTGTTAGGGTGATTACTGCTCCTAAAATAATAATACAAGCTAGTCCCCCATATACTATTTTTTTCATATTTTGCCTCTCTTTCGATTATTGTTTCTTATTTGTTTTTATTTACTAATAAAGTTCTTGTTAGTATTGTATTGTATACAAATATTGTTAAAATTCCCCAGAAAATAATTTCTCCAAAACTATATATTGACATCCAATTTTTAAAACATAATGTAATTGCTGTTATAAACGCTGGCACTAAAACCCATAACATTCCTATTACTGTTTTGCTATATGCTTTATCATTTTCTTCGTGTTCTATTTCTTTTAATAGATACATACTAAAGATGTAATTTAATGCAATTGATGCTACAATTCCAAATAACCCTGATATTGTTACTAATACATTTGTATATCGAATTAAAAGCATTAAAACAGCTATATATCCAATATTTGCAATTCCTACTAGTAATCCGTTTTTCTTGTATTTTATTATTAAAACAACAATTGCAATAATCAAAATAATACCAATTCCAATCGCTGCTATTTGTAAATCTTTTGTTAGAATATCTGATTTTACATATTTGTTTTGCTCTAATGTATAAGCATTTGGAAGCGCTCCATTGTTTAATAATATTGCTAAGTTACGTGCTTGTTGTATACTTGCATTTATTTCGCTATTATTTGTGCTTACATTACCAATTGATATAATTAAGGTTCCATCTTGTATTTCTTCACTAAAGCTTGTACTAAATAAGGTAGTTTCATCTAGTTTCATTGAAACTTTTTTGCTGTTATCTTTTCCTTCTTCATCTTTACTTGTTACATATGTAGTTGTAATTTCTTTTAATTTTTCTTTGGCATCTTTTTTAAATTCTATACTTAAATTAACAGATGTTCCTTGCTCAGTTGTCCCATATCCTACTTTTACAGACTTAATATTTGAATTGTCTAGCAATACTTCGTTATTTTCATTTTCTATTGTAAATTTTCCTGTTGTGTAAATATATTGCATAGCGGTATCAGTAACTGCATTTTCTGGAAGTGCTACTACCATTTTTCCTGTAGCTTCGTCTTGTCTGATTGTATATTCTGATACTCCAAAGTCTTCTAATCTTTTTGTTACAATTTTTTTCGCTTCTAAATAGTTTTCTTTGGTTAAGCTATCTTGGCTGTTAATTGGTATTTCTTCTTTTTTACCATCTTTTGCTTCTGTTTCTACTACTTTTCCCTCTTTATCGTAGTAAATGGTTTTTGTTCCTTTGTTAATCTCTACACTTGCAATTCTAGCACCTGTTAAGTCCATTCCTAGTTGATATTCCTTTAAACAATTTACCATGCTATTTTTTTCTTGTACATAAATTCCTGCAAAAGAAATTATTGAAATTAATATAATTAGTAATATCATTACTGCCATTTTTAATCTTTTATCTAGTTTCACTTTTTTGTTCCTCCATACTCTATTTTGTTTTTTATAATAATTTTGTATCATTGATAATTAGTTCAAACCATATGCCTAAATATTTCGCAGCATATTTGCTCATCATTGTTCTATCCATAAATATTTCAAAGTAATCTAAAACAGGCGATATCTTTGTGTCAATGGTTAAATCTAATGTTACTTTTCTTTCTTCTTTATTTAATTTAAAATCCGCATTTGTTACTGCATAATTTACTTTGTCATGTTTATCAAAAGTGGATATGTTTGGATTAACTACTCTATTTCTATGCACATCTGACTTATCTGCCAAAATTAATGCTGCTGATATGTCACTTACTGCTGTTCCTGTTTGCTCATCATGATTTCCAATTGCCATCATAATTTCCGTTCTTTTTTCTATATCCATTCCCATATCTTTTAAAATTTGATAAGCAAGAATTGCCCCATTGTGTGCATGGTCTGTTCTATTAACACAATTGCCAATATCATGCATATACCCTGCTATTTTAGCAAGCTCTATTCTTTCCTCTGGATAGCCTAATGTTTCTAAAACACTTCCTGCTCTGTTAGATACTAAGGAAACATGTCTTACTGAATGTTCTGTATATCCTAGTGCATTTAATTGTTTTTGTGCCCCTACTACCAATGCCTTTATTTCTGGATTGTTCTTGACATCTTCTACTGTTATCATCATTTCCTCCATTGTTAAAATTTATACTCTCATGATTTTATATTAAAACCTTAAAAATATCAACTATTTTCCCAAAAAAGTTTTCTATATTTTTTGACAAAAAATGTTTCTTACAAATTAACTCCTATTATGCCTCCAACCATTCCAGCTATTATTCCAACAGCCATCATAGCAATTGCCTTTGCATCTATGTTAAACCCTGAAAGTAGTATGCTAGATAAGATATAGATAAATAAAATATAGCATAGCCCTACCAAAGCTCCATTTACCATTCCTTGTTTTTTTATATTAAAACTACTAATTGAACTACCAATTAAAATACTAATACCTGCTATTGTAATAACCACGGGAGTCATTGTTGTTTCTGATACATTTGTATGAGTTAGTATACTTGCATAAATTAGCAATAATACTAATGATATAACAATAGCAAATATACTCCCTTTCATAACTCTTATCATATTCTTGTTCATTTTCAATTTATTTTCCATAGAAATCTCCTTTTACACATTTTTATCATATTTATTCTGCATCCTAGAGATTAGAACAAAAAAATGCATTTTAAGCAGTTTTGTATAAAAGTATTTTATTACAAAAAAGAACCAAAACTGTTAACTCTTTGTTTTCACAATTTTGGTTCTTTCTTATTTTTCTAATTTGTCTAAACATTAGAATTTGCAACTACATTTCCGTTTGTTGCTGTATTGGTTGAAATTGTATTTTGCGTTACTGTATTTTCTGCTACTGCATTAGTAGTATTATTTACTACTTCGTTTTTGGTCCCTTCATTTCCTGTTGTATTTGTATTTTGATTTTCATCTAAATCCATATTATTGTCTAAATTATATTTTGGTTTTATACCATGTCGTTCAAACCAATTAATTGCTTCTACTGTTGTTTCATTTTGTACCATATAATATGTATCCTTACCTGATGAAGTAATTGAATATACAGAGTCTAATACACAATCAATTAGCTTTTTACCGACTGAATCTATAATTCCAAATTTCTTATTTTTTTCTACAACAATTCCTTCATATTCTGGAATAATTAATAAATTGTTGGCTGTTCTACTACTTTGTGTTCCGATAACACATCCTAAGCCATCATACTCTAATGGTACAATTTGTTTTCCTGTTTTGTCAAATAATCCCCATTTTCTGTCTCTTTGTACTGGAATACAATTGTCAAATAGGATATATTGATTTTTTATTTGATTACTTGTAAATTGTGCTATGTCAATTCCTATTTTATCATATTCTAGAAAAATAACAATATTTCCATTTTGGTTAATTACACCATATTTGTTATTATTTTTTACTAAATATAGATTTAAATTTTTATCAATTTGTTTAATATCGTCATAATTTGGTTGTATCTTTGTATCTCCTGTTGCTAACAAAATTCCCATTTTTCTATCGTCTGTTGTGACAATAAATTCTTTTGTGCTTTCTATAAATTTAATACTTGTATATTTTGTTCCTATAATTTCTTGCTTATTTAAATTACGAACTCCATAATTTCCATTTGCATTTTTTACTACAATCATATTATATAACAGTGCTTTTTGATTACTAAAGTCTGCTTTTTCGTCTCCTACTGCAGAATCATTAAACTGTTCTGTATAATACTTTGTTAAATATGGTAATGTATAAACTGTAAATTGTTTATTGCTTGCATTATAGCCTATTGATGTATTTGTCGCAATTTTTATTCCATCTAAACTCATATATAACTTATTATTTTGCATCTTAACTGGACTGTCTATATCAAAATATTCATTATCTGAACTCGTTAACAATGTTTTATATAGTTTATCTGAATTTAATGTAAACGAAGCTTCTTCATATGTATTTTGTATATATCCTTTTGTTGTGTCTTCTGATGTATGGTCACCATTATACACTTCATATCCCACAAGTTTTGCAAAATCTTTAATTGAAACATATACATTCTCTCCTTCAAAAAGGAACATATCTTCCGAAAAATTAGCAATACTTTTTGTATCAACTGTTAATTTTACCATATTTTTTTGTATATCATATATCATATACATTAGCCCTATACTTAGTATTAGTAAAAGCACAATAAATACAATAATAATCATCATAATTGTCTTACTTCTTTTGGTTTGTTTTGTATATTCTTCATTCTCTATTAAATTCATAAAGACCTCCCTTATTCTTTTGTGTATCCATATTTTTTGTAGAATTCTTTTTTAAATTCTAACAAATTATCATTCTCTATTTCTATTCTAACTCTTTCCATTAGTTTCGTCAAGAACCTTAGGTTATGAATTGATAATAATCTAATGCCTAATATTTCATTTGTTTTTACTAAATGCCTAATATATGCTCTTGTATAATTTTTACAAGTATAACAATCACATTCAGGGTCTAGTGGTCCCCAATCTTTTTCATAAGTTGCATTTCTTACAACTACTTTTCCATTCCATGTCATAGCAGTACCATTTCTTGCAATTCTTGTTGGAAGTACGCAGTCACACATATCTATTCCACTAAGTGCAGCTTCTATTAGGTAGTCTGGTGTTCCTACTCCCATCAAATATCTTGGCTTATTTTCTGGCATAAGAGGTGCTGTATAGTGTAGCATTTTTAAATATTCTTCCTTTGGTTCGCCAACACTAATTCCTCCAATGGCATATCCTGGAAAATCTAAAGCAATTAAGTCTTCTGCACTCTTTTTTCTTAAGTCTTCATAAAATCCACCTTGAATAATGCCAAATAGACCTTGCTTGTCCACATTTTTATGAGCTTCTTTGCATCTTATTGCCCATCTGGTGGTTCTTTCCATTGAGTTTTTCGTATATTCATATGTTGAAGGATATGGGCAACATTCGTCAAAAGACATAATAATGTCTGCTCCAAGTGCTTCTTCTATTTCCATTACTTTTTCTGGTGTAAACATATGTCTACTTCCATCTAAGTGGGATTTGAATTCTACTCCTTCTTCTGTAATGGTTCGTAGGTCACTTAAACTAAATACTTGAAATCCACCACAATCTGTTAGAATTGGTCTATCCCATTTCATAAAGTTATGAAGACCTCCTGCTTCCTTTACTAATTCATGTCCTGGTCTTAAATATAAATGATATGTATTTGATAAAATAATTTGAGCTCCTACTTCTTCTTTTAATTCTTCTGGTGTCATTGACTTAACTGTTGCCTGTGTACCAACAGGCATAAACACAGGAGTTTGTATATCTCCATGAGGTGTATGCACAACCCCTCTTCTTGCTCCTGAGTTTTTATCTATATGTAATAATTCATATGTTATTGCTGGTTTGCTCATCATTTTTTCCTTTCTTTTTGTTGTCAAAATGCTCGTCCCTAATGACGGCCCTCACTTTGACAATCTATTTTATTAAAACTAACTAATAAACATTGCATCACCAAAGCTAAAAAAGCGATATTTTTCTTTTACTGCTTCTTCATAAGCCTTCATGATAAATTCTCTATTGGATAATGCTGATACTAGCATAATTAACGTTGACTCTGGAAGATGGAAATTTGTAATTAGTCCATCAATACATTTAAATGTATAGCCTGGATAAATAAATATATTGGTATCTCCTTCTAATGGCTTTACTTGTCCTGTTTCATCTGCCACTGACTCTAGTACTCGGCAAGATGTGGTTCCTACTGCTATAACACGATGACCTTCTTGCTTTGCTTTATTTATTTTATCCACATCTTCTTGTTTAATATAGAAATGTTCTGTATGCATATCATGATCTTCTATATTTTCTTCTTTTACTGGTCTAAATGTTCCTATCCCTACGTGAAGTGTTACATTTGCAATTTCAACACCTTTTTGTTTTATTTGTTCTAATAATTCGTCTGTAAAGTGTAACCCTGCTGTTGGCGCTGCTGCTGAACCTTCATATTTCGCATATACAGTTTGATATCTATTTTTTTCTTGTAGCCTTTCGTGAATATATGGTGGAAGTGGCATAAGTCCAATTTCATCCAAAATCTCATTAAAAATTCCATCATATTCAAATTTGACCTTTCTGCTTCCTCCGTTCATTTTTTCTAATATTTCTGCTTTTAAAATGCCATCTCCGAAAGTTACTCTTACTCCTTCTTGTAAACGTCTACCAGGTCTTACCATAACTTCCCAAATGTCGCCTTCTATTCTATTTAATAACAAAAACTCAACATTTGCACCTGTTTCTTCTTTAGTACCATATAGTCTTGCAGGTATTACCTTTGTATTATTTCTTACTAAGCAGTCTCCTGGTTGTAAGTAGTCTATAATATCTTTAAAAGTTTTATGTTCTATTGTTTCAGTATTTCTATGTAGTACCATTAGTTTTGAAGCTGCCCTATCTTTGATTGGTACTTGGGCGATTAATTCTTCTGGTAAGTTATAGTTAAAATCTGATACTTTCATTTTAGTGCATTTCCTTTCTTTTATTTTGTTTTGTACTTGCTACTTATTTTTTCTATTAATAATGCTTTTGAACAACCTAAGTAGGATTTGTCCTGCATAATAGCATTCATGTTTTAATTGTGAATTGCTTCACTACATCTGTGACAAATTGTAGGATTCTCTTTATCCTTTCCTACTGTTTCTGAATACATCCAGCATCTTTCACATTTTTCACCTTTTGCTTGTTCTACTGTTACAGTTAAATCAGTATCTGCTTGTAGAATTTCTAAATCTGAAATAATAAATACTGTTCTTAGTAATTCTTCATTATCCTTTAAGAATTCATATTCAACCTGTTTTGCTGATATGGTTACTTTTGCATTTAAAGAATGTCCTATTCTCTTTTCTGCTCTTGCATTTTCTAATTCTTTTGCTACAACGTCTTTTAGTCTTAATATTTTGTCCCATTTTGCAGCTAATTCTTCATTATCATACATGTCATTTGCTTTTGGGAAATCTGTAAGCATAACGCTTTCTACTTGTTCATTTTTGGTATGTTTCATAGATTTCCATATTTCTTCTGCTGTAAATACAATCATTGGTGCTAATAGTTTTACTAAAGCATCTAGTATTGTATACATGGTTGTTTGTGCAGCTCTTCTTTCTATTGATTCTTTTTTAGATGTATATAATCTGTCTTTAATAATATCTAAGTAGAAATTGCTCATATCTGATACACAGAATCTATTAATTTCTTGATAACATCCACTAAAATTATAATTATCATAGTTGTGTATGCAATTTTTGATTAATTTGTTTAATCTTGTTAACGCCCATTTATCAATTTCTTGTAAATCTTCGTATTTTACAGGTTCATCTGGATGGTAGTCTGATGTGTTTCCTAAAATATATCTTGCTGTATTTCTTATTTTTCTATATACTTCTGATATTTGTTTTAAAATGTCATCTGAAAGAGCTACTTCTCCTGTATAGTCTGATGATAATGCCCATAATCTTAGAATATCTGCTCCAAATTTATTAGCAACATCTTCTGGTGCAATACCATTTCCTAGACTCTTAGACATTTTCTTTCCTTGTCCATCAATAACAAATCCATGCGTTAAAACTTCTTTATATGGTGATATTCCATTTGTAGCAATTGAGGTTAATAGTGATGATTGGAACCATCCTCTGTATTGATCATTTCCCTCTAAGTATAAATCTGCTGGATATGGAAGTCCTCTTTCTACTAGCACACTTTGATGTGTTGAACCAGAGTCAAACCATACATCCATAATATCTGTTTCTTTGGCAAAATGCGTGCAACCACATTTTTCACATGTTGCACCTTCTGGTAATAGCTCTTCTACTGACATGTCATACCATGCATTTGAGCCTTTTTCGCTAAAGATTTCTTTTATTTTTGTAATTGATTGTTCTGTTACATATGGTGTTTTACAATCTTCGCAATAGAAAACTGGAAGTGGAACGCCCCATGTACGTTGTCTTGAAATACACCAATCTGCTCTGTCACGAACCATGCTATAAATTCTTTCTTCTCCCCATGCTGGATGCCATTTTACTTCTTTAATTGCTTCTAGTGCTTCTTTTCTAAATCCTTCTACTGAAGCAAACCATTGCTCTGTTGCTCTAAAGATAACTGGCTTTTTACATCTCCAGCAATGTGGATATGAATGTGAAATTTCTTTTTCTTTTAGCAAATATCCATGTTCTGCTAACCATTTTGTAATTTCTTTGTTTGATTTTGCATAAAACATACCATTAAATGGGCCTGCACCTTCTGTTTGATGCCCTTTTCCATCTACAGTTACAATAATGTCTAGTCCATTTTTTAATCCTGCTAAATAGTCCTCTTTACCATAACTTGGCGCTGTGTGAACAGCTCCTGTTCCTTCTGTTAGTTCTACTGCTACTGTATCATCGCTTCCCATGATAACTTTTGAATCTCGGTCTAAGAATGGATGACGGCAAAGTACCCCTTCTAAGCTTGAGCCTTTGAATTGGTTTACTTCTTTATATTCAGTTATTCCTGCTGTTTCCATTACTTTTTCTACTAGTTCTGTTGCAATTACCAATTTTTCATTTTCTACTGCTACAACACTATAGTCATAATCGGCACCTATTGTAATACCTGTGTTTCCAGGAAGTGTCCAAGGTGTTGTTGTCCAAATCACAATAAATGTATCTTTCTCGTCTAATTTACCTTTTCCATCTCTTACAGGGAATTTCACATAAATAGAAGTAGATGTTACATCTTTATATTCTATTTCAGCTTCTGCTAAAGCGGTTTCACAATCAGTACACCAATATACTGGCTTTAACCCTTGATAGATATATCCTTTTTGGTACATATCTCCAAATACACCAATTTGTCTTGCTTCCATTTTAGGGTCAAATGTAATATATGGGTGCTGCCATTCACCTAAAACACCTAATCTTTTAAATCCTTTTATTTGCATATCTTTATAGGTATCTGTAAATTCTTTACAAGTATCTCTAAACTGAGTTACTGGTATTTTATTTCTGTCTAACCCCAATTTTTCAATTGCTTTTTTTTCTGTTGGCATACCATGTGTATCAAAACCTGGTATATATGGGCTATAAAATCCTTGCATGTTTTTATATCTTACAATTGTATCTTTTAAAATTTTATTCATTGCATGACCTGCATGAATTTCCCCATTTGCATATGGAGGTCCATCATGTAATATAAATGTATCATGCCCCTCATTTTTCTTTAATATTTTTTCATACAAACCATTTTCGAAGATTTCTTCTAATACCTTTGGCTCTCTTTCTGGCAAACTTGCTCTCATTGGAAAGTCTGTTTCTGGTAAATTTAATGTTTTTCCATAATCTTTTTTCTCACACATCTTTATTTCCTCCTTTTTTTGTCGTGTTACAAACACTTCCTCATATGCTACTTTTGTCGTAGATGGAACATCCTTTATGGATACCAGGTTCGTGGCATTCTTCGAATTGCCCCTCACTACGACAAAAAGCTGATTCGTTCTATATTATAGGACGAATCAGCTTTTAAATTCCGTGGTACCACCTAATTTAAAAGAATGTTAATGCATTCTTTTCACTCTATTTCCTTGTAACGTAGGAATTACGATTTGATTTAATTTGCTGTGCATTTCAATCAAATAACTAAAAGGTGATAACAAATATACCCTTATTTCACCAAACTCTCACCTACATTGGCTCTCTGTAGTATGTAATATATTTGTGTTGTCCTTTATTATCGTTTTTATTTATAACTCAAAATATGATAACATAATTTTATATAAAATGCAAGATTTTTTGTATTACATTTATTGAATTTATTTTATAACATGATATAATCTGGATATACTGAACAATAAGGAGTGAGTAAATCGATTTATGACAAGTTTTACATTAAAGATTATTGCACTAATTGCAATGTTTTGTGACCATTTTGGTGATGCTTTTGTAGGGCATTTTAGTTTTTGGAATTTAATAGGAAGAATTGCATTTCCTATTTTCGCATTTCAGCTTTCAGAGGGCTTTATCCATACAAAAAATTTGAAAAGATATTTTATGCGATTATTTACTTTTGCTGTTATTTCGCAATTACCTTTTCAGTTATTTTTACAGAAATTTTTACCTACTTCCTCTAGTTCCTTAAATATATTTTTTACTTTATTGTTGGGACTTTTCGCTATGATTGTATATCGTTACTTTATTAATACACAAAATAAAGAATTGGAAATTTGTTTATTTGGAGTTCCTCTCAAAAAAATAATGGGAATGTTTTGTGTACTACTAATTGCCTATATTGCTAGTTTACTTCGTACAGACTATGGATTTTGGGGCGTTATTGTTATTTTCGCTTTTTATTTATTTAAAGAAAATCCTTTGGCAATGATTATTTCCTATGTTTGTCTATGTACTATGCGCTATGGAATTTTAATATTGAAATATGGATTTTATATAGAATATATTTATCTAGCGATTAGTACAATTCTTCCAATTGTATTAATTCAATTATATAAAGGACAACAAGGTTATAAAATTAAATACTTATTATATTTGTTTTATCCTATTCATTTATTATTATTGTATTGGTTTATGTAAGAAGTCTTTATTAGAATTAATCTTGTGTACTATAAATAATATTTGATATTTTCAAGAATGAAATATTTTAACTAAAAAGAAGAAACAATTTGCTGTTTTCCTGATTGTTTCTTCTTTTTTTCTATTTACTTGTTTTCTTCTTAATTTCTTCTTTGACCGCTTCGGTTTTTCTTTTTATTTCTTCTTTTCTCTTTTTTAATGTTGCTTGTAAATTTGGATATGCATGAATTAATCTTCTATTTAAAATAGATTTACCAAGTAATATTTCTTTTACCTTGGCTGTCATTTCTTCTGTATTATCCATTGTTCCATTTTCCTTACTTAACTTTGTTCCAACTACTCTTACATTTGACACTACTTTTAGTGAAATAATACTGTCTAACATAAAAATAGTAAATAGTACTCCTGCTATAATATTTAAGTTGTTCTGTGGTAGTCTTGTTAAATACTTTAAAATAAATGGATTTGTTACATACATAATTAGTAACCCTAATATGCCAAATGGTATTAAGGTTTCCAAACAAATACGCCCATTAATGTTATATTTTCTTCTGCTATAATCCCACCATCTAGCATGAAATAGTTTTTCCATTACATAGCTTGTTGCATATTCTAAAATACCACATGCAATCATAGACATAAAAAATAATACGATCCAGTCATTTGTGTATCTATGCAATAAAATAGTAATAGCTACTGCTCCACAACCATATATTGGACAGTATGGACCGATTAAAAAACCTCTATTAATAAACTTTTTTGCTTCTATTGATTTACACGTTACTTCCATAATCCATCCTGCTATTGAATATGTGATAAATAATAGAAAGTATATTGCTATACTATATTTCATTCTTTTTCCTTTCTTTATATAAATGGGAAAGAAGATTACTCTTTTTTCCCATTTATTTTTGTTTATCTCTTATTTCTTATTCCATTCTTCTTTATTCGTTTGGCGTTGTCTTGCAATTGCCAATGCATATGCTGGAACATCTTCTGTTATTGTAGAACCTGCTGCAATAAATGTTTCATCCCCAAGTGTTACTGGTGCCACTAAGTTTGTATTTGAACCAATAAATGAATGATTTCCAATTACTGTTTTGCTTTTATGTAGTCCATCATAATTGCATGTAATGGTTCCGCAACCAATATTGCATTTTTCTCCTATTTCACAATCTCCCATATATGATAAATGTGGTACTTTGCTTCCTTCTCCTATAATTGCTTTTTTAATTTCTACAAAACTACCTATTTTTACTTTATTGGCTAATTTACATCCTTCACGAATATATGCATTTGGTCCAATTTCACAGTCTTCCCCTATTATAACTTCTGATTTAATAGTAGTATTCGGATGAATTGTTGTATCCATTCCTATTTCTACATCATCATAAATATATGTTGTATTAATATCTTCTATTGTAACACCTTTTTTCATATGTTCTGTATTAATACGCATTTGTAACACTTTTGTTAGCATTTCTAATTGTACTCTATCGTTAACTCCTAAAATTTCTGTATTATCTTCTACAATAACAGCTCCAGTTTTTAGTCCTTTTTCATTCATAATACCAATTACATCTGTAATATAGTATTCTCCTTGTGCGTTATTTGGCTTAATTTCTTTCAAAGCTGCAAGTAATGCCTCTATATCAAAACAATAAATTCCTGCATTAATTTCTTTAATTTTCTTTTGTTCAGGAGTTGTGTCCTTTTCTTCTACAATTGCTTCTATATTTCCTCCTTCGTCTCTTACAATTCTTCCATAACCTGTTGGATTATCATAAATTGCTGTTAATAGTGTGGCACATTCTTTATTTTCTATACTTTTATTTAATAAACGATTAATTGTTTCTGGTCTTAAAATAGGAACATCCCCATTTAAAACTAATACTTTTCCCTTTTTCCCTTCTAAATAATTTGCTGCTTGCATTACTGCATGACCTGTTCCTAACATTTCATCTTGAACAGCATATTGTACTTCATTTCCAAGTACTGCCATTACTTCTTCTTTCATATATCCTACTACTGCTACAATATTATTTACTCCAGCTTTTTTTGCATTTTGTACAGCTCTTTTTACTACTTCTTTTCCATAAATTTTTTGTACCAATTTTGATTTCTTTGATTTCATTCTTGTTCCTTTGCCTGCTGCAAGCATAATCGCCATAATATCATTTTCCATTTTAAACCTCCATTTGAACAATAAATTGTTCTATTAAATTTCTATTATTACCAATATCTTATTCATATTCTTAATAAATTGCTTTCATTTTATCACACCATAAAAAATTTAGCAAATATTTTATGAATTTAGGCATAATGAAAGAATTTAACTAATATACATTAAATAAAGTTTTAGTACAAACATTTTTTAAGGGGGTTAATTAGTTAATATGGATGAAAATTTAAAATTATATCAAGATATAGCGAATCGTACACAAGGAGATATTTACGTTGGTGTGGTTGGTCCAGTCCGTACACGGTAAATCTACTTTTATCAAAAAATTTATGGATTTACTCGTTATTCCCAATATTGATAACGAATACAAAAAGCAGCGTGCAAGAGATGAACTACCTCAAAGCGCTGGTGGAAGAACAATTATGACAACCGAACCCAAATTTATTCCTAATGAAGCAGTTGAAATTACCGTTGGAGAAAATTTAAAATTAAAAACTCGTCTAGTAGACTGTGTTGGGTATTTAGTAAATAATGCTATTGGATATTTAGAAGATGATATGCCTAGAATGGTAAAAACGCCTTGGTTTGACGAAGAAATACCTTTTGAACAAGCTGCTGAAATTGGAACCAAAAAAGTAATCCAAGAACATTCTACTATTGGTATTTTAGTAACAACAGATGGTAGCATTACCGATATTCCAAGAGAAGATTACATAGATGCCGAAGAAAGAGTCGTAAAAGAGCTAAAGGAGCTTAATAAGCCATTTGTTATTGTTCTAAATTCAGATGATCCTTTTGCAGATGAAACAAAATCTTTAGCCCAAAAGTTAGAAGACAAATATGATTGCTCTGTTATTCCAACGAACTGCTCTCGTTTAGATATGGAAGATATTAACGATATTTTTGGAAGAATTTTATATGAATTTCCAATTGAGAGAATGAATATTAATTTTCCAAAGTGGGTAGATGGCTTAGATGATTCTCACTGGTTAAAAGAAGAATTATTTAATGAAATTAAAGCTGCTTTTAAAGATGTTAAAATTTTAAAACAAGTGGATGGTAGCATTAGCAAATTGCAAAATACACAAATTATTACGAAAACAATTCTTGATGAAGTCCGACTTGGTGATGGCAGTGTTAATGTATCTATTAATTTAATGGATGAGTTATTTTATAAGGTACTTACTGAGATTTCTGGAGTTGAAATTGTAAATGAAGGTGATTTATTTTCTACAATTACTTCTCTGGCAAATACTAAGAAAGAATATGATAAAGTTGCTTGTGCCTTAGAACAAGTAAAAGCTACTGGATATGGAATTGTAACACCTTCTATGGAAGAACTTATTTTAGATGAGCCTGAAATTGTAAAACAAGGTTCACGATTCGGCGTAAAACTAAAAGCGAAAGCTCCATCAATTCACTTAATAAAAGCTGAAATTGAAACAGAGGTTTCTCCATTAGTTGGCAGTGAAAAACAGTCTGAAGAATTAGTTAACTATTTACTTTCAGAATTTGAAAGTGACCCAGAGAAAATTTGGGAATCTAATATCTTTGGAAAAAACTTACACGAACTTGTTAATGAAGGATTACAAAATAAATTATCTAGAATGCCTGAAGATGCACAAGGAAAATTGCAAGAAACATTAGAAAGAATTGTAAATGAAGGCAGTGGCGGATTAATTTGTATTATATTATAGAAG
>CATKGX010000125.1 GCA_949747775.1 uncultured Clostridia bacterium | reverse complement strand
TTCCGTCAAAACTTACTTGGAAAACGTGTAGACTATTCAGGACGTTCTGTTATCGTAGTAGGACCAGAACTAAAAATATATCAATGTGGTTTACCAAAAGAAATGGCAGTAGAGTTCTTTAAACCCTTTGTTATGAAAGAACTTGTAAAACGTGGTTTAGCACACAATATTAAAAATGCAAAAAGAATGGTAGAAAAACTAAAACCAGAAGTATGGGATATACTAGAAGAAGTTATAAAAGACCATCCAGTAATGCTAAACCGTGCTCCAACACTACATAGATTAGGTATTCAAGCATTCGAACCAGTACTTGTAGAAGGTAGAGCAATTAAACTTCACCCATTAGTTTGTACAGCATTCAATGCTGATTTCGACGGTGACCAAATGGCAATTCACGTTCCATTATCACCTGAAGCACAAGCAGAAGCAAGATACTTAATGCTATCAGTAAATAACTTGTTAAAACCACAAGATGGCAAACCAGTTACAGTACCAACACAAGATATGATTTTAGGTGCATACTATTTAACAATGGAAGTAGAAGGAGAACCAGGAGAAGGTACTTACTTCACATCTCCAGATGAAGCAGTAATGGCATATGTAAATAAACAATTAGGAATGCATGCCAAAATATCTGTTAGAATTTCAAAAGAAATCGATGGAGAAATAAAAACGAAAAAAGTGGAAACAACTGTAGGTAGATTAATTTATAACGAAGGAATTCCACAAGATTTAGGATTTGTGGACAGAACAAATCCAGAAACAATGTTTGACCCTGAATTAAACTTTACAGTAGCAAAGAAAAATTTAGGAAAGATTATTGCAAAATGTATCAATGTACATGGACTAAGCAAAACAGCAGAGCTTCTAGACTATATTAAATCAACAGGATACAAATACTCAACAATTGCAGGTATGACAGTATCTGTAGATGATGTTAAAGTACCACCAGCAAAAGCACAAATTCTAGAAGATGCAAACGGTGAAGTAAATGCAGTATTAAAACAATATAAACGTGGTTTAATTACAGATGGAGAAAGATATAATTCAGTTATCAAAATTTGGGAAAAAGCAACAGACAAAGTTACAGATGCAATGAAAGAAAATTTTGATAGATTAAACCCTGTATACATGATGTCAGAATCAGGAGCAAGACGGAAATGTAAACCAATTAAGACAAATTGCAGGTATGCGTGGACTTATGGCAAGTACAACTGGTAAAACAGTCGAAATTCCAATTACATCATCATTTAGAGAGGGACTAGACGCGCTAGAATACTTTATTTCTGCCCATGGAGCAAGAAAAGGTCTTGCCGATACAGCTTTAAGAACAGCAGACTCTGGATATTTAACAAGAAGATTAGTTGATGTTTCTCAAGATATTATTGTAAGAGAACATGACTGTGGTTCACATGAAGGAATTGAAGTAGCAGACATTAAAGATGGAAACCAATTAGTAGAAAAAATGATTGAAAGATTAATTGGTAGATATCCATTAGAAAACATTATACATCCAGAAACAAAAGAAATTATTGTAGATACAGAAACATTAATTACAGAAAATATTGCTGAAAAAATAGTAGAAGCAGGAATTGAAAGAGTACAAGTACGTTCAGTTCTTGGATGTAGAACAAAACACGGTGTATGTGCAAAATGTTATGGTATGGGCTTAGCAACTCGTGAAGAAGCAAATATAGGTGAATCTGTTGGTATTATAGCAGCACAATCAATTGGTGAACCTGGTACACAGCTTACAATGAGAACAATTCACTCTGGTGGTGTTGCCGGTGTTGCTGATATTACACAAGGTCTTCCAAGGGTTGAAGAACTATTTGAAGCAAGAAAACCAAAGGGATTAGCAATTGTATCTGAAATTGATGGTAGTGTTAAAATTTCAGAAGACAAAACCAATAAAGTGGTTACTATTACTGCAAAAGACGATGCAAAATCATATACAATACCATTTGGTTCAAAATTACGTGTTAGAGAAGGTGACATTGTTAGAGCTGGACAGCCAATTACAGAAGGTTCTATTAATCCTAATGAAATTTTGGCAATTAACGGTGCAGAAGGCGTTTACCAATATCTAATTCAAGAAGTACAAAAAGTTTATAGAAACCAAGGTGTTGATATTAACGATAAGCACATTGAAGTAATTGGAAGACAAATGCTTAAAAAAGTAAGAGTAGAGGATAATGGAGATACAAGTCTATTTGCAGGTTCATTAGTAGATATTTATGATGTAGAAGCAGAAAATGAAAGAGTAACAGAAGAAGGTGGAAGACCAGCTACATATAAAAGAGTACTACTTGGTATTACAAAAGCTTCTCTTGCAACAGAAAGTTTCTTATCAGCTGCATCATTCCAAGAAACAACAAGAGTATTAACCGAAGCAGCAGTAAAAGGAAAAGTAGACGAATTAATTGGATTAAAAGAAAATGTTATTATTGGTAAATTAATTCCAGCAGGAACTGGTTTAAATATGTATAAAAATATTCATATAAACACAGAAAAAGAACCAGAGCCACAAGAGGAAGAAATAGTAGATGAAAGACCAGAAACTACAATTGACGAAGCAGTTATAGATTAAAAAATAAGGAGTATGCTTACAATAAAAGTATACTCCTCATTTTTTATTCATTACTTGCTTTATTCATCACTTCGCTATTTTTTAATGGCAAAATAAAATCTTTATTCGCATCTAGCAGTTTTTTGATTAAAGCAATTTGTGCTTTGGATAGTTTATGCTCATTATCAAAAAATCCTAAGTGATTGATAATCTTATATAATTCTATAATGGACTCATTTTGGGCAAAACGCTTACCGTGTCCAGTAGGCAAACCTAGTAGATAATCAAGAGACACATTAAAAACTTTGGCAATTTCAGAGGCAATTTCAATACGAGGACTTCTTTCACCACTGATATACCTTGAAATAGTAACATTTGTTGTGCCAATTTTATTTGCTAATTCTACTTGAGTCATGTTATTTACTTCCATTAGTTCAATTAGACGTTTTACAAAGATTTCTTGCATATTAACCCCCATTTTCTCCTTTTTTCTCTGTATTTCTCCATATTTCTCTCGAAACCTACCAATATTATAAAATAATCATATCAGAATATGGAAAAGATTACCAATATTATAAAAGGTGTTTGTATTTAACCAAAGGGTTAAACATAAAGTATTTGCGAACTTGACAAAAAGTCTTAAGGATAGTACAATATAATATGAATAAAAAGGGCGAATTTGCGCCAGAATGAAGGGGTTACCGTGTATCATAATAAAAAGATATTTGAAAAGATAATTTCCAAAACAAAAGTATATTTAGCAATTATTGCCATATTAATGATAATTATTTGTGCCTATCATATAGGCTACCTAATACCATCAATTATCATATATGCATTAATTGTTGGGTATGCCTATTGGACAAACAATAAAGGAAAAGAAGAATTAACAGAACATATTAAAAATCTGACTTTTAGTTTAGACAAAGTTGCCAAAATAGCGTTGGTTAATTCACCATTCCCATTAGTAATAGCAGAAACAAACGGGAATTTAATATTTAGAAACACAAAGTTTAATGAAGAGTTTGCGAACATAGATATTAATAATTATTTGAATGAAATTTTAAAAGACGTCAAAGCAGAAATAAAAAATAATGACAAAAAAGAAAAAATTGTAGACGAAGTAGAGATTGACAAAAAGATATATAAAATTTATGGGGAATACACACCATTAAAAGATGAATATGTCATTACAATTTACTTTATGGACAATACAAAATTAGTAAATTTAGAAAAAAAAGTAGAAGAAGCAGACAACTATATTGGAATCATTATGATAGACAATTATGATGAAGTAATTCAAAGAATACAAGACGAAGAAAAACCACAAATGATTGCTAAAATAGAGAAAAGTATTTATGATTGGGCCTCTGAATTTAATGGACTAGTATTAAAATCAGACAGAGATACCTTTGTATGTATTTTTGAGAAAAAGGATTTAAAACAAATAGAAGAAAAAAAATTCGAGATATTAGATACAGTAAAAGATGAGAAACTTTTTGAAAAAATGCAATTTACACTAAGCATAGCAATATCGAATGAAGGAAAAACAAATTACGAAAAATATAAATCTGCTGGAGCAACATTAGACATTGTATTAGGACGTGGGGGAGATCAAGCAGTTGTTAGAGAAAATGAAAAATACTATTTCTTTGGAGGAAGAACGCAAGAACTAGAAAAAAGGACAAAAGTAAAAGCGAGAATTGTCTCACATGCTTTAGAAGAACTAATTACAAATGCAAAAGATGTTATTATTACAGGGCATAATAACCCAGATATAGACTGTATGGGATCTGCAATCGGAATTTACAAACTAGCAAAAACACTTGGTAAAGAAGCTTTCATTGCTAGTGAAAACTATAGTAATGGCTTAGAAGATTTTATGGAAAGTATATCAGAATATGAAGAATACAATGGAGTAGTTATTGGAAAAAATGAAGCAATTTCAAGAATAAGTGACGAAACATTATTAGTAGTTGTTGATACACATAAGCAAACATATGTAGAAATGTCAGAATTATTAAATAAGACACAAAAAATCGTGGTAATTGACCACCATAGAAGAAGTACAGACTATATTGAAAATGCGACACTTACTTTCCAAGAAGTATATGCATCATCAACAGCAGAACTTGTAACAGAAATTATAGAATATACAGAAGCAAATGTAGAATTAACCGAATTCGAAGCAGAAGCATTGTATGCAGGAATTATGATGGATACAAAGGCATTTACATTTAAAACAGGAGTAAGAACCTTTGAAGCAGCAGCATATTTAAGAAAGTGCGGAGTAGACATCATCAAAGTAAAAAAATGGTTCCAAAGTGATTTAAAAACATATCACAAAATTTCTACCATTGTAGGAAATGCAGAAACTGTTCATGACAGCATTGCTATTAGCATATATTCAGAAGAAGATAAAAATGCCAATGTTGTGTGTGCAAAAGCAGCAGATGAGCTTTTAACAATTAATAATATCACAGCGTCTTTTGTAATAGGAAAATTAGGAGAAAAGGTATGTATTAGCGGACGCTCTATAGGAGATATTAATGTTCAAGTTATCCTAGAAAAACTAGGTGGTGGAGGACACATCACATTAGCAGGAGCACAAGTTGAAGGTATGAATGTAGAAGAAGTAAAACAAGAACTAATCAAACACATTGATAACTACTTAATGTCATGTTAGGGACTGTCCTTAACATGACAAAGTTGTCATATGGTGAATGGCTCTTGATATGGTAAAGAGGAGGAAAGATATGAAAGTAATATTATTAGATAATATTAAAGGTGTTGGGAAGAAAGATGAAGTAATTAATGCAAGTGATGGATATGCTAGAAATTTCTTATTACCAAGAAAATTAGCAGTAGAAGCAAATAGTGAAAATATGAGTAAATTAAATAATAAAAAAGATGCCAATCAATACAAAAAGGATTTAGAAAAGCAAGCAGCCGAAGAAATGGCAAAAAAATTAAAAAATATATTACTAAAGATAAAAGTAAAAGCAGGAGAAAATGGAAAGATTTTTGGAGGAGTTACTCCAAAGGAAATTTCAGAGAATTTAAAAAGCCAATATCAAATGGAAATAGATAAAAAGAAAATAGAAGTAAAAGAACCCATTAAGAATTTAGGAAGTACTCAAGTTAATGTGAAGTTATATGAAGGAATTGTTGGAGTTTTAAAGGTAGAAGTAATTAGTGGCTAAATGCCAATAGAAACGTGGCTTTTGGCATTCGTATAAAGTAGAAAAGAGTTGATAGAGATGATAGGTATGTCCTAATATCTCATTTCTATTAACAGAAAGGAACTAATAAAATGGAATTAGGAAAAATACCACCAAATGATACAGAAGCGGAGCAAGCAGTTATTGGAAGCATGCTTACAGACAAAGATGCTGTATTGGCTGCGATAGAAACCCTAAAAGAAAATGATTTTTATAGAGAAGATAATAAAGCAATTTATTCTGCTATTTTAAATTTATATAATAGAAGTGAGCCAATTGATATTATTACATTAAGGGCGGAACTATCAGCTATGGGAAAGCTAGAAGCAGTAGGTGGTCTAGAATATATTGCAGCACTTCCAGATAAAGTTCCAACAACAGCAAATGTAATTCAATACATTAAAATCGTAGAAGAAAAATCAACACTTAGGAGTTTAATTAAGACTGCCAATGAACTAATTACATTAGGATATGACCCAACACAAGAAGTTGAGAATATTATTGATAGTGCAGAAAAGAAGATTTTTGAAGTAACACAAAAAAAGAATCAAACAGGATATAGCTCTATTAAAGATATATTGGTAGACACATTTACACAATTAGAGCAATTATATAACCAAAAACAACATGTTACAGGTGTACCAACTGGATTTGCAGATTTAGATTACAAAACAGCAGGATTACACCCATCAGATTTGGTATTAGTAGCAGCAAGACCAGCTATGGGAAAATCTGCTTTTGCTTTAAATATAGCAACAAATGCGGCAGTAAGAGCCCATATACCAGTTGTTATTTTTAACTTAGAAATGTCAAAAGAACAATTAGTAAACAGAATTTTATGTTCAGAAGCAATGGTAGATAGCAATAAAGTGCGTACAGGAACAATTGATGATGATGATTGGGCAAAACTTGCAGCAGCCTCAGGTCAATTATCAGAAGCACAAATTTTTATTGATGATACACCAGGTATTTCTGTTATGGAAATTCGTGCGAGATGTAGAAAGTTAAAGATGGAAAAAAATATTGGATTAGTTGTTATTGACTATTTACAACTAATTCAAGGAAATAATAAAAGGGGCGGAAGCCGTGAACAAGAAATTTCAGAAATTAGCCGTTCCTTAAAAATTTTGGCAAAAGAGATAGGGGTTCCAGTCATTGCATTATCACAATTATCTCGTGCACCAGAACAAAGACCAGACCATAGACCAATGCTTTCAGACCTTCGTGAGTCAGGAGCAATTGAGCAGGATGCTGATATTGTTATGTTCTTATATAGAGATGATTATTATAATGAAGATAGTGAAAAGAAGAACATTGCAGAAGTTATTATGGCAAAGCATAGAGCAGGTTCTACTGGAACAGTTGAGCTTTTGTGGCTAGGAAGTTATACCAAATTTGCAAATATTGATAAATATAGAGAATAAAAAACTCGCTACCAAGCGGTAGTGAGTTTTTTTAAGGTAATTTACACTTTTGTAAAATAGAGGTGAAAAATGATAAAAGATAAAGTATTAACGACAATACAAAAATATAATTTAATACAAAGAAATGACAAAGTCGTTATTGGAGTGTCAGGAGGTCCTGATTCAATGACTCTTCTTAATGTACTAAATGAACTGAAAAAAGAGCTTGATATACAAATTTATGTAGCGCATATCAATCATATGTTAAGAGAAGAAGCAGATAGCGAAACAAGATATGTACAGGATTTTTGCCAAAAGATAGGTGCAGAGTGCTATATAAAAAAGATTCATATAGAAGAAGAAGCAAAAACGCAAAAAATTGGTACAGAACTTGCAGGTCGAAATGCAAGATACTCTTTTTTTGAATATGTAGCACAAAAAGTGGGTGCTAATAAAATTGCAACAGCACATAATGCAAATGATAATGCTGAAACAGTATTAATGAATCTGATGAGAGGAAGCGGTATTTCAGGTTTAAAAGGAATAGAAAAAATACGTGAAGGAAAATTTATTAGGCCAATTATTGAATGTACAAGAAAAGAAATAGAAGCGTATTGTGAAGAAAAAAAATTAAATCCTAAATATGATAAAACAAATGCTGAAAATATTTATACAAGAAATAAAGTTAGGAACTTATTGATTCCGTATATAGAAAAGGAATTTAATCCTAATATTATAGAAAGTTTAAACAGGTTGTCCACAATAGCAGCAAAAGAAGATGAATATTTCCACAAAAATGTGGATAAACTATTTAAAGAATTGCAAATTGTTGGAGATAATATAGATACAAACATGGTAGTGCTTAACTTAAAGGAATTTAATAAGCTGGACGATGTAATAAAATCAAGATTAATTTTATATACTATTAGTAAACTTTTAGGAAGTTCACAAGGAATAGAAAAGATACATATAGAAGATATCATAAAACTATGTAAAAATAATATTGGAAATAAATATTTAACTCCAAACAAAAATATAAAAATTCTTGTGAAAAAAAGTAAAATTTTTTTTATGCGTGTAATGTGATTTTCCGTAATGTAAGCCTTGAAAACAAAGGAATATAGCAAAAAAAGTTTTACAAAAGAGCTTGAAAATGGAACATATATGTGTTATATTCTGTGAGAAGAAATAAGAACGATAAATGCTTTAAGCATTTTTATAAGTTATCTATAACAATCATTAATTAAAAATAGATAACTTCATAAGGAGGAGGAAGAATTTGAAAAATAGTATTAAAACATTAGCAACTTGGCTAATTATCAGTGTCATATTTCTTATATTAATTATTTCTATTTTTGATAGTAGCAATAATAAACTTGCTTACTCAGAATTAGTAGCAAAAATAGATGCAGGAACTGTAAAAGAAATAGAAATATCAAGTGATGGCAGGAAAGCAGAAGTTAAATTAAAAAATGAAAATTTGGTAAAACAAGTTAATATACCAAGTATGGATAATTTAATGGATACTTTGCAAGAAAGTATGAAAACAGGAAGCATAAAAGTAACTGAGAAATCAGAATCACCTTTAATGTTTGTTTTAAGTTTATTAACTCCATTTGGAATTTTAATTATATTCCTAATTTTCTGGTTATTATTTATGAATGGTGGTAACCAAGCAAATGGTGGAACAAAAACAATGTCTTTTGGAAAAAGTAGAGCAAGAATGTTAAACCCAACAGATAAAAACAAAGTTACCTTTGAAGACGTTGCAGGTGTAGACGAAGAAAAAGAAGAATTAGAAGAAATTGTAGAGTTTTTAAAAAATCCAAAGAAGTTTACAGATATGGGAGCAAGAATACCAAAAGGAGTATTACTTGTAGGAAGTCCTGGTACAGGAAAAACATTACTTGCAAAAGCAGTTGCAGGAGAAGCAGGAGTACCATTCTTTATTATTAGTGGTTCAGACTTCGTTGAAATGTTTGTTGGTGTTGGTGCATCACGTGTAAGAGATTTATTCGAAGAAGCCAAAAGAAAATCACCTTGTATTATCTTTATTGACGAAATTGATGCAGTAGGACGTCAAAGAGGTGCTGGACTTGGTGGAGGACATGATGAAAGAGAACAAACATTAAATCAATTATTAGTAGAAATGGATGGATTTGCAGCAAACGAAGGTGTTATTGTCTTAGCTGCAACGAATAGACCTGATGTATTAGATAAAGCATTATTAAGACCAGGAAGATTTGATAGACAAATTGTAGTATCAAGTCCAGATGTAAAAGCAAGAGAACAAATATTAGAAGTTCATAGTAGAAAGAAAAAGCTAAGTGATGATGTAGATTTAAAAACAATTGCAAGAAACACTTCAGGTTTTTCAGGAGCAGACTTAGAAAATGTATTAAATGAAGCAGCACTTCTTGCTGCTAGAAGAAATATAAAAGAAATTGGAATGGCTGAAATAGAAGATGCCATGGTAAAAGTAACAATGGGACCAGAAAAAAGAACAAGAGTAAGAAGCGAAAAAGAACAAAAATTAGTTGCTTACCATGAAGCAGGTCATGCGGTTGTTAGTAGATTTTTACCAACACAAGATCCAGTACATCAAATTTCAATTGTGCCTAGAGGTATGGCTGGTGGTTATACGATGTATCGTCCAACAGAAGATAAGTCATTTATGTCTAGAACAGAAATGGTAGAAAATATCATATCTCTATTAGGTGGTAGAGTAGCAGAACATTTAATATTAGATGATATATCAACAGGGGCAAGCAATGATATTGAAAGAGCAACTAAGATTGCAAGAAATATGGTAACCAAATATGGTATGAGTGAAAGAGTAGGAACGATTACATTAGGACAAAATCAAGAGGAAGTTTTCTTAGGAAGAGATATTGCACAAAGCAAAGAATATTCAGAAGAGACAGCAAGTATGGTAGATGAAGAAGTAAAGAGTATTATTGATTTTGCTTATCAAAAAGCAGAAGAGATTTTAAGAGAACACGTAGATAAACTTCATAGTGTAGCAGGTGTCTTACTTGAAAAAGAAAAGATTGACGGCGAAGAATTTGACCAAATATTTAATGGATAGATGAAACAAGTGCTTAAAGGAAATAAACCTTTGAGCACTTATTCTTTTATTTGTGAATTTATTGTAATTTTATTGATTTTTTGGACGGACATTGTTAAAATATAATAGAGATTTAGGACGAAAGAAAAGGTGAACAAATGGCAAAAAACAATAATCAAAAACAAAAAAGAAATTATCATACAAACATAAGTCATAAAACGAAACAAGCAGAGGCAAACCAAGGTAACAAAACGGCTAGTCGATCGAAAAGATTGCAACTAATTATGCTACTGTTCTTTGCGGTTCTACTATTGTTAATTATTCGTTTAGGATGGCTACAAATTGTGCAAGGAGCAGACTTAAAAGAAGCAATGCATAATCAGCTAACCACAAACAGAATTATTAGTCCAAAAAGAGGAACAATTTACGATGCAACAGGTAAAGCACTAGCCAGAAGTGCTCAAGTAGATACGGTTAGTATTAATCCTAGTAGAATTATAGTAAACAATAAAGATGAAGAAGTAGCAAAAATAAAGACACAAGCATTAAAAGAAAAAGTGGCAAAAGCTTTATCAGATATTTTTGAGTTAGACTATAAAGAGACTTTAAAAAAAGTATCAAGTGAAACTTCCTCTGTTGAAACAATTGCACGAAAAGTAGAAAAAGATAAAATAGACAAGTTAAAAGAATGGATGGAAGAAACAGAAATATATGCAGGAATTAATATTGATGAAGATACAAAAAGATATTATCCATATAATAACTTAGCGTCTAATTTAATTGGATTTTGCGGAACAGATAATCAAGGGTTAGAAGGGCTAGAAGCAAAATGGGATGATGTTTTAACAGGAACACCAGGAAAAATTATATCATCACAAGATGCAGTTCAAGACTTAATACCAGACCAAGAACAAACATATATAGCAGCACAAAATGGTAATGATATTACACTTACAATTGATGCTAATATTCAATCCATTGCAGAAAGATATTTAAAACAAGCTTGCCAAGAAAACAAATGCCAAGATGGTGGAAATGTTATTATTATGAATCCATCAAATGGAGATATTTTGGCAATGGCAACATATCCGGACTATAACTTAAATACTCCATTTACACCAACGAATATTACATCAAAAGACTGGAAAAAATTAAGTTCAGAAGATCAAAGTAATACATTACAAACTATATGGAATAATAGAGCAATTACATCTACGTATGAACCAGGTTCTGTTTTTAAAATTATTACAGCAGCGGCGGCATTAGAGGAAAATCTTGCAACTGCTGATAAGAAAAACGTATTTAGTTGTAAAGGATATGAAGAAGTATCAGGAATACAAATTGATTGTTCAGATACTTCAGGACATGGACCACAAAGTTTAAGAGATGCATTAAGAAACTCTTGCAATCCAGCGTTTATTCAACTAGGAAAGAAAATAGGAGCAGCAACATTATATCGATACTATGATGCATTTGGATTTTTTAAAACGACTAATTTTGCAAGCATTGGAGAACGTTCTGGATATTTTTGGGATTTAAATGATGTAGGACCTGTAGAATTAGCTACAATGTCATTTGGACAAAGATTTAGAGTGACTCCACTACAAATGATTACAGCAGTTTCTTCTGTTGCAAATGGTGGTGTTTTGATGCGGACCAAGAATTGTAAAAGAAATTAAAAATACAGATACAGGCGCAGTTACAACAATCGAACCTGTAAAGCAAAAACAAGTTATTTCAAAAGAAACAGCCAATAGCTTATTAGATATGCTAGAATCTGTTGTAACAAATGGAACAGGTAGATATGCAACTGTAAAAGGATATAGTGTAGCAGGAAAAACAGGGACATCAGAGCCAGACGATTCGGATAAAGATAAAAAATATGTAGCATCTTTTGCAGCAATTTCACCAGTAGAAAGTCCAGAAGTAGTGGTATTGTTAACATTATATGGACCAAAAGGAAAGAGTTATCATGGAAGTAGAGTAGCAGCTCCAGTAGTATCACAAATATTAACAGAAGTATTACCATATTTGGGAATTCCTTCAGAAGTTAGTGGAAATACAAACAAAAATGATACAAAAGATTTGCCAAATGTAAAAAATAAAACAGTAGCAGAAGCTAAAAAGATAATTGAAAAAGCAGGATTTAACTGCAAAATATCTGGCGAAGAAGAAGATTTAGTAACAGAACAAACGCCAAAGGCAGGCACAAAACTTGTGTCAGGAGCAACTGTTCTTTTATATACAAAAGGAAATGATACAAAAGTATCTCAAACTGTACCAAAGCTAAATGGAAAAACAATATCAGAAGCCAAGGCAGCTCTAAAGGAGAAAAATTTGAATATAAGAATAAATGGAAGTGGCATTATTGTTAGCCAAGATATAGCAGCAGGAACGTCAGTAGAAGAAGGAACCGTTGTTGGAGTAACCCTACAAAAAGAGATAGATGAATAAATAAAGGCAGGGCAGTCACAAAGAAATTAAACTGCCCCGCTTTTTTATGAAAAAGAGGAGGAATTCATGGAAAGCGTATTACAAGAAACAAAATTTTTAATGAAAAAATATGGAATTACAGCTAATAAAAGTTTGGGACAAAACTTTTTGATAGATGATGAAATCGTGGCGCAAATTGTTAATTCAGCGCAAGTAAGTAAAGAAGATTTAGTCATTGAAATAGGACCAGGTTTAGGAACATTAACAGCAAGACTTTTAGAAAAAGCAGGCAAAGTAGTTGCCATTGAATTAGATGACAGAATGTTAAAAATATTAACAGATAGATTCAGAATATATGACAATTTTGAATTACTTCATAATGATGTCTTAAAAGTAGACTTAAAACAATTAATTTCTGCCAATAAGGAACAATATAGCCATGTAAAAATAGTAGCAAACTTACCCTATTATATTACAACCCCTATTATTATGAAATTATTAGAGGATAAATTAAAAGTAGAAAGTATTACAGTGATGGTACAAAAAGAAGTAGCAGACAGAATTACAGCTGTACCTGGAGAAAAATATTCAGGTGCAATTACATATAGTGTATATTATTATGCAGAACCTAAAGAAGTATGTTTTGTTTCGAAAGATAACTTCATTCCATCTCCAGAGGTGGATTCAGCAGTGATTCATCTAAATATTAGAGAAGAGTCTATATTAAATTTAAAAGATGAAGTACTATTTTTTAAGGTAATTAAAGCAAGTTTTATGCAAAGAAGAAAGACATTACTAAATGGGTTATTAAATGGAGGAATTGTTAGCAATAAAGAGGAAGGAAAACAAATATTAGAAACACTGGAGTTGCCAGAAAATGTAAGAGGAGAAAGTTTAACAATACAGCAGTTTGCTGAAATTACAAATATGCTAAGTAAATAGCTAGAAGTGTGAAAAAAAGTATTTAAAAAGTGATAAAAGTATGCTATAATAAATATATATGATGTAATGGGAGGAATAGATGAATCAGATTCTAGTTAGTGAAAAACTATATATAACACCAGAACTGAGAAGAAAAAAGAGACTATTTCGAATAGAATTCTTTTTATCTGTTTTTTTGGTCTGCATTTTATCTTCTTATTACATTTATGCAGAATATGATCGAAACAAAAATGAACAATTATCAAGAGAAGTGCTTGCAGAAGTTCAGACAGATAATACAATTAAGCAAGAGGAAGAAGATGATTCTACACTAATTATTGTGTTAGGGGAAGAAGAAGCAAATAAAGCAGATGATACAATAGCAGAAAATACGCAAATTACAACAAATACATATACAGCAACTGATGGAACAAAGTATTCAACAGAAGCTGTAGTAAGTATTCCAAGTATTGATATTAGTTATCCAGTATTAACGGAAACATCAGACGATTTATTAGAAATTTCAGTTAACAAATATTTTGGACCAAACCCAAACGAAATTGGAAACTATTGTATAGTAGGTCATAATTATAGAAATGGTAAAATGTTTGGACGTTTATCAGAATTAGAAAATGGTGATGTTGTAGAGTTACAAGACTTATCTGGTAGAACCGTAAAATACAAAGTGTATAATCGATATGTTGTAAAGCCAACAGATACAAGATGTACTAGTCAAAAATATTGTAGAGAGAATGCAAAAAGAGAGTTAACATTAATTACTTGTACTAATTATGGAACAGAAAGATTAGTTGTAAAATGTAGAGAAGTATAATAAAAACTTTGAATAGAATTTTTAACAGTTCTATTCAAAGTTTTTTATGTATGTAAAGTAGTTTTTAGCGTTCTATTTTAATTTTACCGATATTAATGTCCAAAAACGGCACCTAAAGCACCGAATACTCCAACAGAGGCAAGACCCATAATAATTCCTGCTAAAATACCCCCTGCCATAACTGCGATAACGCTTTTTTTGAAGTCCATATCTAGAAAGCTTGCAGCAAGAGTTCCTGTCCAAGCGCCTGTACCAGGAAGTGGAATTCCTACAAAAAGAAATAGGGCTACATATAAACCACGACCTGCCTTTTCTTGTAAGGCTTTTCCTCCTTTTTCTCCTTTTTCTAAGCAAAAAGTAAAGAATTTTCCGATAAATTTTTTGTTTGCTCCCCATAGTAGGACTTTTCTGGCAAAGAAGAAAATGATTGGGACGGGAAGCATGTTTCCTAGAATGCAAACAATATATAAAGGAATAATAGGAAGTGGGTCTCCTAGTAGAGTACTTAATCCAATTGGAATAGCACCTCTTAGTTCGATTAGTGGTACCATAGATACAATAAATACGACGACATATTTTAGTATAAGTGACATTTGGTTTCGTTCCTTTCTTTAAAAATATTTAATTTATAGCTAATCTTTGTAGATATTTGATTTGCTACTTACTTTTTATAGCGTCTATCATTCTATAATATTTTGGGAATAATTGCAATGACTTTTTTGTAATTGTTTGAGTTTGGGGATAGAGGTTTGGGTAATTGGTACTGTTAATGGGTTAGCATTTTGTAACGCTTTGGAAGAATCTAAGTGGGATAAGTCCTGCATAGTGGCATTCATGTTTTAAAAGTTCCGACGGGCTCCACTTTTAAAACATGAATACCCGCGCGTCCTTTAAATGCGTACTCTTCCAAAGCTGTATGTGGTAGAGTTGAGATGAAATTGAGGTGAAATTTGTTACTTTTATAGGGAATTAGAATATTGCTTAAAAATTTAGTCGTGTTTTAGGATGATGGTATAATTGATGGAGAGTATGGTATAAAAAGTGAGCAGAGGAGTCTTATGGGAAGACTCCTCTGCTTAGTTAAAACATGATTATTGTAAAATTTATTACCAGATGCTGGGGTCTGCGTCAGAAGGCATTCGCAAGTCGCCTCTGGGAGAGATGCTTACTGTGCCTACTTTGGGACCGTCGGGAATGCAGTTCCTTTTGAATTGAT
>CATKGX010000124.1 GCA_949747775.1 uncultured Clostridia bacterium | reverse complement strand
TTCTACTTTATCATTTTCATCCAATATATTCATCACTCTTTCAATATCATATCTGGTTAAATATATGTTGTCTATTTCTCTTTGCGCTTTTGTAAATTCGTCTTCTACTTTTCTTTTGGCTAGTCCTAGCATCGCATCTACTAAATCAATTGCTATATAATTTACATCTGAATGACATGCAGAAATTTGTGAAATAAATCCTCCCTTTCCGCACCCAAGCTCAATATGAAGAGGTAGCTTTCTATTTTTAAAAAGTTCTCTCCATTTTCCCTTGTATTCTTCTGGATTATCTATATAAAATTTACTTGCTTCTAACTCTGGTCTAGCCCATGGTTTAAATCTTATTCTCATTTCATTTACTCCTTCTATTTTTCTTCTTTACTATTATATACCATTTTTCGTCTAAAAGGTAGACCTATCCCTACTTTCATAGTAATTCTATCAAATATTACATTTTTTTAATATTCGCATTGATATTTTATGTAAATTAGCGTATAATATAGTAGATTACACATTTATTTCCTGTCTTCACTAATTAGTGGAGGAAGTATCCTCTTACTTTTTGGTTTAACATATATAGCAAGAAAACAACAATAAAAGTTTTTAAAGGAGGAAGCATTATGTTGTGGATTTTGTCCGTGATTGGTGCCATTGGAGCAATTATCTTTTTCTTACTGGCCGTTGTCGAATTCTTCTCCTGGCTTAGAGACTGGAGCGACATTCGGAGATGGGGAAAAAATATGGTTATCTGTATCGCACTTGGAGCGGTAGGACTTTTAGGCCTTCGGGGAATTGAATGTCTTTCTTATAATGAGGTATCACAAACAGGCAATTTGGAGTTGGTATCTATTACAGATGATAGTCAAATTTCTGGTAAGAGTTCCCGCGGATTATTCTATGTCCGTGTATCTGTTGATACAGATGAAGTCTATTCATTTTATTATCAAGTCAATGATGACGGTTTTAAAAGAGGGAAGGTTGATGCTGACACAACAATTATCTATGAAAAGGATGATTGCACTCCTCATATAGTTGAATATACAACCTATACCAAAAATAAGATGAATAACATTCTGCGAGCTATTTTAGCGTTTGGATATGGAGAGTCCAGCCAGAAAACTTACGAAATTTATACACCGAAAGGAACTATCCTCAGGACATTTAATTTAGATTCACAATAATTACTAGAAAAGAAACTTCTTGCGAGAAAAAGCAGGAAGTTTCTTTTCTATATTATGTAAAAATAGAAGTGGTTAGATGATAATTATTATACAAATCACTTTTGCTTTAAACTATGAAATAAGATTAATAAATTCTTAATACTTTTCTTACTTGTTTCTTAATATTTAAATGGTAGTATATATCTAAAGTAAATAAAAGGAGGAACAAGGTCATGGAACAACCAGTTTTAAAATGTGAAAACTTACACAAACAAATTGGTAAAAAAGAAATTCTAAAGGGAATATCTCTTGAAATTTATCCTGGTGATATTCTAGGCTTTATTGGCCCAAATGGTGCTGGTAAAACCACAACTATTAAATTAATTTTAGGTTTGCAAAGTATTTCTTCTGGAAAAGTAGAAATTAACCAGTTTGACATTAAAAAGAACTTTGAAAAAGCCATTCAAAAAGTAGGTGCTATTGTTGAAAATCCAGATTTATATATGTATCTTTCTGGATATGATAACTTAAAACTAATTGCTAATCTATATAAAAATATTGATAATAAACGTATTCGTGAAGTAGTTAAATTAGTAGGATTAGAAAATCGAATTGATGACAAAGTCTCAAAATATTCTTTAGGAATGAGACAACGTTTAGGAGTAGCACAAGCAATTTTGCATAAGCCAAATCTTTTAATTTTGGATGAGCCTACTAATGGTTTGGACCCTGAAGGAATTAAATCTATGAGAGAATTACTGGTAAAGCTTGCCAAAGAAGAGCATATGGCAATTTTAATTTCTAGTCATAATTTAGCTGAGTTAGAAAGTTTTTGTAATAAGGTTTCTATTATTAAAAATGGAATCATTGTTGAAACAAGCAATCTTGAGGATGTCAAAAAAGAAGTCTCTGAAGGAACTTTTATTTTTGAAGTAGATAACGTAAAGCAGGCTATGCTACTTTGTCCAGAAGGAACTACTATTTCTTCTGAACATAAATTAACTATTACTATTGAAAAAAATGATGTGCCAGAACTGGTTAGAAAATTGGTTATGCAAAATATTAAAATTTATTCTGTTACAGAAGATATTCTAACATTAGAAGACGCATTTTTGAAAAAAACGGGGGGTAATATTATTGAGTAGATTAATGAAAAACGAATTGATTAAACTATTAAAAAAGAAAAGTACTTATATTATTTTAATTATTACACTGGCATTTATGATATTTTCTAATTTTATGTATCAGCGTAATACAAAGCAAATGTATAGTGGTAATTATAGTGATGAAGATCTACAATATTATGAAGAAGCAATGCCAAGTTCTAGTAAAGATCCAGAAACAAATGATATGTATATTAGCATGAAATCTAATTTAGACATGATGAAACTAATTCAAAAGTATGGTTATAACTCTTGGCAGGCTTATGTTATTCAGACATACTTAGGAAATGATAGTGACCTTTATGTTATGAATGAGCATGATTATGCAATTAACCCTACTGTATCTGAAAAAGAATATCTTGTAGCAAAAGAAAATTATGAAAACTTTGTACAAAAACTAGATGTAGGAGATTGGAAACATTTTGCTATGGCTGAATTAGAACGAGTAGAGCAAGATATAAAAACTACATCAGATGAACAAAAACTTGCTGAATTGCAGACACAAAAACAAGTTTTGCACTGGAGATTAGATAAAGATATTAGCTATGCAGAAAGTTTTTTAAACAATTGTCTTAGAAGATATGAAAACCATTGTAATATTGTTTATGAATATGAACATTCCAATAATCATGAATATTCCGAAAAACAAGAATATTATAATTCCTTGGAGGCATTAAACACTTGTAAATATTATATCGAAAATAACGCTAAAAATATTGATAATAATGACAATAGAAGTATTTTGTTAGACTTATTTGACAATTATGAACTATTTATTTTAATTTTTGTTATTATGATTGCAGGCTCTATTGTTAGTGACGAATTTAGTAAAGGCACCATTAAACTACTTCTTGTAAGGCCATATAGTAGAATTAAAATACTTCTTGCTAAATTTATGGTATGTATTATGGTTTTAATACTATTTATTACTTTTATTGCCATCAGTCAATATTTGATAGGCGGATGTATTCAAGGCTTTGATAGTACTTCTGTTCCAGCTGTAATATATAACCACAATACTAATCAAATAGAAACAATGAGCATTATTCGTTATATTGTTATTACTGGGGTTGCAAAAGCTCCTGTATATATTTTACTAATGACTCTTGCCTTTGCTTGTAGTACTCTATTTACAAATACAGCTGTATCTATCGTAATACCACTTCTTGGTTATATGGGCTCTAGCCTTATTAATCAGCTAGCACTAGCCTTCAATATAAAAGCATTACTATATTTTGTTACACCAAACTGGGATTTTACACAATATTTATTTGGAAGCTTACCAGAATTTGAAACTTTAACCATACCATTTTCCATTATAGTTTGCCTTGTATATTTTGCAATTATGGTAGTTACTATGTTTACAGTATTTAAGAAGAGAAACATTAAAAACATATAAAGTATATTGTAAGAGGTGCTTAAAAATAGCACCTCTTGCATTTTGCTTGATGGAGACGTTCCGTTTAGCGCGTCCCTATCGAGTAGTTATTGAACAAACTAGTCTCTTACATATTCATTCATTGGTTTTACTAAATATTTTAGTTCATCTAATTTGTCTGTTGAAACATAGCCAGGTTTTCCGTTAATTACATCTGGTATTCTATTTACAATTGTTCCACAGGTAAGTTCTACTGTTGCAGGTCTTGCTACTACAATTGTTGTGTTTGGCTCCCCTTCTATTGTCCATTCATTTTTGTCATAATCTTCTTTTGAATATACTTTTCCTATACATTCTGATTCTATTGTAATTCCCTCTTTGGTTTCAGTTGTTACAACAGCACTCATTCCTGTTGCATCTCCTGCTTTTACGGTCATTCCTAGTGTTGAAGAATCGATATCTTCTTTATAAGTTTGTGGTACACACTTTTGTGTTTGGTTAATTGGTGTTAAACCTAATTTAGAACATAGCCATCCATTTACATTCCACATATAAGATGGTAAATATTCGCCTTTGTTAATAATCGCTTGTCTTTCACTATCTGTAATTCTATCTACTGAAGCAATTTCATCATCAAACCTCTCTATTGTAAGTCCTGCTCCATGTGCTTTTGCTAAAGCGATTCCATAGTCTTCTACATTATAAGAAGAACTTCCCTTTATTTTCGTAATTCTTTGCGTAGAACCTGCAATTGCTGCAATTAGCTCTCCCCAATATACATCTTGATATCCGCTTCCTGTAATAGTACATCCATTTTTCTTTGCTAAATTATCTATTTCCTCTGTCACAGTTGGATTTGAGTTAAATGGAAAAAATGCCTCCTCACAAGTTGAAATTGCATTAATTCCAAGTTTCGCACATAATAAAAATGCATCTTTTATATCATTTAACAAACTCATTGTCTCTACGATAACAATATCTGGCTTTACTTGTTTTAACATTTCTTCTGCATGTTCTACCGCTGTGACCTTTATTCCTTTACTTTCTCCTCCCATAATTTCACTAATATCTTTTCCAATAACATCTGGATTAAGGTCTACTGCTCCAACAACTTCTCCACCTTTTTCATAAACATAACGCATGGTATAAACTGCCATTTTTCCTGTACCATATTGTACAACTCTTACTTTTCTATCCATCTTTCGCACTCTCCTTTATTAAATTTTATATCTAAATTATATACTAAAAAAAATGCTTTATACAAGCATTTCCCAAATTATTTCATGTAGCATTAATTTACTCTTAATTACTGTTGCATATCGCATAGCATAAAAGTATAATCCATATATATTTTTCAACATTCTTTTCATTTCATAAAATGTAATACACTATATTATGGTCACCTTAGAGAGCCACTAAAAAAAATATATATGGACTACTTTAAGAGCATTTCATTCCCAATAGACATCAGCCATGTATATCTATCCTCCAAACATACTTTGTAGCGTTTTCACAAAAGCTACTCCTATTCCAACAACAATATCAACTATAATTTTCACAATTCTATTATTCTCATAAAAGCTAACCATCATATTATGTGTTACTGGTAAAAACCATAATCCTATTACGATTACTATTATAACCAAAAGAATGATACATAATTTTTTCGTTTTCTGCCAGGTCCATTTTTCTTTTATTTTATAGCCTAAACTTCTTAAATAATTATAGTATGCATTTTCGTATTGTTGTCTCATCTCCTCTTCCATTTGTTTTTTCATCTGTTCTTGGTGTTTTCGCATCTCTTGTTCATATCTTCGCCTTTGCATATCTTTAACTCTACGTTCTGCCTGTTCAGAAGCACCTGATTGTGCTATGTTTGAATTAGCATTAGAAAAGTTCTCTTCTTGATAAAATTCTCTCTCTTTTGCTTTATTTTGAGCCTCTTTTTCAGCTTTTAATTTTTCATCATATTCTTTCCTTTTTAGCTCGTCACTTAAAATATCATATGCTTCATTAATTTGCTTCATTTTTGCTTCTGCCATCTGTTTGTTCTCTGGTGTTTGCAAATCTGGATGATATTTCTTTGCTAAAACTCTATATGCCTTTTCAATTACTTCTTTAGAAGCATTTTCACTTACTTCTAAAATTTCATACAATGTATTCATGTATTCCCCTTTTCATTTTTACTTAAAGCAAAACGATTATATCATTAAACTTTTTAAAAATATAGTATTTTCTATAATTTTGTGATATAATTTGTTTGATTTTACAATATAGGAGAGTGAATAATTTGAAATTAACATCAGATAATCAAACTTTAGCGGAAAACAAAGTATTAATTTTATATATTTTAAACAATGTAAAATATGCTTTAACAAACAATAACTTATATAAAATTGTTCTTGCTGTTGTTGATATGAATTACTTTTATTTCCAACAATTCCTATTAGATTTGATTCATAATAACTATGTTATGCAATATGAAAATGATGAAACTACTCTTTATCAAATTACAGATAAAGGCAAGCAAACATTAGAACTTACCGAAGATCTTTTGCCAGGTATTATCAAATTACAAGTAGACACTAACCTAAGTGGCGCTGTTGAAGAAGTAAATGACGAAAATTCAATTGTTGCTGAATATATGCCTAAAAGTGAAAATGATTATAATATTACTTGTAAAATTGTAGAAAAAAACGAAACTATTTTTGAAATAAAAACTTATGCTGGTTCTCGTGAACAAGCAAAACAAATTGTAGACAATTGGAAATCTTATGCAATACAAATTTATCCAAAACTAATCGAAACACTTACTGCAAACTATGCTGAACTAAACCCAGAAATTAATGCGCAAGGAGAAAACTTAAAAGATAAAAAACCTTCAAAAGCAAAAAACTCTCATATAGAAGATAATTCTCCTGTTTCTGGTAACATAAATTTATTTGATAATCTATAAAAAAATAACCTTCACATTGAAGGTTATTTTTTATATTAATATTGTCTTCCCCATATAATCATTTTGTCTGCTGCTTTTCCACAACATACACATGTATCTGCAATATGCTCTTGCTCAAATGGAATACATCTTGATTTTGCTCCTGTTTGTTCATGTATTTTTTCTTCGCAGTCTGCATCTCCACACCACATGGTTTTTACATATCCTTGATTTTCTGCTAAGTTTTTCTCAAATTCTTCCATCGTTTTTGCAATTGTAGTCTTGTCTTGCACTCTTTTTTCACATTCTTGATACATATTGTTTTGTATTTCTTCTAAAATATTGTTTAATTTTGTTTCTAGTTCTTCTAAACTTACTTCTATTTTCTCGAAGGTATCACGTCTTACAACAATACACTTTCCAGCTTCTATATCACGTGGTCCTAATTCAATTCTAACTGGCACACCTTTCATTTCCCAATCATTAAATTTATATCCTGGTGAATATTGGTCTCTTATGTCTAATTCCATTCGATATGTTTTTGATAAATTCTGATATACTTCCTGTGCCTTTTCTTTTACCCCTTCTTTGTGCATTGCTACTGGAACGATAACTGCTTGAATTGGTGCAACTCTTGGTGGCAATTTTAATCCTCTGTTATCTCCATGTGCCATAATAACTGCTCCAATCAATCTTGTACTAATTCCCCATGAAGTTTGATAAGCATATTCCTCTTTTCCTTCTCTATTTTGGAATTTTATATCAAATGGTTTTGAAAAGTTCTGTCCAAAATAATGTGACGTTCCTGCTTGAAGCGCTCTACCATCATGCATTAGTGTTTCTACTGTGTAAGTTGCATCTGCTCCTGCAAATTGTTCTGTTGGTGTTTTTCTTCCTTTTAATACTGGTATTGCTAGTAAATTTTCTATGACGTCTGCATATACATTTAGCATTTCTAATGTAAACTTTTCTGCTTCTTCTGCTGTTTCATGAATGGTATGTCCCTCTTGCCATAAAAATTCTCTTGAACGTAAAAATGGTCTTGTTTCTTTTTCCCATCTTAATACATTACACCATTGATTATATTTATATGGCAAATCTCTCCAAGAGTTTAGCCATTTTGAATACATTGTTGAGAAAATTGTCTCAGATGTAGGACGCATACATAATTTTTCTTCTAGCTTTTCTTCTCCGCCTTCTGTTACCCATGCTACTTCTGGTGCAAATCCTTCTACATGATCCTTTTCTTTATTTAGTAAACTTTCTGGTATTAAGGCTGGCATAGAAATATTTTTAACCCCATGCTCTTTCAATCTCTTATCTGCATAGTTTTGTATATTTTCCCATATTGCATATCCATAAGGACGAATCGCAATAAATCCTTTTACATCTGTATAATCTGCAAGCTCTGCTTTACGTACAATATCTGTGTACCACTGAGCAAAATCATCTTCTATGTTTGTAATTTCTTTTACAAAATCTTTACTATTTCCCATAAAATATCTCCTTTTCTTTATTGTTTTTCTGTTTTGCTTTCCACACTTTCCACAGTGTTATCTATATTTTCGCTCTTCTCTTCCCTTTCGGGCATAGGAGCCTCCGTAAATCCTTCTTGATTTTCTTCCATCATTTCTTCTACTTCTTTTTCTTCTATAATATCGTCAATTACAATTTGCTGATTTTCGTCTAATTTGTATCTTGGAAGTTCTGGCAGTTCCTCTAAATTTTGAAGCCCAAACATTCTTAAAAATTCTTTCGTTGTAGAATATGTTGTTGGTCTTCCTGGAGCATCCAGCTTCCCACTATCTTCTATTAAATTATAGTCTAATAATTTATAAATAGTGCCATCTGAATTAACACCACGAATTGATTCAATCTCTGCTCTTGTTATTCTAGGATTATATGCGATAATTGACAATGTTTCCATTGCTGCTTGTGACAAATTCGGTTTGCTTCTTTTATCAAATATTGGATAAATATATTCGTAATTTTCCTTTTTCGTACATAATTGATAAGAGCCATCTACATTAATAATTTGAATGCCTCTATTTTCTTTTTCATATTCTAATTTCATGCTCTCTACAATTCCTATAATTTCGTCTGAGCTTAGTTCTAATGCAGACATAAGTTCTGCTATTTTTACTTCTCTACCTGCTGCAAACAAAATTGATTCAATAATCCCTTTTATTTTATTTGTCTCCATGATAATCCTCTCTATTACAATAATACATCTATTTTACCACTATTTGTAAAGATTGTAAACCATAGCACCACAAAAAATCTTCCATTAAAAATTTATATTTTATCAATTATTTGTTCTTGTATTTCTTATTCTCTTATGCTACTATATAATTAGATTAAAGATAAGGTTGGTGTTTCGTATGGACGAAAAGAAAAAAATAAAAGTAGTAACTGGTGATGGAAAAGATTTAGATATTTCTCCTGTTTATGAGCATCTTGAAGTAGAAAAACCAAAAGACAACCAAAAACACGAAAATATTATTATTCCAAAAGAAAAGAAATAAATAAAAGTCAAAGGTGGTATCTCCTTTGACTTTTTTGGAATTTTTTATGTTACTATCTTTAGTTTAATCTATATATTTTCATTATATAGCTTCTTTGCTTTCTTCTACTTCTTCGTTTTCCTCTGTATTTTTATCAATAATTTCTAGGCTTGAAGCAGATACTTCATAAGCAATTCTTTTTTCAATTGTTCCATCTTCATATTTCTTTTCATATTCTCTTGATTGTACTCTACCAATTACTCTAATTTCTGCTCCTACTGGTACAGTCTCACAGAATTTAGCATTTCTTCCCCATGCAATACAAGGAATATAATCTGATTTATTATATGAACGATTAACTGCTAGTAATATGTCTGCAATTTCTCTTCCAAATGGTGTTTTTCTATAAATCGGTTTTTTACAAATGTATCCATCTAATACAACCTCGTTCGTTGTAATATCTTTTCCCACTGGTATTTCTTCTTGATTTTCTATAAATTCAATCTCTTTTGCAAAAACAGTAAGAATTAATCTGTTCTTTTCTCCTTGGTAGCAATTGTATGATCTAAATTGTCCATTTACTGATATTTTGCTATCAATTGGTAAGCCGTTTCCTGTTATTAATCTTTCTGAAATTGTAATTGGAATATTGTCTGCATTTCCACTTAAACGTGGTATGCTTAAATCAAATATATAGAATTTTTCTCCATATATTTCATGACTAAATCTTTTCTCACTTGTTACTTTTCCCACTAAAGTGATGTGGTTATTATCTGAATAATTTGTATTCAACTTAATTTCCTCCCCTATTTGTTTCTTTCTAAATTTTATTCATCCTGTTATTTATTTATTCTCTTTTCTTAATCATATTTTTAATTATACTACTTTTTTTAGGATTTGTCTACATAAAATGTTAATTTTGTCAAAAAAATGTAAATTTAAGTTAATTATGTTTCAATTTTTTGGTAAATCATGCATAATATTTGCATACACATTTCTGCGTGTATACTGCTATTTGGCATAATACTTATTTCTATTTCATGTGGTTCTATTTTTTTATTCTTTATACTTATGATTGTTCGTTGTAAGCAAATTATCATATTATTTTCTGAAACACTTGATATCGAAAATGTTGCTTTATGATTAAATCCATAACTAATCACCATTAATTGTAGGTTTTCCAACATTTCTAAATCATCTTCTATATCTGCATTTAATATTACATATTTGCTATTTGAAACAATATATTTTAAATCTGGTAGCTTACTTATTTTATCATCTATTATAATTGTTTCAAATTTAATATTTCTCATATTATGAATATTCTTTTCTGTAATAAAAAATAGATTTTCCTGATTAAAATATGCCTCTAACTTTTTTAACATATAGTCTATATTTTTGGCATTCGTAATAACCCCTATAAAAGACATTTTTCTCTCCTTAAATAGATATATGTTATATTATTCCTTATTTTCCCTTATTTATTCATTTACCATTACATTTTTTAGCCTATTTTCTTCAATTGTATTATCTTTTATTGTATTACTTTCAAGTACATTTGTACCAGTTTCCACACTATTAAAAGAGGATGTTGCTACATCGTTTATTGTAGCTGCTGCTATAAAAAGAAGTGTCACTGTTGATAGTGCAATCATATATGAATAAATCTTTGACCTATTAAAAACAAAAAACATAAAAATAACCTCCATTTACAAACTATTACCATTGTATGCTTGTAAATAGAGATTTATTCCTTTGATTCATTAAACACTTATCCCCAACATAACAAAATTAGTATGTTGGGGACGATACCTAGTGTGATAAAGTTATTATTTTTTCCCATGTTAAGTTTGATTTGCCAAAATGTCCGTAGTTGGTTGTTTGCGTATAGATTGGTTGTTTTAGTTTTAGATAATCTATAATGCCTTGTGGTGTTAGGTCAAATTTTTGTCTTATCATTTCTACAATTTGCTCTTCTGGTATTCTTGCTGTTCCAAATGTGTTTACACAAATAGATAATGGCTCTTTCATTCCTATTGCATAAGCTATTTGAATTTCGCATTTACTTGCTAACCCATTTGCTACAATATTTTTGGCTACATGACGAAGCATATAAGCAGCAGACCTGTCTACTTTGCTTGCATCCTTTCCAGAAAAGGCTCCTCCTCCATGACGACTATATCCTCCATATGTGTCTACAATAATTTTTCTTCCTGTCAGTCCTGTGTCTCCTAATGGCCCACCAATTACAAATCTACCTGTAGGATTGATATAAATTTTTGTATTCTCATCCATCATATCTTCTGGAAGTGTTGTTTTGATTACTTTTTCAATAATATCTTCTTTTAATTTGCTCATTTGTATATCTTCTAGATGTTGTGTAGAAATTAAAACTGCTTCTATTCTTTTAGGCTTGTCCTGTTCATATTCTACTGTTACTTGTGTTTTACCATCTGGTCTTAAATATGAAATAGTTCCATCTTTTCTTACTTCTGTCAATTTTCTTGATAGCATATGCGCATAATGAATTGCATATGGCATATAACTTTCGGTTTCATCGCAGGCATATCCAAACATAATTCCTTGGTCGCCTGCTCCTCCAATATCAACTCCTAAAGCAATATCTGAACTTTGCTTTGTAATATTTACTTCTACTTTGCAAGTTCTATAATCTAAATCGGTTTTCTGGTTATCAAATCCAATTTCTTTTACTTTTTCTCTTACTAATTTTTCAATGTCTACTTGCCCTTTTGATGTTACTTGCCCTGCTACTACAATACTATTTGTCGCAGCAAATGTTTCTACTGCTACTTTTGAATTTTCGTCTTGTTTTAGGTATTCATCTAAAATACTATCTGATATATAATCACATAATTTATCTGGATGTCCTTCTGTTACACTTTCTGATGTAAAATAATAATTTTTCATTTTGATTCCTCCTATATTTTTTCTATATTTTTTATGATTGTTTTATCTTGAACTAGCCTGCTGGCTACCTGTATAAAATTACATTCTGTATCAGTTAAATATATTTTATAATTTGGCTGATGTGCTTTTTCATTTTCTAAATGGTTTTTCTTTAAGTACTCTTTCACTTCATTTGATACCATTTTCCCTGTATTGATAATTTTTACTTTTTCTGATAATTCCTGCTTTATTAATCTTTGAAATAATGGATAATGTGTGCATCCTAGTACTAAAGCATCAATATCTTTTAGGTCTTTTACATATTCATGGATAACTAATTTTGCAATTTCATTGTCTATCCAGCCTTCTTCTGCCATAGGTGCAAGTAGTGGACAAGCTCTGCTTTGTATATGACTGTTTTCTATTTTTCTTCGTATTTCTTCTTCCCATCCTCTACTTCTAATAGTCCCTGCTGTAGCAATAATTCCTATATTTTTTATGTTTTCCTTTTTCAAATATATAGCTGTTGGTTCAATAATTCCAATAATCGGAATAGAAAATAGATGTTTCATTTCTTTTAGTGCTTGACTTGTTGCTGTCCCACAGGCAATCACAATCATCTTAACATTTTTATTTATTAAGTTTTGAATTTGCTTTTTAGAAAGTTCTATAATCGTTTCCTTTGATTTACCTCCATATGGAAAGCTTGCTGTATCTCCTATATAGATAATGTCTTCATTTGGCAAACTAGACATTAATTCCTTAAAAACAGTCATGCCACCTACTCCAGAGTCGAACATTCCAATTGCTCTCTGATCCATTCTGTCCTCCTATATACCTTTTATTTATCAAAATTGTTATCTAATATATATGAACCTTCATTTTCATATATGCTTATCTATTATATACCATATTTATATATTTTTCCACATAAATACACACTTTTTTCTAAATTTTACATAATATATACTAAGCAAATTTGCTAAATAGAAAGGATGAATTTATTATGGAATATGAAAAAAATGTATGTCCCGTATTAAACGTGGATGGAATACTTGCTACTGGTAAACAATTTGACTTAGAAATCACTTTACCTGAAGATAACAGATCTGTTATCTATGGTGTTGTAAAAGATTGTTATCAAGACCCAGTAAAAGATGCTGTTGTAAAATTAATAGAAGTTGTTTGTGAATGTGGTAAAGAAGAAAGAAGACCTGTATCACATACCTTTACAGATGACGAAGGTGAATTCGTATTTGGACCATTGTGTGCAAATAGATTTTACGAAATAGAAATTTGGATGGATCAAGTAAAACACTGTAAAATATGTAAAAAAGTAGAACGTGATACAAAATGTTTAAAAGGTGTTAAATTAGATTGTGACTACGGTCATGATTGCAAACCAGAAAAACCTTGCGAGAAACCTTGCGAAAAAGAAGAAAAACATTGTGAAAAACCAATGAGACCTTGCAGACCTTGCTAGGTATTAAAGCAAAAACGACAAGTTATTAAAACTTGTCGTTTTTTATATTTCGCTAGGAACAGTTATTACGCATTTGGTTACAGAATAAGTCGAATGATTTTTCCTACATAATTCCCATTTTTCTTGCAAACTGTTTCCCCATTTTTATTGCTTTTCTTGTGTTTGGTTGCATTCTTTCTGTACACATCATGGCAACTCCTGCTGAAAGTAGACCTCCAATTACCATACCTTTTACAAATTTCATATTCATTCTTCTTAATTCCTCCTTATTTATTGTTTAATATTATTATGTCTTCTTTTTGCTTTTATATACTCATATGTTTGATAAATCGCAATTAAGATTAAAAATCCTCCAAAACATCTTTTTAACATTCCCATATTCATATGTGTTGCCACATAGGCTCCTATAAAAGCTCCTATTATTCCCCATAAGCAGATTGGCACTGCTATTTTTAGGCTAACATTTTTATTTTTTAAGCTAACAATAATAGCTGCAATAGCTGTAGGAACAAAAAATATTACATTTGTTGATTGTGCAATATGTTGTTCCATATTTAAAAAAACAGAAAGCAGTAGAATTAATACTGTTCCGCCTCCCATGCCCAATCCACCTACGATTCCTGATACAATTCCAATTAAAACCTCATTCATAAAGCTTCCCCCACTGTAATTCGCTTCCGCTCAAACGGCTAACTTAATACCTGCATAGAATAAAAATAGGATAAATAGGATTCTTAAATGTTTTGCTTGCATTTTATTTAGGAGTTTGCTTCCTATAATGCCTCCGATAATTCCTCCTATTGCACATTTTATTCCAATTTGCCAATCTATAAAATTATTTTTACTATACACAATCGCCGTTATTATTACCATGGGTAATATGCAAAATAAAGAAGTTGCTCTTGCTTCTTTTTCGCTTAATTTAAACATATAAGCAAATATTGGCACTAAAAGTAAGCCTCCTCCTGCCGAAAACATTCCACTGATAATTCCAACGATTATTCCTACTAATGCATTTTTCATATTTTTAGTATGTACAAAATTTTTAAATTTATCCTTCTTTTCCCTTTTGATAACCATTTTGATAAAAGTATTTAAACATTTCTTCTGCAAGCTCTGTTAATACTTTATCACAAATTAACATTTGATTTTTGACTTCTTTTCTTAATTCTGCGTTTTCTATATTATCTACACGGTCGAAAAAGCTTTGTAGTTCCCTTAAATATAATCTATTTTTTTCTTTCCATCTTCTATCCATATTACCTATTTCATATACTTTTTTCTTTTCCCATATTCTTTTCATATTTTTTCTTTCCTTTTTATTGTATTCCTAACTAGTTTTTTAACATTAACCAATTAGTTAATATTTATTATACAAAAATACTAGCGTATATGCTAGTACTTTTTTTCACATTTTTACTTTTATTTTTGTTTTTCTCGTATATCTTTTACAAACTTTTGCATACAGTTTACTAAAAATTTCGTATCTTCCATTGTATTATCTTTTCCAAAGGATATTCTTAGTGTACTACTCGCCAGTTCTTTTGGAAGTCCTATTGACGTTAACACATGAGAAGGCTCTGCATCACCTGTTGAACAGGCTGAACCTGCTGCCGCACAAATTCCTACTTCATCTAATTGTAATAATAGTTCTTGTGCATCTACCCCTTTAAAAGATATATTCGCATTTCCAGGAAGGCGATTTATTCTGTCTCCATTTAATTTTATATTCGGAATTGTTTTTTCTATTTCATCAATATAATAATCTCTTAGCGTTTTTAACTTTTGATTATATATATCATATTCCTGATATATCATTTCAATTGCTTTTCCAAGTCCTACAATCTCTGCAATATTTTCTGTTCCCGCTCTTTTATTTTTTTCTTGATGTCCACCATCTTGCAATTTTTCAAAATCAATTCCTTTTCTTACATACAAAGCTCCAATTCCTTTTGGCGCATAAAACTTATGTCCTGACATAGATAATAAGTCAATGTTCAACTTTTGCACATCAATTCTAACATTTCCTATGGCTTGCACACTGTCTGTATGAAATAAAATATTGTTCTTTCTAGCAATTTTTCCGATTTGCTCTATGGGTTCTATGGTACCAATTTCATTATTGGCGAACATAATGCTAATTAAAATAGTGTCTTTGCAAATACTACTTATTAGTTCATTCATATCTACATTGCCATTTTCATCCACATTAAGATACGTTACTCGAAACCCTTGTTTTTCCAGTGTTTTACAAGAATTTAATACTGCATGATGTTCTATTTTACTAGTAATAATATGATTGCCTTTATTTCTATTTGCATATGCCACACCTTTTATTGCTAAATTGTCACTTTCACTACCACATGAAGTAAAATAGATTTCATGTGAATTACAATTAATCGCATTTGCTACACGAATTCTTGCTTTATCTAGCCCTCTTTTTGCTTCTCTTCCTACGCTATAAATTGCAGATGCATTTCCATAATTTATTTTAAAATAAGGTATCATTTCCTTTAAAACTTCTTCTCTTACAGCTGTTGTCGCTGCATTATCAAAATATCGTATTTTCATTTTATCCCTCACAAAAAAAGATTACACATTATTATTATATGTAATCTTTTCTTTTATTATTACTATTGTTCTATTACAAATTTGAACTTTCACTTTGCCTATTCCAACGATTAACACGAATACTTTTGTATGTGTCTAAAACATCTGCATATTTACGGTATTCTTCTTCCCAAATCATTTCTGGAATTTTATCAAATGCATCAAAAACTTTTTCTGCTTCACTTAAAAATATAAGTTGTTCTTGCACACTCATTCTATTACATCTTTTTGAGAAAATATATAATTTGTCTAACATTTGGTTTGCTTGAATAAATCCCCAAAAATCTTTAATTTTAATTCCTGCCATTCGAATTTGCATTACTGAAAATAAAGCTAAACCGAATATCATAAAAATTAGTATATATATAATGGCTATAAATTCCACTTAAACTTACCTCTCTATTTTTTCGTATGTATATTTCCATGTTTATTATAGCATTATAGATTATCTTGTGCAACAAAGTTTTGTAAAATTATTTCTATTTTACTCACCAACTGTATACTTCATTGCCCAATAGCCAGACAACTGCTTTCCTCCAAAGGTAAATGCTTCTGGGATTTGATACCCTTCTGTTGGAACTGTTTTTGTTGTTTCTATAAATTTTACTGTACTTCTTTGTGTGTCTTGTTCTAGTTTAAATTTATATCTTGGTATCCATACATAGTATGTTGTCGCTCCATTTGCTTTTACTACTATATTTGCCCATTTGCTTGAACCATAGTCATACCACTTCTCTGGCATATTCGTTATCTTTCCACTACTATCTTTTTGTATTTTTGTTCCTTCACTTACAATGTTTTCTCCATTTTCATCATACTCTACATAGTACGTACAATCTGCATTAAATCCACTTAAGTCTGGAATATTTGCTTGCTCTGTTACCACTTGTTTTGAGTATGCTCCTACATATTCATTACTACTATTTCTTACTTCTACCATAATTGTGTATTTGATATTTGCCTTTAATCCTGTATATTCAAATTCTTTGCTTGCATCTGTTATTTCTTCTTTATTGGCTTTCTTTCCCTCAATATAGTAGTTATATTTTAATCCTTCTGTTACTCCTGCTCCTGTTATTCCTTTTGTTTTAATTGTTGTGTGGGTTGTTACTATCTCTGTGCTAAATTGTGGCTCTCCTGGGTCTCCTGCTGTATATTTCATTGCCCAATAGCCTGATAACGCTTTT
>CATKGX010000123.1 GCA_949747775.1 uncultured Clostridia bacterium | reverse complement strand
TAACAGATATTCAAGGAATAGAAGATTTCTTTGGAGATATGGACTTTAAAGTAGGTGGAACAAAAGATGGTATTACAGCTATTCAAGTAGATATTAAAATTGATGGTCTAACTTACGAAATTATTGAAGAAGCATTTGCAAGAACAAAAGTGGCAAGAGACTATATCTTAGATGAAATCATGTTACCAGTAATTAGTAAACCAAAAGACGAAGTTTCAAAATATGCACCAAGAATTATTACTTCAAAAATTAGTGTAGACAAAATTAAAGATGTTATTGGACCTGGTGGAAAAATGATTAACAAAATCATTGATGAAACAGGAGTAAAAATTGACATTGAAGAAGATGGAAGTGTATGCGTATATAGTAATGACAGCGAAAGCGGAGAAAAAGCAATGAAGATGATAGAAAACATTGCAAGAGAAATTGAAGCTGGTGGCATTTATGATGGTGTTATTACAAGAATTATGTCATTTGGAGCTTTTGTAGATATTGGTGGAGGAAAAGAAGGATTACTTCATATTTCTAAAATATCAAGCAAAAGAGTAGAAAAAGTTGAAGATGTACTATCTATTGGAGATGAAGTTACTGTAAAGGTATATGAAATTGATCATCAAGGTAGAATTAATCTTACAATGAAAGACTTAGAAGCGGGAAATAGAGAAAAACAAGAAGAGAATGTAGAAGAATAAAAAAAGATTGCCATTTTATGTAATCTATGATATAATGCCTCCTATAAATTGCTAGTAAGCAAAAAAATAGGAGGTTTCTTAAATGAAGAATCGGTATTTTCTGGGGATACGTTACTTCTGGAAAAGTTATGATGCTGAAGGACGTTGTAAGGCTGAAGGGTATGGAGATACAGAAGTGGAAATTGATTCGAAGATGATTATAAAAGAGGTAGAAGGAATGAGTCCGGGTAAAGAAATAACAGACGTTGTATATTTCCTTCGCAAAGAAGAAGTCGAAGAAACCGAAAGTTAAGCATACAATTAAGTGCTACCCACCAAAGGCATTTTGTCTTTGGTGGGTATTTTTGTGTCTATTTTCTTAATGATTTATGAATATTCTGCAAAAAGTTGCAAAAAATGTAAAATAAGAGTATAATATAAAATGTGGGACAATAAAATGATGCAAACAGTAATATATGGCAAGAGCCAATTCATAATATATAAAGAGAAATAAAAAAGGAGAGATGGAATGGAATATTTATATATGCTACAACAAGCATTAGTATGGATTATAACAATATTCTGGATATATCAATTAGTCATTAGTATATGCTCTTTAGTAAAATTAAAAGATAAACCTATTTTAGAAGAAAAGGTAAATCGTTTTATGATGATTATACCAGCACATAATGAAGAAAATGTAATAGCACCTTTGGTAGAGAGTTTAACGAAACAAAACTATCCAAAAGATTGCTATGATATTTTTGTAATAGCAGATAACTGTACAGACAATACTGCAAAGATTGCAGAGCAATCTGGTGCAAAAGTTGTAAAGAGATTTGATGAAGAACACAAAACAAAAGGATATGCTTTGCAATGGTTCTTAGATCAAAAAATAAAAGAAGATGCACCATATGATGCCTTTTGTATCTTTGATGCAGATAATATTGTAGATAGCAATTTCTTAAAAGCAATGAATAAAAAGCTATGCCAAGGGGAAGATGTTGTTCAAGGGTATAGAGATATTAAAAACCCAACAGATAGCTGGGTGTCAGCAGGATATGCTATTTTCTATTGGACAATGAACCGTTTTTATCATTTGGCAAGGTATAATGTTGGACTATCTCCATTAATCAATGGAACTGGTTTTATGGTAAGATTTGATGTGATTAAGCCAGAAGGCTGGAATACAAAAACATTAACAGAGGATATAGAGTTTTCCTTAAAAAGAATTATTAATGGAAAAAAATTAGGATGGGCAACAGATGCAATTGTATATGATGAACAGCCAGTAGGATTTAAACAATCTTGGAAACAAAGAACAAGATGGACGGTAGGACATATACAATGTATGGGAGAATATACAAAGCCACTTGCAGCAGCAGTAAAAGAACATAAAACAATGATGAATTTTGATGGACTTTTGTATATTATAGGAAGTATTCCAATGTTTATTTTAACATTAGTATTGTTAGCATTAAACTTTGTTATATATAGTGTTAATGGTATGACAGGAGCAGATTTAGTAATTAATTGTTTACGTTATTTGATACCAACATTTTTATTACCAATTGCAACTGCAATATTAATTATGATATTAGATAAAAAGCCAATTAAACCAATGATTAAAGGATTAATTTGTTATCCATTGTTTTTAGGGTCATGGTTATTGATTAACTTTAAATGTTTATTTAAACGTGATACAAGTTGGGATAAGATAGATCATGTTAGAAATGTTAAGATCAATGAAGTAAATTAGGAAAACAAGCTTGCAATATTTTTTATTGCAAGCTTGTTTTTTGTTGATAGACTGATAATGTTTATATGCTAACGCTTTTTGGGTATAGACTTCAAAAGGTGTATGGACAGAATTATTAAGTGATAATTTTATACTTTATAAGCTAAGCTGTGTAAGGCAAAATTTAAATAAGAATGAGTAAAGTTTAAATAACAATAAAACATTGACCTACTGGCAAATGAAATGATATAATGATTGGCGGAGGGTGGTAAGATGACAAAAGCCACAGACGATAAGCAAAAAATAATAAAAGAGAAATTAGAATATATAGGCCTAAATTTGGCACGAATTCCTAAATTTTTAAAAGAATTTGAGCCTTTACAGTTTAGGCCTTCAAAGTCGTATGATGATACAACCTATAAAGTATATAAGCATGTTAATGTACAAGATATAGAGATACTAGTTGCACCAACAGATAGATTAACAGATTTAAGAGAAAGATATAAATTAGCAACTCCTTTATTTACATATTTGGATGAAAAACATGAAGAAAACATAGAAAAATTTGCAACTTTTTTAAAAATGTTAACAGATTTAAAAATAGAACGAATAGAGGAATTAGAAGAAGAACAAGAAAAGTTAAAGAAGAATTTGCCGGTACAAATTAAATATAAAAATCACTTTGTTTGGCAAGTTTATTATTCAGAATATACTGGAAAGTATTTTATGCTAGTGCCAACAAATGAACAAGATAATAGTAGTATGTTTTATTTACTAAAAAAGCAAATTGCTAGTAAAAAAAGTAGAAAAAAGGAAACCGTATTTGTGCCAATTAGTCATTTGGATTATTCAGGGGCACTGCTTAGTAATTCTGAAATTGCAGACATTGAAAACTATATTTGGTATTTTACAAAAGAATGGGCTTCTGTATATGAAGTATATGATGTAAAGAATAAGATGACAATTAAAATAGTGGGGACAACAAGTGTATATGAAAAAATAAAAAGCAATTATACCATTACATTAAGTAATAAAAAAGAAGCATCAGAATTTTATAAATTACTAAAGGCAATGTTTATTTTAGCTACAGGAGCTACTTCGGAATATCACTTTAAGGCAGAAATGACTGAAGATGGAAGTTTGAAATTTAAGCATAAAGAGTATTTTATGACTTATGAGGGTCTTGCAGAGTTTATTAAACAAGAGTATTTAGAAAAGATTGAAGAAATAAAGCAAGAACTAAAAGAAAAAGAAAAACTAGAAAGAAGATTAAAAAGATTTAATGCAATTGTAGAAGAGCTAACAGAAGAATATTTGGCAAAACAGAGGCAAATTGCGACTTTTTTAGAGTGTAAAAGAACCTTTTTTGGCAGAGTGAAATATTTCTTTAAAAAGAAAAAAGAGGATAGTAGTATAAAGAAGCCAGAAAAGTTGGAACCTAGGAATAGTCAAGAAAAGACCAAAGAAATAGATGGGTTAGATATTAGCAAAGAACAATATACGATAGAAGATTTAATTAATGTTTGTACAAAGTTAGAAGAAAAAAGAAAGCAAAACACAAATACAAATTTAGATATTCAAGCAGTTGAAGCAAAGAGAGATGTTTTAAGCAAAAAGATAGATAATGCAGAATTATATATCAAAGAAATTGATAAACATAAAAAAAGTATATTTGAATTTTGGAAGTTTACAAGTAAAGATGAAATGCAAACTTTAAATGAGGGAGAAGAGCAAGAAGAAAGTAAAAGAGAAAAAATAGAAAAATATTTTAATTATGAAACAGAACTAGAAGATTTAGGAAAAATTATTGATGAAGTGCAAAGAAGAAAGCTATCCAAAAATGAAATGGATGGGATTTTTGCGGCAAAGCAGGTAATTGCATCTATCAGAGAATTAGACAATCAGAAGAAAAAAGTAGATGAATCGGTTCTAAAAAAAGATTTAGAAAAAATAAAAGAGCAATATGAAGATGATTTAGAATATATTAACATGAAAGACTTTGATATATTTGGCAATATGTCTGATGATAAAACCAAAATAAAGATATTGCATAATGAAAAACATAGAGAAATTGAAAAGGACAAATACAAAGTGTTAAATGTGAACTTGGAAACAAGTTTAGAAACATATAGAGACCATTTACAATATTATTTGGGACTGATTCATGAAGCATTTCATAAAATTCAGGTACCATATCAGATGTCAATATACAAAGCAAGTGATGGACAGATGCAAGAACCTAATGGAATAGATATATATTACATTAATCCAGAAAATGCTATAAAGCAGGCATTGAATTATAAGGAAGATAATATTATTTTATATAGAATTAATATGCAAAAAAACATGCCACTTATTTTTTACAGCAATATTATGTTTTTTGATAATTTTAATAAAACCTTGCCAGTAGGAATGGATTTAGGAACAGAGGTTTTGGCAAATTTGAATGTGATTAAACTAGAAAAAGTAAAGGAAGAGGAGTTCCATATCAATTATCCAATAAATGAATTTGAAGAGATTCATAAAACGGTTAAGGTATGTGAATATGAAACAAGTATTATGTAAAATGAAGATGGCAAATATTGACTATTGGTGGAATTTATGGTATAATAAAGTAGTTGAGATTACGAGAAAAATATTGAAATATAGAAATAAAAGGAGATTTTAATATGGATAATAAAGTTTTAATTTTTGGACATCAAAGTCCTGATACAGACTCTATTACATCTGCTATTGTAATGGAAAACTTAGAAAGAAAACTAGGAAATGAAAATGCAAAAGCTGTTAGTTTAGGACATATCAATAAAGAGACAAAATTCGTTCTTGACTATCTTGGAATAGAAGAACCAGAAGTAATAGAAAGAATAGAAGATAATCAAGAAGTAATTTTGGTTGACCACAATGAAGCAACACAATCAGTAGAAAACATTGCGAATGCTAAAATATTAAAAGTAGTTGATCACCATACAATGAGTTTTATTGCTCCATATCAATTATATTATAGAGCAGAACCAGTAGGATGTACACAAACAGTATTATATAAAATGTACAAAGAATATGGAGTAGAAGTAGATAAAAAAATAGGAACATTAATGCTTAGTGCAATTGCTTCTGACACACTAGTTTTAAAATCACCTACAACAACTGCAGAAGATATAAAAGTTGTTAAAGAATTAGAAGCAATTACAGGTGTTGACATTAATACATATGGTGTAGATATGTTAAAAGCAGGAACTGACATTAGTGAATATACACCAGAACAAGTAATTAATATCGATTCAAAATTATTTGAACAAGCGAATAAGAAATTTAAAATTGCACAAGTAAATACAGCAGACTTAGACTCAATTTTCAAAAATCAATCATACTTTGAGCAAGCAATTAATGAAGATATTGAAAAAGAAAAATTAGATTTTTATGTATTTGCAGCAACTGATATCGTTAACTCAAATTCTAAAATCATTTCTTTAGGAAACGATAGTCCAGTAGTTGAAAAAGCATTTGGAATATCTATGGATAACCATACAGCAATGCTTGAAAATGTTGTATCAAGAAAAAAACAAATATTACCTCCAATTTTAGATATGCTAAAATAGAAGCGGAAGTAAAATAGATAGAAGGAAAAATAGAGTATCATAATTCTATTTTTTCTTTTTTTTCTATGAATATGCTTGAAATTTATTTTGATTTCTGTTATGATAAACAAGTACATTATAACATGCCGATGTTAAGTTAGCTGTTCGAACGAAGTGAGTTACAGATAACTTATCAGTGTAATAGAGCATATGAACTTATAACATGCCGATGTGGCGGAACTGGCAGACGCACCAGACTCAAAATCTGGCGGGAAACCATGTGGGTTCGAGTCCCACCATCGGTACCAGTATGGGTGTTCTTATAGGATTTAGCGTTCCATAAGAACACTTTTTATGTATACCAATATCAATTTAGTAGTTTACAGAAAAATAAATATATGTGTTGTAATTTTATGTAAAATATGCTATAATACATAGCATGACAGATTTTAGAGAACTAATTCCCATATTCACTAATTAGTGGAGGGAATAACCTCTTACTTTTTAGTTTAACATATAGAACGAAAAAAACAACAATAAAAGTTTAAAGGAGGTAGCATAATGCTGTGGGTCTTAATTTTTGGAGGCATTATATTTGCAATCTGGTTGTTTATAGCACTTCTTTCTGAATATTTTTCAGAGGATAAAGACGAAGAAATTATTCATGCAGGGTTAATTTGCATAGCAATTTGTATTTTAGCTAGTTTAGTTGGCTATGGAGGCATAAAAGGGATTGATATGTTGTCCTATACAGAAGTAGAACAAACGAACAGTTTTGAACTAGTATCTTTGTCAGATGATAGCCAAGTTTCTGTAAAAAGAGGAGGAGCATACTACTATATAATTGCGGTTGAAACAAAAGAAGTTTATTCATTTTATTATAAAGTTAATGATAATGGTTTTGCAAGAAAAACGGTGAATGCAAACGGTACAATTATTTACGAGCAGGAGAATGGTGCTCCATATGTAATTGAATATACTACCTATACAAAAAATAAAATGAATGGAATTCTACGAGCAATATTAGCGTTTGGCTATGGAGGAGAATGGCAGGAAAAGTCTTATGAAATTTATGTACCAAAAGGAACCATTGTTAGAACGTTTGAATTAGATACACAGTAAAGAATAGAAGATAAACCATTAAGAGAGCAAGTTACAAAAGTAACTTGCTCTCTTTGGTATTCATTATTGAATTAAAGCTTTATCAATGATTTCAAAATTAGCTCTGTGTATATAAAGGGCTTTTCCATCAATTTTGGAAAAAATGATCTAAAAAAAACATATATGTTGTAACTTTATGTAAAATATGATAGAATGTATAGTATGATAGATTTTAGCGAACTAATTCCCATATTCATTAATTAGTGAAGGGAATAATCTTTTGCTTTTAAGTTTAACAAATAAAACGAGAAAACAACAATAAAAGTTTTAAAGGAGGAAGCATAATAATGAGTATTCAATATGACTATGAGAGTCGGGTTGATGAGCTAATTAAAGGGGTAGATGCTACATTCAAAAATATTTTAGAGCCATTTATTTATGGAAATATCTCAGAATATATTAAACAAAGTGGAGCAAATATTGATATTTTAGATGTTGGCTGTGGCTGTGGTTATTTGACTGCAAGTATCGCCAAGGAGTTTGGAGAAGCCAAAATAGAAGGAATAGATATAGCCGAAGGTGCAATTGCTTGTGCAACATCTCATTTTGATTTGAAATTTAGGCAACAGGATGTAGTAGATTTAAGTGAGAGTAAGAAGTTTGATGTTATGGTCTATAATATGGTACTTCACAATCTTCAAGAATTAGAACAAACCATTCGGAAAACAAGTAGGATACTAAAAGATAAAGGTATTGTACTGATAACGATTCCACATCCAGCTTTTTGGTTGTCTGATAAGATAGCTAGAGGAAAGATTATTTTAGAGGAACCATTTAATTATAGTTTAGAAAGGTTTTACCAAATACCTTTCCAAATAAAAAATGGTATGCAACATCAGGCCCAATTAACCTATTATCATAGGCGTTTGACAACATATATTAATATATTTTCAAAATATCTAAAACTTGTTAAATTTGAGGAAGTAGATTTTAAGAATGGATATCCAACAATGTTAAGGATTGTTTTAGAAAATGGTTAAATATGACTCGAAGTAGTCCCTGTTTAGGGACTACTTATTTTTAACATTAAAGTAAACCCCCAGCTATGCTGGGGGAATAAAAAACTTATAGTTATGCACAAAGTAACAAAAAGCCCACTCAAACATGATATAATATTTAAAGTTTGACAGCTTAAATATTAAATATGAGAGGAGCGGGATGTATGAAAAGTTCATACACAGATAGTTTAGCACATACGACGTATGAATGCAAATATCACATAGTATTTGCACCGAAATTTAGAAGGAAAGAAATATATGGAAC
>CATKGX010000122.1 GCA_949747775.1 uncultured Clostridia bacterium | reverse complement strand
TATGTTAAAGAAAAGCCACCTCTTTCGAAGTGGCTTTTCTCAAGTTACCTCTCTTTCTTAAAAAGATATACTTCTGTCGGTATTGCAGTTCGCTTTTCAAAGGCAATATCATCTGCAACAATCTGCTTAACTGCCCATGTTCCGATAAAATCCTCGTGTCCTGTAAACAACTCAATAACAAGCTTTGTTTCAGGAAACTGGTCAGTTGCCGCCCATACTAAAGTATGTGTCATACCTTCATAAGAGCTACTGCCCTCACCAGTTATTACATCATCGGCTTTCTGGAACAAGTCCTCTTTGCAGTTGTGGTCAAGAAAAAGCCAAGCATTCCGCGAATCTTCGCCCATTTTTGCAATCATATCTAATGGGCATTTGTTTTTTGGTACTGTAATTACGTTCATAGTGTAATTCCTCCTTAAAGTTTTTTATTGTACCTTCTTGTAAAAGGATATACCTTTATATATAATTATAATACATTTTATTAGATAAGTAAACCTTATGTTTACTAAAATGCCATTACTTTACAAACTTATAAGCTATAAAGTTTGTAGTTTTTTATTGCGAAACTAAAGCATTCTTTATCTAGGAAGAAAAACAAAGTAGTTTTATATTTAAAATACTAATACTTGATTAGTGCTTGTAACTTATGCTAATATAATTGTAAAGATTATTTGGAGGCGAATTATGGAAGTATCAAAAGCAATAGAAAACAGAAGAAGTATAAGAGATTTTAAACAAGAAGATATTAATAAAGAGATTGTTGAAGATATACTAAACTGTGGAAGGCTTGCACCATCCGCAAAAAACAGACAACCTTGGTATTTTGTAGTAGTAAAAAGTGAAATAAAAAATAAAATAGCAGATATGATGATTGATTATACTATTACCACTAATGATGCTATAGAAAGAAAAAAGTTAGGTTATGCAAATAGTGCCAACCCAACAGCTAATGTAATAAAACAAGCTCCTATATTAATTTTAATCTTTAAGCCTAAAGATGACCATTGGATTGTTGGAGATAATCTATCAATTGGGGCTTGTGTTCAAAATATTTGTTTAAGAGCAACAGATTTAGGACTAGGAAGTTTATGGATTAGAGATATCGCCTATGTTTCTGAAAAAGTAGCAGAAATGTTAGGACATGGAGATTTAGAGTTAAATTGTGCTGTTTCATTGGGTATCCCAAATCAATGTCCCAAACCAAGACCAAGAAAAAAATTAGAAGATATAATAGAGTGGTTGTAAAAATACTGTATCCAAATACAAAGAAAAGCTGGATTTTTTATCTTTCCAGCTTTTCTTTCTTTACATTTTAGAAATGTTTTCCTCTTTTTCTTGTTTGTGTTGTGTCACTATCTGCTGCGTACAAATCATCTAATTTTTTACTTCTGTCTTCTTCTATTTTTTCTGCTTCTTTCTTTGACTTTCTTAGTGATTTTGGTAAATCATCTTCCTCTAGTTTCGGTAAATCGTTTACTTCATCTAGTTTTGTTTCTTGTTTTAATTCTTTTAAACTATTAAAGTTTTCTTCTTCACTCAATGAATTCTTTAGCCTATTATTTTCTCCATAATAGTCTGAGAAATCATCTTCCTTATTCTTTTTATGCCTTTTTACTGCTACAATAACAATAATTATTAATATAATCACTGCTGCAAAAATGCCTGCATACATGTATAAGTCTGATTTTTCGCCCATAATTCCTGCTGCTTTTTCTGGAATATTTACTGTTACTTGATAAGTCGCATTTTCTTCTCCATCTTTTGATTTTAGAAGAATTGTAATAATATTGGCTCCTACTTTTAAGTCCGCATTTCCTACTATTTCAACTTCAGTATCCTCTTTGTTTGGAGTTGCTGTAATGTTTAACTCTGTAATATTATTTTTTTCTAATGATAAAGTATATTCATATATATCACTTTGAAATTCTGGTTGTAATGGTAGACCTTCTATTAGAAGTTCTTTTAATTTTAGTTGCCCTTTTTCTTCTTTTGTTACAATAATTTTATACGTTTTTGTTGTTCCATCTTCTGCTGTTACCTTTATTTCAACTGTATTCTCTCCAACTTCTAAATCTGTATTTCCTGATATAGATACTTTTGCTTTTTCATCTTCTGGAATTGCTTCTATATCTACTTTCTTAGTTGTATCTTCTACACTCATTGCATATTCTGTTACACTAGCACTAAATTTTGGACTTAGTCCTTCTGGTGTGACAGTTAATGATTTTAAATTTTTATTATCTGATTTCTTGTCTTTTTCTTCATCCTTTTTCTCGTCTTCTTTTTTGTCTTCATTCTTTTTATCTGCTACTGGCTTTGTTGTTGTTAATAAATCACTACTCATATATGCTGTTTGTCCATTATATGTTACTTTACTCCAAAGCACCCCATTAATATATTCTGTTGCTCTTCCTGTTCTTGTTACACTATCGCCTTTATGTAATGTCGTAATAACTGAACTGCTTGTGCTATAACTTGTTCTAACATTTACATCTCCTGTTGCATAAACAGTTTCGTTTCTACTTTGAAAAGTTGGTTTTGTTGGCTTACTATTTGATGAACCTGAATTATTGTTACTTGAACCACTGCTTGAGGAATCTTTTCCTTTTATTGTTACAGTAAAGGATTTACTTCCTTTTACTGTTTTAGTATCGTCATCTAAGTCTGTCATATCATCTGCTTCGGCAGTAATTATAACTGTACCAGCTTTTACTGCTTTAAAAGTAACTATCGCTTTTCCATTTTCTAAAAATTCTGACTTAGAACCACTTGCTACAGAAACATTCGAATTGCTATTGCTTATACTATACATTCCAGCTGCATTACTAGCATTTACTGTTACTGTAAATGTATCCCCCACTGTTACAGTTGTTTTTGATATACTTGCACTAAAAGATGCAGCATGACTTATTGTACTTAATAAAAATAGGCATGCTATTACTAACAATATACTAAATACCGATTTTCTTATTCTTTTATTAACCATTTTTTACCTTCCTATCATAATTTATATTTTGTTTCCTTATTTTATCTTTAAAAAGAAATGGATGCTTTCTTACGAAGATAATTTTTTATTCTTACATAATCTGCTGATGTTACTTTTCCATCTTTCGTTACATCTGCTGCATATGATTGGTTCGCATTTAAAGATGCTTTTCCACGAAGATAGTTCTTTATTCTTACATAATCTGCTGATGTTATTCCGCCATCTCCTGTTGGATCTCCTATCTTTCTTATTGTAAATGTTCTTCCATCTACTTTTACTGTATAACCAGTTCCTACATTTCCTGAGGTTACTTCTTTCCCACTAGCATTTTTAATAACTGCATTAGGCGATACTTTCTTAATATTGGCAACTGTTATGTTAGGATTGCAAATAACATTTGTTCCACTAGTCTTTATTCCAGTCCCTGTTATCGTTGTTGTTCCTGTTGTAACAAGTTCTATATATGGTCCATCTGAATCTCCTCTTGCTACATATCCTTCAATTCCATTATCTGTAATAATTTTATCCCAAATGTATCCATTATCTCTTGAAACATCTTTTTCTACTCTAGTCAAGTAGTCCCCTTTGTCTGCATAGGTTAATATTTTTTGATTTGTTCCTGGATGTTCTCTTACAGATAACCCACTAGAAGTTACTACTTTTACAATTTCTTTTCCAGAAGATGACGTTGTTCCTCCACTATTGGTTGTTATTTCCTCTATGTATCTTGCAACAATATATCCTTGTCTTCCATCTGACAAATAAATTCTAGACCAGTCATATCCATCTATATTCTTATATTTGTTTTTCTCAACGATTGTTACATTTTGTCCAACTGTTAATGTTGTAATTGCTACTGTTCCAGATGTTCCTGGTCCATTTCTTACATTGCCTGGTTCTATTGCAATTCCTCTGATATTACAGTTTGTAATGTCTTCCAATAATTTAAGTCCTGACGAAATAACATATCCTTTTTTTCCATTATTTAATACTATTTTATCCCAATAATATCCATTTGTTTTCGTTGTCCCTACTTCTATTCTTAATACTTTAGCACCTTTTTTTAGTGTTTCTACTTTACTTGCTGATGTGCTTTTCGATGACCTTACTATAAGTTCATTATCTGTTACTTGAACATTCTGTGTTACAATTGATTGTGAGCCTGGTTGTGGACATTTAGTTACAGGCATATTTTTATATACTGGTATAATAAAATTAAATGCTTGATCTAACTTTGAATTAATACTTTTGTAAGTTCCTAAAATTGTATTTCCTTCTGTTTTTGATGCTGAAACGTTTTGCATATACTGATGCCAATATAAAGAACCATCACTATTATCTACATCGAATTTTTGTAAATATAAGGTTGATTGTCCTTGATTAATGTACTCATCTGCTACAAATTTTGCACCACCCTTAATTGATTTTTCAGGATCTGTCCATCCTTTTGATTTTGCATATGATAATGCATTTTTGATAATGGTACTGCTTCCTGAACCATAAGCATTTATATTAAAATAGTTGTAATATCCTTTATAGCCAGAATAGGTTCCTGTTGCAGTTGAAGATGCACTATTTCCTGGTCCTTGTTCTTGTCTAATTCTTGCCGCTAAATGGTAAGCACTAATTTTATTTTCCTTTGCTGCTTCCATAATAACTTGTGCATATGACTTATTAATAGTTCCCGTCTTTCCATCTGTTTTAGTATATGTAATTTTGCTAGATTGTAAATACTTACAATCTGATAATATTTTATTAATTCCAGCAATTGTATATACTCCATCTACCCACTTTAGACTTTCAAATTGAAAAACGTAGTCCTCATATAAAGAATTCCTTGGGTCCATATAATATGCTACTGTTGCTTCTGATGCACATTTCCAACTTCCGTTATCATATTTATTATCAGAACATGTTGGACATACCCATTCTCCTGTTTTGTTGCCATCTATTAAGTTTCTTCCATGTGTCGCTGTCGTTTCATTTTTTATTACTTGATTCCAATCAAGTCCTGTATATAAAATAGTAAATGTCCAATTTGGATGTGCCTTTTTTAGGCTATCTATTAATGTGCTATAACCGTGGATATAATTTCGAATTTAAAGAAGAACTACTTGTATATTTCTCTGTATACTGTGCAGCCTGTACTGGATAATACAATAAGCATAATAGAAAAATGCTTACCATTAATATATATATTATTTTAAATGCTATCATTTTAAACTGTAGTAAAATGCTTTTCGATAACATTTCATACCTCCTCATTTTTTCCTTTGAATTTTTAACATCCTCAGTATATCATTAATGATTTTTTGCGTCAATAAAATTCGACATTTTTTCTATTAAAATTCCAGTTAATATTTCGGTATTTGTAAATATTTGCAAATTATTTTTTTCAAATAAATGTTTGACATTTATTTTTTTATATGTTATATTGTTGTGCGAACATAGGTTTTATATGGGTGGTGAATATTTATGGATATTGAAGAAAAATTAAAAGTCCTTGCAGATTCTGCAAAATATGATGCTTCTTGTAGTTCTTCTGGAAGTAAAAGAACTAATACAAAAGGCGGAATTGGTAATGGTGACGTTGCTGGCATTTGTCATAGTTGGGGTGCAGATGGTAGATGTATTTCACTGTTAAAAATTTTAATGAGCAATTGTTGTATGTATGATTGCAAATATTGTATTAATAGATGTTCCAATACTGTTAAACGCGCTACTTTTACACCTCGCGAGGTTGCTGATTTAACAATTGGTTTTTATAAAAGAAATTATATTGAAGGTTTATTTTTAAGCTCAGCTGTTGTAAAGTCTCCTGACTATACAATGGAAATTATGTATGAAGCCATTTCTATTTTACGAAATGAATATAAATTTAATCGGATATATTCATGCTAAAACAATTCCTGGTTCTAGCCCTGAATTAATTAATAAATTAGGAAAACTTGTAGATAGAATGAGTATTAATATTGAGCTTCCTTCTAATGATAGTTTAAAATTGCTAGCACCAGAAAAATCTAAAACTGATATTTTAAAACCAATGAAATATGTTTCCGATAATATTCATGCTTCACATGCACTTTTACAAGAAAGTTCCCGTATTTTTCATGTTAAGCCTAAAAAGGAGCAATTTGTTCCTGCTGGTCAAACGACTCAATTAATTGTTGGAGCTACTCCGGAAACAGATTTAAAAATTATGAAATTATCAGAAAGCTTATATCAAAAAATCAAACTAAAAAGAGTTTACTATTCTGCTTATATTTCAGTGAATCAAGATAAAAACCTTCCTAGTTTGAATACACCTCCACTCCTTCGTGAAAACAGATTATATCAAGCTGACTGGTTGCTACGTTACTATGGTTTTAAGGCTGATGAATTATTAGACGAACAAAATCCTAATTTTAACACGTTGCTAGATCCAAAATGTGAATGGGCATTAAGAAACCTTAAATTTTTCCCTTTAGAAATTAACACAGCTGGTTACTATGCTTTGCTTCGCGTACCTGGAGTTGGTGTTATTTCTGCTAAAAGGATTATTGCAGCAAGACGTAACTGTAAATTAACTTTCGAACATCTAAAAAAGTTAGGAGTTGTTTTGAAAAGAGCAATCTATTTTATTGTATGTGATGGAAAATATTATAGCCATATTCATCACTTTAATCAATCCTTTATCCAAACAAATTTGCTGTATAGTGAGAGACAATCTCTTCCTAGTCCATCTTACGAGCAAACCTCACTTTTTGATACCATGCTTCCTACGAAAGGAGATAAAATAAAATGCCTAACTGGAAATTTATAAACAACATCTTTTTGTATGATGGTAGTTTTGAAGGATTACTTACTATTGTATTTAACTGTTATATAGCAAAAGAAATCCCTTTTAAAATCATACCAGAAAAAGAATATCTATATAACATTTTAGATCATACCATATTTATTAAAACCGATTATGAAAAAGCAGATAGAATTTTTCATGGTATTTCAAAAAATATTTGTACAAGTGCTTTGTACAGCGCCTACTATGCATTTCTATCTGCAAACAAAAATGGAATATGCCAAAATAAAGAAATTGAAATTGTAAAATTTTTGCTAGATGGTTTTCAAATTGGTCCTAAAGTCATGACAATGCTATCTGTTAGCCATGTATTAAATGTTCAAAAACTTAGAAAAAATGTATTTGGCGAAGCACATAGATTAAAAGGATTGGTCCGTTTACAAGAAATTGGAAATAACTTTTTCTATGCTAGTATTCATCCAGAAAATAATGTAATTGAAAATATAGGTCAATTTTTTATGAAACGCTTTCCGTCTCAAAATTTAATTTTGCATGACAAAAACCGTAATATTGCTTTTTTATATAATTTAAAAGAATATACTATTATAGATATGTCTTCTATTTCTTTTAATCCTATTATTACAGAAAATGAAAAACAGTTCCAATCTCTTTGGAAAACATTTTTCCATACAATTGCAATAAAAGAAAGAACAAATAGCAGATGTCAAATGCAATTTATGCCTAAAAAATACTGGAAAGACTTAATTGAAATGCAACCTATCTAATAATAATACCTTGTAAATACAACAAAGTTAATATTTACAAGGTATTATTTAAGTTATTTCAATAATTTTTCCAAAAATACTGCAACTCCCTCTTCCTCATTAGATAAGGTTATTTCATCTACATATTGTTTTACATCATAATTCGCATTTCCCATTGCTACACTGTGCCCAACTACTTTAAACATTGATATATCGTTATAGTCATCTCCTATTGCTACTGCATCTTTTAAATCAATATCCAACATATGACACAATTTTACGACTGCATTTCCTTTGCAAGAATCTATATTGGCAATATCATAATAAATTGTCCCTTCTTTTGGTGTATTTCTATCTACTAAACTTTTATGTTGATTTTTAATTTCAACATTTTCAATTTTCTCAATTGCTGTTTTCAAATTTTTAATCTTTTCAAAGTCTTCGTCTGCTATAATGCATTGCGCAATATCATTTTCATTTATAAACGTCTTTATATCTGTTTTTAATTCTACCTCAGAACCATCAAAATATTTTAATTTACTAACTACTCTATTCGCGCCCACGTTCATTATAAATCTTGCATCCACTTGATTTGCAATTTCATATAGTTCTAAACATGCTTGTTTATCCATACTATTTACATACATTATTTTATTTTCTCTATAGTCATATATATTTCCGCCATTAGATGTAATAATATATCTGCTTGCGTAACACTCTTTGCTAATATCTTCTGTATATTGTCTTGGTCTTCCTGAACATATAACAACTAAAATTCCTTTTTCTGTTACTCTCTTTATCGCAGAAATTGTTCTTTTTGAGATGTTTCGCTTGTTGTCTCTTAAAGTTCCATCAATATCAATAAATATAGCCTTGTACATTGTTTATACTCCCTCTTTTATTCTCCTACTTTTCCTAGTTCTTGTTTTAACTTTTCTAATGCTAACTTTCTTGCACTAACTTTATTTTTTTCTTCTTCTGAAATTTCTGCTAGTGTTTTTCCATTTTCTAATTCGAATATTTCATCAAATCCAAATCCAAATTCTCCACGAGCCTCTTCTGCTACATAACCATCTATTTTTCCTATTTCACATATTGTTTTTTTGCCATCCGATATTGCCATCGCTGTTACAAAACTTATCTTCCTTTTTTCTCTTGGTACACCTTTTAGTTTTTCTATAATCACTAAGTTTCTTTCTTTATCAGTTCCTTCATGCCATCTTTTGGTAAGTACTCCTGGAAAACCATCTAGATATTCTATTTGTATTCCAGAATCATCTGCAAGACACAATTTTCCTTTTAACAATTTTGCAATTTCTTCTGCTTTTTTTATTGCATTTCCTGCAAACGTATCTTTATCCTCTTCTATATCTACTTCTATACCAAGTTCTTTCATAGATACTAATTTAAAGTCTTCTAAAATTTCTCCTGCTTCTTTTATTTTTCCTTTGTTTCCTGAAGCCATTACAATTTCTTTCATATGTTCCTCCTTTATTATACCCAATTTCGTATAAAGCTTTCATTAAATGTATATTGGCTCGATGGCCTATATGCCGACTCTTTTACTACTCTTTCTGTTTTCTTTACCATAGGTTCTATCTTCTTTCTAAAGTTTGCTGGAACTAACTTTTTGTCTAATATAATTTCATAAATTTGTTGTAATTCCGAAAGTGCAAATTCTTTGTCCAAAAAACTGAATGCAATATTCGTATTTTCAATTCTATTTCTTAATCTTTTTATTCCTGTATGCAAAATAATCGCTGTTAACTCACGAATTGGCGCATCGCCAACTAATTGATGAATGTACTCTACGTTCTGTCTATTTCTTTTTACAATGGTTTCTATTTGATACTCTATTTTTTGTTTCTCATTATTTAGTACAATATTTTGTAAATTTCCACTTTCTTTATTTTCAATATATATATCATAAAATTGCAAATTGTCAGGCATATTGTGAATATTTTTTTTATTCATAATTACCAAATATGTAACTGTTACTTCGGCATCTTTTGTATAGTATGCTGGGTCTCCCCAAGTATATAGCTGTTCTATATAGAATGTAGATGTTTTAAAAATTTCTTCTATTTTCTTTTCTGCTAATTCTTTTATATACTCTTTAGAATTGATTTCAAAAGAAGGAAGATTATAATTGGCATCTAGTACTAGTTGCAATTTCTTTTCTTGTAATCTTCTTACATCTTTTCTTTCTTCATTATCTGTGCTAAATATAATTAAATTACCTTGTATCTTCATTCCTTCGACCTCCTTCTTTTAATTCCTGTTCTATTTGCTCTTGAACATTTTCTGATTTCTTTGTAATTTGCTTAAAATTTATTTTTCCTACTGTATTTATAAAACTACACAATTCTTCTAATTTTAAAATAGTAGGACATCCTTCTTCAAATTGTACAGTTTCTTCTATTTCTTCTGGAACTTTAATGTTGTACCTTTGTATTAGTGCAGCATTTAACTTATCATAATCTTCATAAATGGCCACATCCCAATTGGTTAAAAATTTATTGTAAAACAGATAATCTGTTGCTAAGTGTAAAAAATATCCCTCTTCATAACTAGATGAGCAACCGTTCTCCTGTAGATATTTACTTAGTCCAGGCTCACTTGAATATGGCCCATAATGTGACTTTTTCTTATCTGTGACTCTATCTGGTGCTATAATTCCCTTTTCAAATCTTTGTATATCTTCTACCTTATTATGTTGCAAGTATATTTTTCCTACTGCTAAATGTATTATATACCCTGGCATTTTTATTCATCAAAGCATGCCTGTTTTTACAAGCATGCTACTCCTTTCTATTTTAATAAAACTTATTACGTTTTCTAATCACTTTTCCCATATACTTTTTTGTATATTATCACTTTTTTCATTTTTTGTCTACAAAAATTTCTATCTTAAACTAGCCAGTTTGCTAGCAACTCCTATATAATCTTCTGGTTCTAATTTTAATAATGTTTCCTTATCTTTTTCATCTATTTCTAAAGTTGTTATAAAAAATCTCATTTGCTCCATAGATATATTCTTCCCTCTTGTCATTCCTTTTAAAATTTCATATGCATTTTCATATCCATTCTTTCTTAATATTGTTTGAACCGCTTCTGCTAAAACTTCTGGAGTATTTTTTAGTTCTTCTCTTAATTTTGTTTCATTAACACTTACTTTGTTCATTCCTATTATTGTTTGTTTTATTGCAATTATTTCATAGGCTACTATACTTCCTATGTTCCTTAACAATGAAGAATCACTTAAATCTCTTTGCATTCTTGATATTTGTAAATTTTCTGCTAATACTGTTATTACCCCATTTGCCATTTTTAAATTCGCCATTGAATTTTCAAAATTAATTGGGTTTATTTTATGTGGCATTACAGAAGAACCTACTTCTCCTGCTTGATTATTTTGTTTAAAATAATCCCTACTAATATACATCCACATATCATTATCAAAGTCTAATAAAATTTGATTTAATAATTTCATTTCCGAAAAAATAATACACAAATTATCATGTGGTTCAATCTGCGTGGTATATGGATTATATTCTAAGCCAAAGCTTTGTACAAATTCTTTAGCTATGGTGCTCCATTCTATGTTTGGATAAGCAATTTGATGTGCATTAAAATTTCCAACTGTACCATTAAATTTTCCTGTTACTTTCTCTTCTTTTAATTTTTTTAATATTTTCTGAATTCTATAAGCAAATATTGCTAATTCTTTTCCTACCGTTGTTGGAGTTGCATTTTGTCCATGTGTGTGTGAAATCATTGGAATACTTGCATATTTATTCGCTTTTTCTTCTAATATCTGTGTTAAATGATTTATATTAGGAATATACACATTTTCTATTAACTCTTTTACCATAACTCCATAAGCAATATTATTAATATCCTCTGAAGTACAAGCAAAATGTATCAAATGCTTATACCTCTTCATTCCATTTTCGTCTAATTTTTCATCTATATAATATTCTATTGCTTTTACATCATGCTTTGTTGTTTCTTCAATTTGTTTTACTCTTTTTGCTTCATTTATATCAAATTCAGCTTCTATTTTATCTAATACTCGTAACTCTTTTTCATTAATTTCTATCGCCATCTCTTTTAATGAAAATAATGTTTTTAGCCATCTTATCTCTACGATTACCCTATTTTTCATTAAGTGATATTCGCTAAAATATTCTTTTACCTCTTCCGTCATCTTTTTATATCTACCATCAATTGGTGAAATGTTTTGTAGTTCTTCTTCCATAATATCTCCTTATTTACAAATAATCATTGCTTCTCTTCCTGCTCCTGTTCCAATAAATTTAATCGGAACTTTCACAATTTCTTCAATTCTATTTAAATACTTTTTCGCATTTTCGGGCAAGTCTTCTCTATTTTTTATTCCACTAATATCTCCGAAGTTTCCTTCAAATTCTTCATATACTGGTTTGCAATCTTTTAAATATTCCACATCTGTTCCAAAATCCATACTTATTTTTCCGTCTTTTTCATAGCCCACACATAATTTTATTGTATCTAGCTTTCCTATTGTATCTACATGATTTATGGCAAGTCCAGTTAATCCATTTACCATTGCTGCATATTTTAATGCAACTAAGTCTAGCCATCCACATCTACGAGGTCTTTTGGTCGTAGTTCCATATTCATGTCCTAACTCTCTAATTGTATCTCCAATTTCATTATCTTGCTCTGTTATATATGGACCTTCTCCTACTCTTGATGAATATGCTTTCAATACTCCATATACCTCTCCTATATATTTTGCTCCGATTCCTGTCCCTGTACATACTCCACCAATTGTTGGGTTTGATGAAGTAACATATGGATAACTTCCAAAATCTATATCTAGAAGCGTTGCTTGTGCCCCTTCACATAAAATTTTCTTTTCCTCTTCGATCGCATTATGCATTAAAGTAATTGTATCTACTACATATGGTTTTAACACTTTTGCATATTCTTTATATTGTTTTATTACTTCTTCTGCATCAATTAATTCATAATGATAAATTTTAAAAATCTCATTTTTATTTTCAATATTTCTTCTTAATTGTCTCTCAAATCTGTTATTAATTAAATCTCCCATTCTAATGCCACATCTTTCAAACTTATCACAATATACAGGTCCTATTCCTCTTGCTGTTGTTCCTATTTTGTCTTCTTTTCTTAACTCTTCTTGCAATTTATCCATTTGTACATGATATGGAAAAATCACATGTGCTTTATCACTAATTCTTAGATTTTCTACACGATATCCATTTGCTTTTATATTTTCTATTTCCTCAATCAGCACTTTAGGGTCTACAACAACGCCATTTCCAATTACTGCTATTGTACTTTCATTCAATATTCCTGATGGAATTAAATGAAAAGCAAATTTTTTCCCATCAATTTCTATTGAATGACCTGCATTATTTCCTCCTGAACATCTTACCGAAAAGTCTGCATTCTGAGATAAATAATCAATAATTTTTCCTTTCCCTTCATCTCCATAAAAACTTCCTAAAACAACATTCACCTGATTCATCATGTTCCTCCTTTTACTTATTATTTATTTTATATTAAGTAACTTACATATGCATTATATCCTTCATTATATCCTTTGTCAATACTTTTAATCAAAAATATATTAAGTATTTTAGATTATTTTTATTTCCTCTATTGCTTATATTTTTTATCCATGCTATAATCTAACCAATCTTGGAAAATAAGATAATTTATACAATAGGAGGTGATTTATATGGAAAATACAGATTTTCAAAATGATGTAAAAAAGGAGTTTAAGGCAATGCACAAACGCCAAGACAATTTTGAGAGCTATACTAAAAAGGAATTTGAAGCTATACACAAACGTCAAGATAATTTTGAGAGCTATGCTAAAAAGGAATTTGAAGCTATACACAAACGCCAAGATGATTTTGAGAGCTATGCTAAAAAGGAATTTGAAGCTATACACAAACACCAAGATGATTTTGAGAGCTATGCTAAAAAGGAATTTGAAGCTAT
>CATKGX010000121.1 GCA_949747775.1 uncultured Clostridia bacterium | reverse complement strand
GTATCAAAGCAATAAATATAACGATGGTAAACACGATAGTTGCATCCTTTTCCCTGTTGCAAGCAGAGCTTATCTATATAGCGCTTCAGATTGCCTTTGCACTCTGCATGCGAAATTCCATTTTCCAATGCTTTTTGTGCATTTTTGTCTGCATCCTTTTTGCTTATCCCTAGCCGCTCCTTTGTTCTATTTTTACCATGTTTACTTGCTTTTGCCATAAATAATACCTCCATTTGTAGGTTTTATCAATATACGAACTTTGTATTCTTATTATACCTTCTTTTCATAGTTATGTCAACCCCTTCTGCTAGGTATCTTACTTAGCTTTTTTCTACTTTTTAGCACTTCTTATCTATTTTCTTTTCTAGCTTTTCACAAAATTTGCAAATTATTTCTTCTTTTGAAAACTCTTTGTGAAATTCTTTTTTTAATGATGTTGCTATTTTTTCTAACTCTTCTGGAAATTGCATCGTATTTACATTTAGTCCAATTCCAATTAGTAAGTGCTTTACTTTTTCACCGAGCTGTTGCTATTTGTACTAAAATTCCTCCTAATTTTCTTTGATGACACATTAAATCATTTGGATTTTTAATATCTAACCTAATTCCATATAACTCCTCTATTGCCTCTACCATACATATTGCAACATCTATACTTAAATTTTTTAATTTTTCTATTCCTACTTTAGGATACAAAATAACTGTAAATGCAATACTTTCATTTTCTTTCGTATACCACCTTCTTCCATGTGTTCCAATTCCATTTGTTTGCTTATTTGCCAGTATTAAGCTTCCATTTTCTATTTGTTCCTTTGCAAACTTTTGGGCTATTTCTTGTGTTGAACTTATTTCTTCATAAAAAATAATATTTTTTCCAATCATGTTCGTTTTTAAATTTTTTTCTATATATTCTTTCATATTTTTTCTTACTTCCTTAGCGTTTTATTTTTTCTATCATAGCAAAATTATCTTCTCTTGTAAACTTTTTGACTATTTTGTCTAAATGCAATTTTGAATATTTTTTTACTTATAAACCAAACTAATAATATCAATCGGTTTAATTAACTGTAAATGTTGACTTTGCAGTTTCTGTTAAATTAGACCTATCAATGCTATATTCCATACTAATAAAGAGAGGTGAAAATAATGGCTTTAGATTACGCAATTATTGGGGAACGATTGAAAAAAGCAAGAACTGATAAAAAGCTTACTCAAGAAAAATTAGCAGAGAAATTAGATGTTTCAATTGCATTTTTAAGTAGAATCGAAAGAGGAAGTTCACACATTAATTTAAAAAGATTAAATGAAATATGTGATATTTTAGGTGTAACAGAAGGATACATTTTAAATGGCGCTTCAAATTCATCAGATGTTTACCTTACTTCTGAATTTGATAAACTTTTAAAAGCTGCTAATCCAAAACAACAAAAATTACTTTACGAAATCGGAAAAGTAATCATTGAACAAGAGTAATTTTATTTGAATAAGATACAAAATATTATTTATACTATTTATATAGATAATATTTTGTATTTTTTTGTGACAACATACTACATTTATCTTGATAATTATTCTCATTTATGATATGATTAAAAGTGGTGTGTATAGATTGATTAATATGTTTATACACAACATGATAAAGTTTTTAAGGAGGTTACTATATGGATTTTAAACAATGGGACGGTTTTAATAAAACCGGAGAGTGGACAAAGGAAATAGATGTTAGGGGTTTTATTCAAAGCAACTATACACCTTATGAAGGAGACGACAAATTCCTTGCTGGTCCTACTGAAAAGACAAAAAAATTATGGGATGAAGTTTTAGAACTTTACAAAAAAGAAAGAGATAATGGAGGCGTTTTAGATGCTGATTGTAAAACTCCTTCTTCAATAAATGCTTATGATGCAGGATACATTAACAAAGAACTAGAAGAAATTGTTGGTGTTCAAACAGATGCACCTTTGAAAAGAGCTATTATGCCAAATGGTGGTATTCGTATTGTAGAAAAATCTGCTGAAAGCTATGGATATGAAGTAGATGAACAAACTAGATACATTTACCATAACTTAAGAAAAACACATAATGATGGTGTTTTCCAAGTTTATACACCAGATATTAGAGCTGCAAGAAGTTCTCACTTAATTACAGGTCTTCCTGATGGATATGGTCGTGGAAGAATTATTGGTGATTACAGAAGAGTTGCCCTATATGGTGTAGACGCTTTAATTGCAGAAAAGAAAGTAGAATTAGAGATTTTAGATACTGCTGAATTCACAGAAGATATTATTAGAAAACGTGAAGAAATTGCAGACCAAATTACCGCTTTAAATGATTTAAAGAAAATGGCTGAAAAATATGGATTTGATATATCAAGTCCAGCAAAAAATGCTAAAGAAGCTATTCAATGGTTATATTTTGGATATTTAGGTGCTATTAAAGATCAAAATGGTGCTGCTATGAGCCTTGGTAGAACATCAACTTTCTTAGATATTTATATTGAAAGAGATATTCAAAATGGTTCTTTAACAGAAGAACTAGCCCAAGAGTTAATGGATCACTTCGTTATGAAATTAAGAATGGTTAGATTCTTAAGAGCTCCAGAATACAACTCTTTATTTAGTGGAGACCCAGTTTGGGTAACTGAAAGTATAGGTGGAATGGGAATTGATGGTAGAACATTAGTAACTAAAAACTCTTTTAGAGTTCTTCATACATTAAATAACTTAGGTCCTGCTCCTGAGCCAAACTTAACTGTTTTATGGTCAAACAATTTACCAGAAGGCTTTAAAAAATATTGTGCTAAAGTATCTATTGACACATCATCTATTCAATACGAAAATGATGATTTAATGAGAATTACTTTAGGTGATGATTACGGAATTGCTTGTTGTGTATCTCCAATGAAAATTGGTAAACAAATGCAATTCTTTGGTGCAAGAGCAAACTTAGCAAAAACTCTACTTTATGCTATTAATGGTGGTAGAGATGAAAATACTGGTAAACAAGTAACATACAAATTTGCTCCAATTACATCTGAATATTTAGATTACAACGAAGTAATGGAAAAATTTGACCAAATGATGGACTATGTTGCAAAAATATATATTAAAGCATTAAATGCTATTCATTATATGCATG
>CATKGX010000120.1 GCA_949747775.1 uncultured Clostridia bacterium | reverse complement strand
ATCATCTAAAATTTGTAAAAGCATATTCATAACATCTGGATGTGCTTTTTCTATTTCATCAAATAGAATAACTGCATAAGGTTTTCTTCTAATTTTTTCAGTTAATTGTCCTCCATCATCATACCCTACATATCCTGGAGGTGAGCCAATTAGTTTTGATACAGAGTGTGGTTCCATAAATTCAGACATATCTACTCTTATCATACTACTTTCGTTTCCAAACAAGCTCTCTGCTAAAGCTTTTGAAAGTTCTGTTTTTCCTACACCTGTTGGTCCTAAAAATAGGAACGAACCAATTGGTCTATTGGGGTCTTTTAATCCTACCCTTCCTCTTCTGATAGCTTTTGCAATTGCACTAACCGCTTCGTCTTGTCCTATTACTCTTTTATGCAAAGTTTCTTCAAGATTTTTTAATTTTTCATTCTCATCTTGTGTAATTTTGCTAACAGGAATATTAGTCCAATTGCTAATAACTTCTGCAATATCTTCTTCTCCAAGACTTGTAACGCTTCTTGTATTTTTATTTTCCCATTTTTGTTTTTCTTTTTCTAGCTTTTCCTTTTGTTCTTTTTCTTTGCATAAACTTTCTATTTTTTCTTCTATTTTTTTAATATTATCTGGCATTGTATAAGTTCTCATTTTAACACGTGATGCTGCTTCGTCTATTAAGTCTATTGCTTTATCTGGTAGAAATCTGTCATTAATATATCTTACTGATAATTCTACTGCTGATTTAATAGCTTCTTTTGTTATCTTTACATTATGATGTGCCTCATATTTATCTCTAATTCCTTCTAAAATTTTTATTGTTTCATCTGCAGTTGGTTCTCCTACTGTAACAGGACTAAATCTTCTTTCTAAAGCACTATCCTTTTCGATATATTTTCTATATTCATTTAAAGTAGTAGCACCAATTACTTGTACTTCTCCTCTTGCTAGTAGTGGTTTTAGAATGTTGGCTGCATCAACTGCCCCTTCTGCTGAACCTGCCCCTACAATTGTATGAATTTCATCAATAAATAAAATGACATCTCCTACCTTTTTCACTTCTGCTAAACATTTCTTAATTCGTTCTTCAAAGTCTCCTCTATATTTTGCACCTGCTACCATACTAGAGATATCTAAACTGACCACTCTTTTGTTTTTCAAAGTTTCTGGTACATCATCTGCAATGATTCTTTCTGCTAGACCCTCTACCACAGCAGTTTTACCTACACCTGGTTCACCTATTAAACATGGATTATTTTTAGTTCTTCTTGATAAAATTTGTGTTACTCTTTCTATTTCATTTTTTCTACCAATAACAGGGTCTAACTTTCCCTCTGATGCTTGTTTGGTTAAATCTGTACCAAATTGATTAAGAGTTGGTGTTTGATTAAAGCTTCCTTGTGCTTTTCCACTTGTTGGTCTTGCCGCATTTACAGCATTATTTTCTTCATTAATTACTTTTACAATTTCATTGTATAGCTTTTGTGGATTCACACCTAAATCCATCATAATTCTAACAGCTACGCTGTCTCCTTCACGCATAATTCCAACTAGTAGGTGTTCTGTCCCAATATATTCTGAACCTAATTTACGTGCCTCTATAAAGGCATTTTCAATCACTCTTTTTGTTCTTGGTGTAAAGGAAACCATATCTGTTTGCTCTAATGGTTCTCCTCTACCTATTAAAACCTCAATTTCACCAACAATTGCTTCTGAGCTTACTTCTTGTGCTTCTAATACTTTGCTTGCAACTCCAGTTCCTTCTTTTGAAAGCCCATATAAAATATGTTCTGTTCCAATATAATTATGCCCCATTTCTATGGCTAATTCATTTGCAAGTTCTAACGCCTTTTCTGAACGATTTGTAAATTTATATATCATGCATGTTACACTTCCTTTCTATTCTAAAATTTGCTTTGCAACCTCTGCTCTTTTAATATCTCTATTATATCCATCTAGCTCTTTTCCTAAATATTTTTGGAGATTGCCTGGTTTTGTATATAAATTTAACTTGCTTATCTTATTATCATCTAATTCTTTAATAATTCCTAAATCTGTTCCAAGCTTAACATCTGATAGCAATTTCTTACATTCATCTGCCCCAAGTCTTGCTGCATATTTCAAAATCCCATAAGAACGATATACTCTGTCTTCTAATTCTAAAGGATTTTTCGTCAAATACTTTCTTGCTAATCGCTCTTGTTCAATTACTTTTTCTGTAATTGTTTTTAGGCTCTTGATAATTTCTGCTTCTGTTAAACCTAAACATTGATTATTCGAAATTTGATAAACATCTCCACCACTTTGTGTGCCTTCTCCGTATAATCCTCTTACATTCATTCCAAAATGATTTACAATTTGAAGAACTTTATTAATATTTCCTGTTAAACTAAGTGCTGGCAAATGTACCATAACAGATGCTCTGCAACCTGTTCCAACATTAGTAGGAGATACGTTTAAAAATCCAAACTGCTTACTATAAGAATACGTAACAAGTTCCCCTAACTTTTCATCAATTTCTATGGCTAAATTCATTAAATTTTCTAACTCTTGTCCAGAACTAAATACTTGCAATTTGATATGGTCTTCTTCATTCAGCATCATACAAATATTTTCTTCGTCATTTACTAAAATAGCTCCTTTTACATTTTCCTTCATAGCAAAATCTGGACTAATAACATGCTTTTCTACTAAACTTACTTTTGTAATATCATCGATATCTTTTAATTCTATATATTTTAGTCCATATCCTAAACTTGGTACTATTTCTTTTATTTCATTTAAAATTTCTTGAAAATCTTTTTCTGTACATCTTGATGTAAACGGATATTTTTCTAAGTTTCTGCTAAGTCTTATTCTTGAACTAATAACAACATCTGAATCCTTACCATTTTGTAAATACCAATTTGACATAGCTTTTCCCCCTATTTTTCTTCTAATTTTTTTATTTCATCTCTAAACTTAGCTGCATCTTCATAGCGTTCCTCTTTAATTGCTTTTTCCAAGTCCTTTTTTAATCTTTCTAATTTTATTTCTTCTGTTGTCTTTTCCTTTTTAGTTTCTTTGTTTTGTTTTTGGCTTGTTTCAAATTTCTTTTTGTTATATTCTAGTTCATCAATTGCTTCTCTGTATTCTCTTCCAATATGTTTACTAGAACCATGTAAATTTTTAAGTACTGGTGATATTCTGTCTGCAAATGTAAGATAGCAATTGCCACATCCAAATTCCCCATGATTTACAAAATCGTCGAATGTCATTCCACATTTTCCACATTCTAGCTGGCTTGTTTTTGCAAAACTAGGCAAAAAGGCTTCAGCATCTTGAAAAAAGTCTGTAAAGAAACTTGATAAATTAATTGGCATACTAAAATCTAAACCATCTAATCCTAGTTCTCTTGCACAATGATTGCAAAGTGCAATCTCCTTTTTTACTCCATTTACTATTTGTGTATATTTAAAATTAACTTCATGTTTTCCGCAATTTTGACATAACATAAAAATCAACTCCTTTTCTTTATTTATCTTTTTGGTGTCAAAATACTTTTTATTATCTCTTTTGCTTAATCTTCTACTAAATTAACAAGCATATTTTTAAATATCTTTGCTCTTAACTCATCTCTTGTTACTTGTGGTACTGTTAACACATTATCACTTGTTGCTACCTTTAATAGTTTGGCTTCTTTTTTCGTAATCATTTCATAAGATAAGAAATTACTAATAAAAATATCTACTTCCTGTGCTGTAATTTCATTTCCAATATTAGAAATAATGTGCATTAGGTAATTACTTTTTGTAATATTTACTTTTCGAATACTAATATGACCTCCACCGCCACGCTTACTTTCTACATAATAGCCTTGTGCTGGTTTAAACCTAGTAGAAATAACATAATTTATTTGAGATGGTACACAATTAAAATGTTCTGCTAAGTCGTTTCTTTGTATTTCTATGTAGTCTTCATCTTCAAATAAGTCTTTAATAAAGTTTTCTATCATATCAGACATTCTCATCTTCCATCACCTCTTTTATTTGTTCTATTTTATGTTTTGACTTTGACTTTCTTTGACCTATATTCTTATTATACTCTGTTTTATTTTTTTGTCAATAGGTTGTTTGTGAATGTTATGTGAATTTTTATGCTATTTTTTCTTTATATTTTACAATTGTCACTTCTGCTGACAATTCTTTTAATTTATTTACAATCTCTTCTATATTTTGTGCTACTGCATCATCAAAATATTGTTCACCACATTGCATACATACTTTAGCTGGCACTTCCTTTACAATAATAATTGTCTTTTCTAAATCCACTACATAGTTTACGTTTTTTTCTATTAATTTTCCATTACACTTAAAGCACTCCATCACTTTTCCTCCTCTTTTCCATATCTCTTTCCCACTTATCAATATCTGGATAATATGCAGTAATCATATGTACTAATTCATTACTTATTCCGCAAACTATATGTATTAATTTGCCTTTTCTACTTTTTCCTAGTATTAAACAACTTGGATATGGATAATCATCATAATAGTATTCTATTATTCTTCCAGTATTAATTGCATTTTTTACATCTATTATTGATATATTCCTTTGATTTAATCTATTTAAACAATGTACCGTCCAATCAATTTTTCTTTTTTCAACATATTTTTTAATTGTTTCTATATTTAATAAGTTCTTATTCAAATTTATCCTCCTTTATATTCTAGCATATGTATCCAAAGTTATGCAACGGATTTTTGCTATCTTTTCTTTTGGACATAAATATAGAGGCTTGAAAAATCAAGCCCCCTTATTTAATTAATTCTTTCCCCTAACTTTACTTATTGTATAACACTTTCCATATATTGTCAATTGTTTTTATTGTATATTATATGTTTTACTTAGTTTCATCTTCTACTACTTTGTCATATTCTCTATATCTTTTGCTTTTTCTTTTTGCTTTTCTGGTGTAAGCCATGCAAAATAGGAAGAAACAAATTCTCCATATTTTGTTACATCTTCTATTTCTTCAAAATTTCCTATTTCTGCTTTCATCTTTTTCGTTTGTGCCTCTTTGTTAATTTCTTTTCCGCTTTTCTTCGCTTTTATTCCTTGTTTTCGATTCATCTTTTTTCTCCTCATTTTAATTTTGTGCATATAAAAAACACATAATAATCTATAAAATCATTATGTGTTTTTACTACTATTTTTATGCTATTTTTTCTCTATATTTTATATTCTTTCTATTGCTTCTGCTACTCCATCTTCATTGTTGTTTGCTACTACAAGGTCTGCTACTTCTTTAATGTATGGGGCACTATTTCCCATTGCAACACCTAGTCCTGCATTTTCTAACATAATTTTATCATTTACATTATCACCGATTCCCATAACTTCATTTGGGCTAATTTGTAGTTCTTCTATTAAATACTTTACTGCATACCACTTGTCAACGTTTTTGCTTGTGATTTCTGTATAGTAGTATTCTAAAGATACCTGCTGAGTACCTGCCTTAATTATTTTTCTAGACATATGTGCCACATCTAATACGTCAATCTCTTTTACTTCCCTTAGCTTACGCAAAATACCACCAAAAATAACACTATCATTATCGCTAATTGTAATCTTTAAAATATTTTGATTATCTAGTTTACGAACATATTCATATACATTTTGTACTAAATTAATTTTTGTTTTTTTACTATCTGGCTTACTTGCATTTTCTTGATGATAAAATAGTACATTATTATTCATTGTTTTCGCAATTACCATGTTTTCTGTATATATATTATAGTAAATGCTATTTTGCTCACAAATGTCTATAATTTGCAAAGCTTTTTTCTTTTCAATAAATTTGTCGTATATAATTGCTTCATTTTGTAAATCATAAATTAAAGAACCATTTCCACAAATAATATAGTGACATCCACCTATATCATTTGCTATATTTTTTACTGAATTGGTTGACCTACCAGATGCAAGTACAATTTCTATCCCTTTTTCTTGTGCTTTTTGAATAGCAACTTTATTTTTCTCTGAAATTTGACCATATGAATTAAGAAGCGTTCCATCTAAATCAATTGCAATTAGTTTGTACATTTTTATATCTCCCATATTTTCTTCTTTATAATAGTATCTCTAATTTTAGTATTATCATTATATCATTGATTCATTTTTTTACAATATTTTCTCAAAAATTTCCAGTTTAAAAAAATAAATATTGCACAATATATATATTGAAAAAGCGATAATGTTTTTTCGAAGTAGAAATATAAGTATCACATTCTAGGAGGTGAAAAACATGACAAACAATAATCAAAAAGTTGTTCCAGAAGCAAGAGAAGCTCTAGACAAATTCAAATATGAAGTTGCTAGTGAAGTTGGTGTTAACTTAAAACAAGGTTATAACGGAGATTTATCTTCAAAAGACGCTGGTAGAATCGGTGGTCAAATGGTTAGAAAAATGATCCAACAAGCTGAAAACAACATGAAATAGTTAAATTTATTTTGCGTAGCTAATTTGCAAAGTTCATATTCTTTAATGTGGATTTTACAAAGTACGTAAAAAAGAAATCTACTTAGGTATACATATTTAAGTAGATTTCTTTTTATTATTTAAAATATTTACTTTCTTGTTCTAAGTTATTAAATCCTACTTGCCTTAATAACTCATAAGTTACAATCGCTACCGAATTTGACAAGTTTAATGAACGCAAATGCTCTCTCATTGGTATTCTAATTGTATTTTGAATATATTTTTGTAATAAATCTTCTGGTAAACCCTTTGTTTCTTTTCCAAATAAAATAAATACTTCTTGCATATTTGAATAGTCTACATCTGAATAACAATGTTGTCCTTTTGTTGTAGCATAATACATATGATTTTCTTCTGGTTGATACTTTTCTAAAAATTTCTCTAATGATTCATGCTCTTCTATTTCTAATTTGTCCCAATAGTCTAATCCAGCTCTTTTTAAGTATTTATCTGTGATTTCAAAACCAAGTGGTTTTACTAAGTGTAATTTACAACCTGTTGCAGCACATGTTCTTGCAATATTTCCTGTATTTTGTGGTATTTCTGGTTCTACCATAACAATATTTACTTTCACTTTTTTCGCTCCTTACTTCTCTATCATATAATTCGCTTTTAGTTTTTCATTTATCTTTCCATAAATCTCTTTCATACATTCTTCGTTCGATACTTCTACTGCCTTATCAATATCTATCCATCTAACACCACTATTTTCATCTTCTTTTATTCTTAACATTTCACCTTCGTCTGCTTCTAATAAATAAGTTACATTTAAATGTACATGAGCTGCTACATATTCTCCTCTTTTTACATGTCCATTTACACATATATTTTCTAATGAATAAATTTCATTTTGAATTGGTGTTATATTTTGGATACCTGTTTCTTCCTTTACTTCTCGTATTGCTACATCTAGTAAATTACTATCTCCATCACTATGTCCACCTGTCCAAGCCCAAGATTGATAAATATTATGATATATCATTAATACTTTTGTTTTTTCTTTATTTAACACCCAGCTAGATGCTGTAAAATGACCAAATTCATTTTTTCTTGTTAAAACATCATCAAAACAATCTATATATTTTAACATAACTGATTTATCTTTTGCTTCTTGCTCATTATATGGTACATATTTTTCTATTTCATTTTTTAAATTTTCTAAACTCATTTTTATTTTGGCTCCTATTATTTTTTCCCTATTATCCGTTATAAAAGGAAACTTACAAAATATAAGTTTCCTTTATTTTTCTTATGCCTCTGGTTCTACTATTCCAAAGTTCTTATTATCTTTTAAACGATAAATAATGTTTGTTTTTCCTGTGTCAACATCAATAAATGCTAAAAACTTATTTTGTGGCTGTTCTTGTAATTTTAATTTTGCATCTTCTGGTGTCATTGGTTTTATATCATAATATAATACTTTTATAATTTCATTAGAAACTTCTGCTTCTTGTTTCGTTGCCATTTCTTTTACTCTTATAGAATCTGTCATATTTTGTTTATCTTTTTTTGTTTTCATTTTTCTAATTTGTCCTTCTAAAATGTCAATATCTTTATCAATAGAAGCATATAAGTCTCTATGTGCAGTAACTGCTCTAAAATCAGATGTATCAGCTTTTAAACTAATTTCTGCTACTTGCTCGCTTCCTTCTGCTTTAATTGTTACATTTACGTCAAAATCCTCTCCAAAGTATTTTACTAATCTTTCTGATTTTTTTTCAATATAATCTTTGATTGCTTCTGTAGCTACTAATTCTTTACTTGTTATTTTTATATTCATAGCTCTTCTCTCCTTCCAATTTTTGTTCATTCGTTTGAATACGCCTTTATTATATATGTTTATTCTATTTTTTTCAAGTATATTACATCAAAAAACTATTTTTTGTAAACTACTTGTCAAAAATGAAATCCCATGATATAATATTGTTTGTTATATTGACGAATCGCATAAAGGGAGGTGCAAAAAGATGCCAAATATTAAATCAGCAATTAAACGTGTTAGTGTTATTGAGAAAAAAACATTAAGAAATAATATGATTAAATCAGAATACAAAACAGCTGTAAAGAAATTTGAAGAAGCTTTAAATAACAACAACGTTGAAGAAGCTACTAAATTATTCTCTCATGCTACAAAGAAAATTGACCAAGCTTGTACAAAGGGAATTATTGTAAAAAATACAGCAGCTAGAAAAAAATCAAGCCTAGCAAAAAAATTAAATGCTGCAAAAGCATAAGTAAATAGAAAATTGTGCACAGTTTTTTATTTGCAAAAAAGAGATTTCTATTATGAAATCTCTTTTTTGTATGCTTTGCTTTTCTTAGTAAGTACTCCTGTTGGAACAAATTACCTTTGTTTTTCTATTCTAGCTATGTTAAGATATATTTATAGTATTTAACTTTATACATATGAAAGAGAGGTATTTTCTCATGAAAAAAATATTTGAAGAATTTAAAAATTTTGATAAATCCGTCCTTAAACTAGTAAAATCAGGAGTACATTTTAGTTTCGTATTTTGTTTGTTCTCTACTTTGATTTTAGCTACATATGAAGCTGTACATATTCCTAATTTATTTTACATAGGTATTTCTTTATTTCAAACAAGTCTATTTTTCCTAGTTGCTTTTATTGCGTATGGATTTGTTTTTAATAAGATAAAAAGTATGCCACCTGTTTAATTCCTCCTTATATTAAGAAAAACTCCTAGCATTTTGAGCTAGGAGTTTTATTTGAGAGGTTTTTAGTATAAAGCCTCATTTTGAAGTTCTTTCATTTTATCGTAGTTAAGTTTGCCTATAAGTACCGTTTCTATTAGATTTTAATGTATCAATCCCATAATACCTTCTACAATAAACAGTAGTGAAAATGCAAAGAATAGAACAGCCGAAACAGCATAATATATTTCACTATCATTTCTTTTCCACTTCCGTCTTATTCGTATGTTCCGCATTTTAACATACCTACTTGCCAGATAAGCTGTCAGACATAGCAGTACAATTCCGAGCAAAATTACTGTCACACTTACCATGAAGTCTGTCATGAAATCTCCTCCATTTATAAAGTTTTGTTTTTTTATTCTAGCATAGTTTTACATAAGTTGCAAGTTTTTTTATTAGAGCATATTTCAATAGTTCGTTTATCATAGTTTTATCTTGTATTGTTTTGGAAGCATATGTGTTATTTATTTAACTCTTCTAAAAACATCTTATTTAACATTTGAGGATTTGCTTTTCCTTTTGTTTGTTTCATTGCTTGTCCTACTAAGAATCCTAAAGCTCTATCTTTTCCTGCCTTATAGTCTGCAATTGATTGTGGATTGTTTTTCAATATTTCCATTACAATTCCTTGAATGGCTCCTTCATCTGAAATTTGTATCCATCCTTTTTCTTTAATGATTTCTTCTGGGTCTTTTGGATTTTCAAATAATTCTTCTACTACCTTTTTTGCAATTGCAGAACTAATTGTACCTTTATCAATAAGCTCTACTAATTTTGCTACTTCTTTTCCTGTAAAAGGTATATTTTCTGGTTCCATTTCTTTTTCATTTAGTATTCTAGAAATGTCTGATAATAACCAGTTGGCAACAGCTTTTGCATTTTTACAAATACTTTGTGCTTCTTCAAACATATTAGATAAGTATTTTGAAGCTGTTAGCAGCCTACTATCTTTTTCTGAAAGGTTAAATTCCTCCATATATCTTGCTTTTCTACTTTCTGGTAATTCTGGCAAGTTATTTTTTACATTTTGAATATATTCTTCTGAAAGCTTAATTGCTACTAAGTCTGGCTCTGGAAAATAACGATAATCTTGTGCATCTTCTTTATCTCTCATAGAAAATGTTTTTCCTGATACATCGTCCCATCTTAATGTTTCTTGGTCTATTTTTCCACCTTGCTCAATCACATCTATTTGTCTATCTGCTTCATACTCTATTGCTCTTGTAATCGCCTTAAAAGAGTTCATATTTTTCATTTCTGTTCTGGTTCCAAATTCTTTGGCATCTTTTTTTCTAACAGAAACATTAACATCTGCTCTTAAAGAACCTTCTTGCATTTTGCAATCTGAAACTTCTATATATTCTAAAATTGATTTTAATTTTTTTAAATATCTTTCTGCTTCCCCAGGTGAACGTAAATCTGGTTCTGAAACAATTTCTATTAGTGGAACACCTGCTCTGTTTAAATCAACTAAGCTTCCTCCACTAAATTCATTATGATTTAGTTTTCCAGAATCTTCTTCTATATGAATTCTAGTAATTCCTATTTTCTTAGGATTTCCATTATCATCTTCTATTTCAATATATCCTGCTTTGCAAAGTGGTTTATCAAATTGAGAAATTTGATATGCTTTTGGTAAATCTGGATAGAAATAATTTTTTCTATCATTTTTGCTATCTCTTGATATTTCGCAATTAACAGCTAGTCCTGCTTTTACTGCATATTCTACTACTTTTTCGTTCAGTACTGGAAGTGTTCCTGGCATTGCCATACAAATAGGACAAGTATGTGCATTTGGTTCTCCTCCGAATTCAGTAGGACAACTACAAAATATCTTTGTTTTTGTTGAAAGCTCGGCATGTACTTCTAATCCCATAACCATTTCGTAATCTTGTTTTGCCATTTTCTTTCATCCTTTCTTTTCGCTTATTTTCTTATTTTACAAATTGTGGTTTATATTTTTCTCTAAACTTGTAGTCTTGTTCAAATGTATAGGCAGCATTTAAAATAGTTTCTTCTTTAAAACGATTTCCTATTAGTTGCATTCCAATTGGCATTCCTTGGCTATCAACTCCACATGGTACTGAAATTCCAGGAAGTCCTGCAATGTTGACAGATACTGTACATATATCTGCTAAATACATTTCTAATGGATTATTGGTTTTACTTCCTACGTCAAATGCAACTGTTGGTGATGTTGGAGTAAGAAGTACATCATATTTTTCAAATAATTTTGAAAACTCATTCATGACCAATGTTCTTACTTGTTGTGCTTTTTTGTAATAGGCATCATAATATCCAGAAGATAGTACATAAGTACCTAGTATAATTCTTCTTTTTACTTCATCTCCAAATCCTTCACTTCTTGAGTTTCTATATAGCTCTTTTAGGTTTGTAAAGTTTTCGGTTCTATGTCCATAACGAATTCCATCAAATCTTCCTAGGTTTGAACTTGCTTCTGCACAAGCAACAATGTAATACGTAGCTAGCGCGTAGTCTGCAATATCTAAAGAACATTCTTCTACGATTGCTCCTAATTTTTTGTATCTTTCTATTGCCTCTTCTAATTTTTGTTTTACTTCGCTATTAATGCCTTCTCCAAAATACTCTTTTGGAACTCCAATTTTTAGTCCTTTAACATCATTTTTAAGTGATTTTACATAGTCTTTATCCCCATTATCCACAGATGTTGTGTCCTTTTCGTCACGACCTGCTATTATATTTAACAGCATAGCACAATCTGTTACATCTTTTGTCATAGGCCCTACTTGGTCAAGTGAAGAAGCAAATGCTACTACGCCATATCTTGAAACTAGTCCATATGTTGGCTTTAGCCCTACAATACCGCAGAAACTTGCTGGTTGTCTAATAGAGCCACCTGTATCTGTTCCAAGTGCCCATGGTACTAGTCCTGCTGCTACTGCTGCAGCTGACCCTCCTGATGACCCTCCTGGTACTTTGTTTAAATTCCAAGGGTTTCTTGTTTTCTTAAAATACGAATATTCTGTTGAGCCTCCCATTGCAAATTCGTCCATATTTAGTTTACCAAGGTCAATTAGTCCTTCTGCATTTACTTTTTCCATAACAGTAGCATCATATGGTGCAATAAAATTTTCTAGCATTTTTGAACTACATGTTGTTCTAACACCTTTTGTACAAATAATGTCTTTAATTCCAATTGGAATTCCTGCTAAATTTGATAGCTCTTCTCCTGCTTTTCTTTTTTCATCTATCTCTTTTGCTTGTTTTAAAGCTTCCTCTGATAACTCTGTTACAAAAGCTTGTACATCTTTTTCTTTTTCTTGTATTTTATCTGTATATGCTTTTGTAATATCATAGCTTGTTAGTTCACTATTTTTTAGCTTTTCTTGTAATTCGTGAACCGTTAATTCTGTAATATCCATTTTTTCTCCTCCGCTTCTTATTTTTGTCTACTGTTTTTATTGAATAACTTTAGGAATTTTAAACATATTTCTTTCCTTTTCTGGTGCATTTTGTAATAAGCTTTCTGTATCTTTAAATTCCACCACTTCATCTTTTCTAAATATATTTTTCGCTTCATTTGCACCAACTGTAATGTCTAACCCCTCTACATTTGCTTTATTTACAATATCTGCAAAATTTAATATATCTTGTAAGTTTAATAAATACGTATCTATTTCTTCATCTTTTAAATTCAAATTTGCTAAGTTTGCAATATGCAATAACTCTTCTTTACTAACTTGTGCCATAACTTCATCTCCTCTAAAATTTTACTTAAGTATTATATACATTTTTTAGCAAAAAAACAAGCCCTAATACCAATTCTATAAAGAATTTCTTGTATTAGACTTGCTTGTTTTTTATTCTCCTAAAATCTCTTTTAGTTCTTTTTCTACTTCTTCTACTTTCCTGCTATTTTCTACATTTACTACATGAATATTAGGGTATTTTTCTTTTACTTCTTCTGCCATTTTTAAATAAGCCCTTTGTTGATTGATGCTACTTTCTGCCTTAAATTTGGCATAATCTGGTACAGCTTTTCCTTCTCTTTGGATTCTTTTTTCAAATAATGTTTCATCTTGCAGATATAGCGTAATATAGTATATATCAAAGTCCATTTTGCTTAGTTCTTCTAGCAGTGCTTCATATACATCTGTAAAAGAATATTCTTTAAATCCTAATCTACAATAAATTTCTTCTGTAAAAAATGTACGGTCAAATAATAAATTAATGTTAAGGTTTTCTAATGTTTTCATATATGTTAACAAGTTTTGATACATTGTGGCAGCTTTTCTTTTTCCTTCTTCTGTACTATCCGATGTTCCTGTTAAACGATATAAATTTGTATATTTTACTGCATATCTTAAAAAATCTGTTATGGTTGTTTTTCCTGCACCTTGTGCGCCTTCTACAATAATTATTTTTGAATTTGCCATAATTCTTTCCTCTTTTCTCATTTTCCGATATTTTATCATAACAATATTTTATTGTCTATATTTTTTATTTTCTTTAATTTTATGAACAAATTTTCGCAAAAGTGTTGTAATTTTATATTTATTGTATTACAATGGTAAACAATAAAAAGGAGATGATTAATGAATGAATCATTTAGAAAATCTTTCTGATTATACTAACCAAACTTTTGAAAATATCAAACATATTAATGAATATGGAATCGAATATTGGGAAGCAAGGGAACTACAATCTATTTTAAATTATAAAGAATGGAGGAAATTTGAAAATGTAATAAATAAAGCCAAAGAATCGTGTAAAAATAGTAATATTAGTGTGGTTGAACATTTTGTCGACGTCGACAAGTTGTCAAAACGTGCAAATAATGCTAAAGTAATGATTAAAGATTACAAGTTAACACGTTATGCTTGCTATCTAATCGCTCAAAATGGAGACCCTAGAAAAGAAGTTATCGCTCTTGCTCAAACATATTTTGCCATTCAAACTAGAAAGCAAGAAATTAGTGAAAAAGATTATATGTCACTAACAGAAGATGAAAAACGTTTTTATCAAAGAAATTTAACCAAAAAGGGAAACTACTCACTTAATCAAACTGCTAAAAAAGCAGGTGTTAAAAATTTTGATAAGTTTCATAATTCAGGATATAAAGGTTTATATAATGGTGAAACTGCTAATGATATTGCAAAAAGAAAAGGATTACGATATAGAGAAGATATTTTAGATAATATGGGAAGTGATGAACTTATTGCAAATTTGTTTAGAATTTCTCAAACAGAGCAAAAATTAAAAAAAGATAATATACAAACTGAAAATGAAGCAAATGATACTCATTACAATATTGGAAAAATTGTTAGAAAAGCAATTAAAGAGGCGGGACGGAACAATGCCAGAAGATTTACCAACTCCCAAGAAAAGTCTTAAGCAATTAGAAAAGGAAAATATAAAAACGTTAAAAAAAGCATAATTTTCATATATTTAAAAGCACACGAAATAAAACTATTATCTTATACCTACCTCTTTGAATAATTCTTGACTTTTCGGTTATCCTATATTAAAATAGTTGGTAGTAAAATTAAATAAACAAGCGTTGAAAATGGAAAAAGATTAAAGGTTGCTATTAGAGAGAAAAGGTCATAGGCTGAAAGCCTTTTTTAGAAAAACGTAGTCTTGCAACACGTTGGAGCTTTTTGTAAAAGAGGAAAAGTAGAGGTTACTTTTCAATTTGGGTGGTACCGCGGAAAATATTTCGTCCCTGTGATTTTGTCACAAGGGCGTTTTTGTTTATTTAAAATATTTTTATAAGGGGGATTTATCTATGCAAAAATTAGTCATAAAAGATTTATACCGTAACATAGATCACTATGTACAAAAAGAAGTTACCCTTACAGGATGGGTAAAAACTTTAAGAGATTCTAAGAACTTCGGATTTATTGAATTAAATGATGGTTCATGTTTTAAAAATGTTCAAATTGTTTTTGATACTGAGCTTTCTAACTTTGAAGAAGTTCGTAAACTAACCATTATTTCTTCTATTGAAGTCACAGGAACTGTTATAAAAACCGAAAATGCAAAACAACCATTTGAAATAAAAGCAACTAATATCAAAATAGTAAATTTAGCAGATAGCAGTTATCCACTTCAAAAGAAAAGACATACTTTTGAGTATTTACGTACAGTTGCACATCTTCGTCCAAGGACAAATACATTTAACGCAGTATTTAGAGTAAGAAGTGTGATTGCTTATGCTATTCATAAATATTTACAAGAAAATGGATTTGTTTATGTTCATACACCACTTATTACAAGTAGTGACTGTGAAGGTGCTGGAGAAATGTTTAATGTATCTACCTTAGATGTCCAAAATTTGCCAAAAACAGAACAAGGTACAGTTGATTATTCTAAAGATTTCTTTGGAAAACCTGCTCACTTAACAGTAAGTGGTCAATTAGATGTTGAAACATTTGCTTTTGCTTTTAGAAATGTTTATACCTTTGGTCCAACTTTTAGAGCAGAAAATTCAAATACCGTAAAACATGCTTCAGAATTTTGGATGATTGAACCAGAAATGTGTTTTGCCGATTTAACTGATTATATGGATGTTGCAGAAGATATGCTAAAATATGTTATTTCATATGTTTTAGAAAACTGCCCAGATGAAATGAATTTCTTTAACAGTTTTATTGATCAAACTTTATTAGAAAGATTAAACCATATTGTAAATTCAGATTTCGGTAGAATTTCTTATACGGAGGCTATAGAACTACTAAAAGAACATAACAGCGAATTCCAATTTCCTGTAGATTGGGGAACGGATTTGCAAACAGAACATGAAAGATATTTAGCTGAAGTAGTATTTAAAAAACCTGTTTTTGTAACAGATTATCCTAAGGAAATAAAAGCATTCTATATGAAGCAAAATGAAGACGGTAAAACTGTTGCAGCAGCTGACCTTTTAGCTCCTGGTATTGGAGAAATTATTGGTGGAAGCCAAAGAGAAGACAATTTAGAAGTTTTACAAGAAAAAATTAAAACATTCGGATTAAATGAAGAAGACTACTGGTGGTATTTAGATTTAAGAAGATACGGAAGTGTTCCTCATTCAGGTTTTGGAATTGGATTTGAAAGATTAATTATGTACGTTACTGGAATGGGTAATATACGTGATGTTCTTCCATTTGCTAGAACCCCAAAGAATTGTGAATTTTAACAAACAAATAAGTTCGTGCTATTTAGCACGAGCTTATTTGTTTAGATAAATTATTCTATGTCATATACATCATATGCGCCCCAATCATCACATATCATAGTATACCTGATAAACTCTTTAAAGAATTCTTTACATGCTTCTTCGTCTGAAAAATTTTTATAATCGTACTTTTCACGAACAGTTTCTACTTTCCTAATTACATCTGCTATCGTCATAACAACATCTTCATAAGATGTTTTCAATTCTCGACCTGTTAAAGTAATTGCACCTCCCCAAGTTTTATCGTCAAGTACATATCTCAAAGCACACCGTAAATACCGGTAGCCTTTATTATACTCATTCATCTTAGGAGGAAAAAGCTCCTTTAAAAAGCTAATTATTTTACATCTTGATATCTCTGCTGGCTTTTCTACCTTAACTTCTACACCATCAAGCAGAAAAATCATATCATCCAAAGTGCATCCCATATATTCAAGTTCCTTCAACTGCCGTGCTAAGTTCACCATTTATCTCTCCTTAATATTTATAGTAGTACACTGACTATATGTCTGCCATTATAGCATCTTTTTAATATTATGTCAATTCGTATTTTCCCTTGTACTTTATGTAAAACATGTGTTATAATATATGATATATGCACTTTTATATGCTATTTTACAGCAAAAATCTTTTACTCTTATGCTGCAAAGGAGGAACATTATGGGAAGAATTATAAAAGGTTTTTGGGATTGCCACCATTGCGGAACTACAGGCATTGGTGGTGATCTGCGAGAGTGCCCCACATGCGGTAAAGCTAGGGATAGTAATACTACTTTTTATGTTGATAAGCATAAAAGTACTTATGTTACGAAATCCATTAATCGAAATCCAGACTGGATTTGTACTTCTTGTAGCAAGTTAAATTCAGACGATGTAGATTCTTGTCTTTCCTGTGGAACTCCACGGACAAGAAACAGCCTAAACTATCTACAAAATCGAAGAAGCCATGAAGTATATGGGCGTCCATACGACTATGGTGATTCTGATGAAGAAAGTAATTTTGATTTCACTTCAGAAAATATTCAGAAAACGGAATGTTCTCATACCTCTAATGATTCCGCAACTTGGAATCGCAATACTATTCTTAATGGTGAAGAGTTCAGTATTTCAGAAGAATCCAGCTTTTCTTTTGGAGAAGCAATGAAGTCAGTATTTACTAAAAAACGAGTCATAACAATTCTATGTATTATTGGCGCTATTTTCCTCGTTGCTGGTATTATATGGCTTATGCTTCCCAAGTATGAGGAAATCACTGTTCAGGAAATGTCATGGAAACGTAATATTGATATTGAAAAATATCAAACTGTTTCAGAAAGTTCATGGGTTCTACCTCCTACAGCTAGACTTCGTTATACCAACTGGGAATTTTCACACTATCGAAAAGCGCTAAGTCACTATGAAACTAAAACCAGGCAAGTGGAACGTCAAAGAATTTCTGGATATGAAGAATATGTTACTGGACATCGAGATTTAGGAAATGGGTATTTTGAAGAAATCACTGCAACTAGACCAGTTTATGAAACTTACTACGAAACTGAATCTTATCAGGAACCAGTTTATTATGATGAGCCAGTCTATCAAACGAAATATTACTATGATATTGACAAATGGCTTTATTATCGTAGTGTCGTAACAAGTGGCAAGGACAAAAATCCTTATTGGGGTGATACTCATTTGGCAAGAAATGAACGAGTTTCTTCTCAAAATGAATCTTTTTTTATTGTAGGAATCAACGATAAAGACGAAAAAATTTCTGTTTCGCTTTCCTATGATGATTGGAATATGTTAAAAGTAGGACGGCTTGTCAAATTAGAGATTTCTTTTGGGCATGGAAAAATTGTAGAATAAGCAAAACAAGATGAAATATTTCAGCTTGTATAAAGTTAAAAAGGAAGTTTGCACCGCAAACTTCCTTTTAAGGTAACTTACAACATATAATATTTTATATAACTTACAGCTTCATCCATGAACTCTTTCAATAACTTTGGATTACTTGCTGGATTAAAATTTATTCCATCAAAACATGATATTGTATAATCAAAACCCAATTCACTAATTGTATATGCCATCTCCTCACTTGTTCTTTCATCTAAGCTACACAAAACAGTTAATAAATCTTCTCCTTTTAATACCCGTACCATACTGTCTCGCAAAGCCTCATATCCTCCAGCAGCTAACGCCTCTTGGGTCATCCCAGATTGTAAAAAGCCCATAACCGCAAGTTTTACATCATCTATATCACTTCTGTCAATTTCAATATATTTGCCTTCCAACATATATATTGCTTTTTCTAAACTCCCACAATTCTTCAAAAATTCTACCAAATCTACTTTTTCATCACAATACCGCATTTCGTTTTCGTAAGCTTCTTCGTAATAACCCATAAGTTACTCTCCTTATTATAATATAGTAGTACACTGACTAACTATTTTATATTATAGCATTTCTTTTTGCTTTATGTCAATCTTATAAAATAATATAGCTACATTTTTCGTGTAGCTATATTGAACCATATTTTATAATTTTGCCAACTACTATTTTACTTCATTGCCATAGTAACTGTCTATTAATATTTGTTTTAATTCTTCTACTAATGGAAGACGTGGGTTTGCTGTTGTACATTGGTCTTCAAATGCTCTATCTGCAAGCATATCCACTTTGCTTAGGAATTCTTGTTCATCAATTCCTGCTTCTTTAAATGACTTTTCTATTCCTAAATCTGCATTTAATTTCTTAACTTCTTCAATTAATGAAGCAATTCCTTCTTCGTTTGTATAAGCAGGGAAGTTCATTCTTCTTGATAAGTCTGCATATTTTTGGTCTGCTATAAAGTATTCATATTTTGGGAAAGACACAAATTTTGTTGGTTTTGTTGCATTATATCTTATTACATATGGTAATAAGATAGCATTAATTCTACCATGTGCCATATGGAATTCTGCTCCCATTTTATGTGCCAAAGAGTGATTTACTCCTAAAAATGCGTTTGTAAATGCCATTCCTGCAATTGTACTTGCATT
>CATKGX010000119.1 GCA_949747775.1 uncultured Clostridia bacterium | reverse complement strand
CTGGATAGTATGTTGTTACACTTCCTGTCGCTTTATTAACTAATACTTTTGTTACATCTTGGTCTACATATACAACTTTAATGTTCTTGGTTATTGTTTTATTAAATTCGCCATTGGTTGTATAGGTATCAATATTTTCTATTGTTTCTTCCCATGTAATTGTATTTGTAGCTTCATCATAGCTTCCTTCTGCTAAGTCTGACTTACTTAAATCTATCTTAGCTGGTAGGGTATCTGTTAGTCTTACTTTTGCTTTTCCGATGTAATCTGTAATTTTTACCTTATGGCTAATTGTATAGCTTACTTCTCCATCTTCTTGGGTTAGCACTGCTATTTGTTTCATTTCACCATTTTCTTCTTTTTCTACTATTTTACTTGCTGTTGCTGTTTTGGTGATTTCTGTTTCTACTGTTTCATTTTTTAATTTATAGTAGTAGATTACTTCGATTAGCTCTTCTGTCATCTTTCCTCTTGCTTTTTCTGGTACTTCTTCTACACATTCATAGTTTGGTGCTATTTTATCTGACTTTTGGGTTGCATAAATGTTGCCTATTTCTCCTTGTCTTTGTTCATCTTGTACCTCTCCACCTTCTTTTGATGGTACTTTTGTTGTTGTTCCATCAATGTAGTGGTGGACTATTAGTTTTGCTGGAATTTTTTCAAATGTTACTACTACTTCTTTATCTTCTGTCATATTGATAAATTTATCTAATGTGACTGTTTTATCTTCATTTGCTGTAAACTCAATTTCTTCTCCATTTACAGCAATTTTTGCTACTTTATATCCTTCTTCTGGTGTTGCAATGATGTCTTTTACTGAGTTTTCTGTATATACTACTGTTTCATATGGTGTTTGTCCTTCTCCTGTGATGCTTCCTCCTGCTACTTCTACTTCTTCTCCTAATTCATTTGTTTCTATATGTTTTTCTACTCTTGTTGTAATATTAACTGTTTTTAGTTTGTAGTAGTATGTTACGATTACTTCATCATAGGTATATACTCCATTTGCATTTTCGGGCATTTCTACTAGTTCGTATTTGCTGTCTAGTTCTTCTGCACTTTTTGCATTTGTTGTATATTCTTCGTTTTCTTGTCCTAGTCTTTGTTCATCTTGTGCTATACTTCCATCTTTTAATGGTACACTCTGTGTTGTTCCTTCGATATAGTGATGCACTGTTAATGGAATTTGTTTTTTTACATAGTAGTATATGATTTCTTGTAATTCTGATTTGTATGTTCCTGTTGCATTCTCTGGTATTTGATATTCTCCGTCTTCTAGCTTCTTTAATTCATATTGTGCCAAGTCTACTTTTGGACTTGTTGTATAGCTTTCTCCTATGGTTCCTTGGCTTGTTTCATCTTCTGCTACTTTTGTTGTTGTTCCATCAATATAGTGGTGGACTAGTATTTGACCTATGGTATTATCAAATACAATTACATAGTGTTTATCTTCTGTTACATTTTCCAATGCTGGAAGTATTACTTTTCCTTCGGTATCTGGCACAAAGTTTACTTTTTGTCCATTTAAAGTAACTTCTTTTACCACATAGTCTGTATTTGGAGTAATTTCGATATTTTGTGTTGCGTTTTTCCCATGTGATACTGTTTCTATATATTTTTTATTGTTTGCTTCTGGGTAGGTTTCGTTATATATTCCTGTAACAGTTCCTCCTACTCTTTGCCCTGCTTCATTTGGTGCTATTTCTGTTGTGATGTTGTATTGTTTTCGCGTGTTTTCTACTTCAATTGATTGCATTTCTGGGATTTGTGGCGCTGTTTCTACTTCTTCAAGTTTGAATGTCGCTATATCTTTCCCTCCATTACTTATAAATCTGTTCCCTTTGTCTACCTGTATATAGTCCTTATATCCACCATATGTTATTACTAAAACGAACTCCCTATCGCTAATTTTTTGAAAACTTTCACTTCCTATTAATGCATCCACACTTAAATATTTTTCCCACTCTATGTTCATATTATTATCATATTTAACTATTCTACAACCAGCTGAATTTTTTACACCCAGATAGCCATTATCTGTAATATAACTAATCCCTTTTTCAGGCTCTTGTTCTGTCCAATATATTTCTCCATTATTATTATCACATTTAATAATTTTGCCTAACCCTTTTATTCCTATAATAATATTTCTATCTTTTGTTTCTGAAAAAACTCCTAAAGTAGCAACCTTACCACTTTCTCCAAATTGTTTTGTCCATTTAATAGTTCCATTCTCATCAAATTTTACAATAAATGCATCTTGATTGCCTTGCTTTGTTAATGTTATTTTATTATCTATTGTTATACTGTCTACACTAAAATATCCTCCTACAACAACTCCTTTATCGGACGTTCCAATTATATTAGAACTACGTTGTATTTGCTTTTCCCATACTAAATCTCCTGTATCACTAAATTTCGATATTGTATTATTTGAATCTATAGCAAAAATCTTGCCATCGCTGCTTTCTGCCATACGAGTTATTGATTTATCTCCTATAGCTTTAGCCCATATAGCTATTCCTTTACTATTATATCTAATAAGCATATAACATTCACTTTCAGATGTATTCTTTGTTATTGTTACATTATTGCCTAAATTTAATGTATCACTTCTAAACCATCCACTTACTATATAATCTCCGTTTCTTGCGCTCATAATATATTTAACCGAATTATTATATGTTTCACTTATTTCCTTATCCCACTGCACATTTCCTTTATTATCATATTTTATAAGTATTCCTTTAGGACCTCCATCATACCTCTGTCCTCCTATAATATAACCTCTATCATTAGTTGCTTCAATAGAAACAACCTTTTCGTCTTTTGGCCCTCCATAACTGTTTTCATTTGTTTTCTTTAATTCCGTTTTTACAGGAAGAGATGCTCCAACTCCAAAATAATAGGTTCTATCTTCTTCTTTTTCTGGTAATTGGTATCCTTCTGGTGCTTCTGTTTCTATTACTTTATAGATTCCTTGTGGTAAACCAATTGATATCTCTCCTTGTGCATCTGTTGATACTGTATCAATTATATTTCCTTTTGTATCTTTTGCTTGCCCTATTACATTTCTATTTTCATCTAACGTATAAATCATAAATTTTGCATTTGGTAAATTTACTTTTTCTCGTCCCTCTTCGGTATATTTTGTTAAGTTAAAGATTGGGCTATTTTCTATAGTTAGTGTTACTTTATTTCCATCTACTACGTTTGTTTTAATAGTTCCACTTTCTTGTTGTAATTGTAAGTTTCCATCTATCTCTTGTACTTTAAATACAATTGGTGTTGTATCTGTCACATAGCCTTCTGGTGCAAATACTTCTGTTAATGTATATTTTGCTTCTAAATTTTTTCCTTCTACATATTGATATAATTCTGGTATTGTAATTTTTCCGTTTTCATCTGTGAAATAATATTGTGGTTTTTCTATTCTTTCCCCTTCTAGTTTAAATTGCACTCCCTTTATTTTTTCTGTTTCACTGTTCTTCTTAACTTTTACTATCTCTAAATCGTACGTTGGTATTCTTTCATTTTGTATTTCGAAGTTAATTGTTGGTATTTCATTTTCTATTGTTATTTCTTCTTGCTCTACATTTCCCGATAAAATCTCTAAAACAAATTCCCCTTCTTGATTTGTTATTTTAAATGAAATTCTATCTATAAAATAATATCCATCTGCTTGTACTTCTTCTAATGTATATTCCTCATTTAAGCAAATTCCTTGTAAACTAACTTCTCCATTTGCACCTGTTCTTATAAATACATTGTCATTTCCTTTTCCATTTATTTTGAATTTTATATTTCCTAAAGGTACTCCTGTTTCATCTTTTTTATTTATCTTTAATTTTGCTTTTACCGTATTATCTAATGCTACTTTAACTTTCCAACTTTCTTCTTTTACAGTTTCGCTTGCTCTTATATTTCCTTCTAATATTTCTACATGTACATTATCTTCTTCATCTGCTGTTGTTCTAAATTTTACTACTTCTTCTTTTAATTCATAGTCAGATGGTGTCTTAATCTCTTTAATATGATATATTCTTCCTACATATAGTCCTGCTATTGATATTTTTCCATTTTCATCTGTTGTTTTTATTTTACTATTTTCTGTTCCTTCTTCTGTTATCATATATGTAACTTTTGGTAATAGCTTTTCTGTATTTTCTTGGTATTTCGTAATTTCTAAATCAAACTTTTTATCTACTATAAATCCTAGTTTGTTTGGTTCTGTTTGTGTTCTATATTTTCCATGTTCTGTATCTAAACTAAAATATACTACATGTGTACTATATGCCACATTCCCATACTCTAATCCTTCTGGTACATGAATTTCATATATGAATGTGTGTGTGGTTCCTTTTGCCATTACATAGTTTCCAAAATCAATTAAATATGTCTTAATATTATTCCAATTAGTTACTTCATTTTTAGTTTTCCATCCATTGTTACTATCTTGTAAATCTTTGGTTGGATTTTCATTTTCTGAATAATATACAGTAGCATATCTTGCAAGTTCTGCTGGTACTTGTATTCCTGTGTTATTCATTGTTGCTGTATAAGTTGACCCTAATTCTTGATTTGTTAATGTTGTTCTGTTTCCTGCAAATGGTATCTTTCCTAGTACTAGCATTTCACTTACTGTACTTCCATAGTTATTTGCTATTTGTACATTTATTTTCGCTGTTCTTTGTGCTTTTGTTATTTCTGCTATTTGTGGCGCTCTTACTATACTTCCTTTATTATCAAACTCACTTCCTGTTTGGCTCGTAATTAGTGATGTTGGTGCAATAAAACTTATATTAGTTATACTATAATTCACATTTTCTTTGGTATTCAAGTTATTATTTACATCATATTGATCTGCTGCACTATTTTGATAATAAATTCCTATTTCATTACTTGCATATAACTCTATTGGCTTTGTCTCTGTTAATCCTATTGGATCTGGTGTTAGGTTGCAATCTATGACAATATTATATGTCGCTTCTTCTTCATTTTCTGTTAATACCTTAATATAGTAATTTCCTGCATCTTTATATAAATCATAACCTATTATTTTTACTTTTGTAGTATTGGTTGCAATACTATTTACTTTAGCTTGTATAATGTTTGATGGTAATTTTACTAAAAACGATCCATTTTTCCATTGTTGCTCTACAATAGTTGTCGATTTTGTACTGATTACTATCTTTCTGTCGCTTGCCTCTTGTGTTGCCATTTTGGGATTTTCCATCTTAATTTCTGCCATTGATGTTGGTGCTTTGTAGACTCCTGTTTGTATATAATGTACTTCTCCATTTCCTATGGTACTGTCTTGTACCATTCCATGTAAGTGTGACTGGATGTGCTCTAAATTATCAAATTTTTCTTTTGTGTAGTGACTTGTAATATATGTATCATCTAATTCTTTTACATGATATACATTTAGTTCTCCTCCACTATGTCCTTTGCTCGTTTCTATTCTTATGTGTTTAATTGCTTCTTCATAATAATATGGTGATTGTTTGTTATACTTACTCCAATTTTCTTTTGTAAATGTTTCTATTAGTGCATTGGTTTCATTATTGTATACTTTAATCCATCCTTCTTCTCCTAATAGTCTTAATGGATTACTAAAATAGACTCCTATATTTTTTGTTAATTGCTCCATAGATTCTTCTGTATTCCCTTTTGTAATAAATACATCTGCTGTATTGTCAAATTCCTTCATAATAATTTTATCTATGTCCTCATTAACTGTTACATACCAACGAACTTCATAAGTATCAGCATCTTCTTTTTCTGAAAGTCCATTATATATTCTATATGGTTTTTCTTTTGATATTCCATATGCCCATTTTTCTCCTAATGCCACATTTCCTGGTATAAATTCTCCAACTACTATATTAAAGTCATATACTTTACCTGTTACCTTTTTCCATGTTTTTACTATTGTTGTTTGTGCCTCGTTTGATTTGTATGGATTTTGAAACTCTGAATTTGTATTGTTATATCCTTCATGATATGCTTTTACTGGTATTCTTAATTGTATTGAATTTGTTATATCTCCATCATATGCTTCTTGTGGATATATTGCGTTTAGTGTATACCTATTGTATCTAATTCCTCCTTCATTATATGCTGTTACTGTTTTAGTTAATTTTGTTCCACTTACTTCACTTTCTTTTGCTATTACAAATTTTCCTGTTGCTTCGTCATATGTATATTTTACTCCTGGTATTTCTATTGCTTTTGGTAAATATCCATTTAATTTTGGCATTGTTCCTTCTATATATGATTTTTTTAGTATTAATTCATTTGTTATTTCTGATGGAGCTATATTGATGCTTAATTCTAATCCTCTACTAGTTAATAAAGTTTTTAAATCTTTGATTTTTGTTTCTTCAATAGTACTTTTATTTTTTACATTTGCATAGATTGCTGTACTTGTTGTTCCGTGCCAGTCTATTGTAAATGGTACTGTTTTAGTAACATTAGTTTCTGTTCCATCATCCGCTACATGTGTTCCTGTTAATGTTACACTGTTTACTTTGCTGTACTTGCTTGTGTCATTTTCTGATATAAGTTTTCCTGCTCTAACAATTCCCATTACTAATTTTTGCGTTCCATTTTGCAAATTATTAAACTGTATCTCTTTTGTATTATTTGAGATATAGTTACTTGCTACTTCTTTATCTTTTACAATGGCGGTTTGTAACTCAAAGTTCTCATTGTTTATTGTTATTTTTCCATCTTTAAAATAACCATTGTCTAGTACATTTATTTCCATGTATAGTGTGTCTTGTTGACCTATTTTTCTACACATTCCTCTAATTCCATCTGCATATTTGTTCCCATTTAAGTTACGTAAAAAGAATGCATCAAACTTCACATAGTCTGTGCCTTCTACTGCTGCTTCTCCTTCGTTTACTGGTTCATACTGCATTGTCCTTGCTATTTCTGGATCTGATTGGTATTCTTTTCTTCTTTCTAAAATACCTGTAATGACTAGTACTACTGCTACTACTATTAATGTAATTGCACTTCCTATTCCAATAGCTAGTTTCTTCATTCCTTTTTTGTTTGTCTTTGCTGATACTTCTTTCATGTAACTTTACCTCCATACAATCCTTTTATCTCTTTTATTATCATAACAACTTATATGTATAGAGTAAATAGCTTGCATCTTTGTAATTTTTAGCAGTTTTCTCCTCTTCTAGGGATTCGCCATTTTCGTCTTTTTTTATATTTTATTTACAATTTTGTCATATTTTGCCTTGCTTTTATCCACATTTTCCACTTTCTTCTTGTTTCCGTAGATATCCTTTTGTAATATTTCCTTTTTACATTCCACTCTTTCTCTTATCTGTTTTCACTTTATATCTGATTTTCTTGTTAGATAAAGTACGGAAAAAGAGATATAATTGTGTAAATTCTCTATAAAAAGACAAGCAATAATATTGCTTGTCTTTTTATTAACTCTATTTTATATAATTTCTAATCCTGCAAATTTCGCCATTAATCGTTTTGTTCCTGCTTTATCAAATTGAATTTCTAGCTTGTAGTCTTCTCCTTCTGGTTCTATTTTTTGTATGGTTCCTTCT
>CATKGX010000118.1 GCA_949747775.1 uncultured Clostridia bacterium | reverse complement strand
TGTTATGGAAAATACTCATAAAGGCATTGTTGACATTGAAGCAGTAGCTAAAAAGTTTGGTGTGAGTTATTTGGATGTGGTGGCTCATGGTCGTGAGCTGGGCATTTGGCATTAAATACTAAAAGTGGAAACTTGTCATAAATTTTGACTAAATTGTATTATTAGACCATATATTAAAAACCCCAGAAAATTTTCTGGGGTTTTTACGTATATGGAAAATTATCTATATATGTTCTCAATTCATTTCAAAGTGTTATAAATCGCTTAAAAATATTATCTTATAACGAATGTCGGAAAAAGTCGAAAAATAATATTGCGTAAACTAATAAAATAAGGTATAATTAAGTTAGGAAAAAAACAGTTGACATATATTCAAATCTTTTATTAAGGAGGAATAACAATGCTGTACACGTCAGGAAGACCACAAGGATTCGAAGGAAGAACTGGTTATCAGATTTTTGTGGATCGGTTCTGTCGTGAAGGATCTGCGCCAGAGCCGATGGAAGGAAGAATTCTAAAGGAGTGGACTGACGAAACTCCAAAATGGTGGCCTGATGAGGATGGTATGTATCGCAACCAGTACTTTTATGGTGGAAACCTAAAAGGTATTACAGAGCGGTTACACTACCTTAATGGAATGGGATTTGACTTGTTGTACATTAGTCCCATTTCGCAAACTCCCTCGTCACACCATTACGACGTCGGCAATCAAACCAAAATCGACCCCTGGATTGGAACGGAAGAGGATTTTAGGGAATTGTGCGAAAAGGCACATAGAAGAGATATGCTTATTTGCGTGGACCTTGTGTTTAACCACATGGGAAGCCATAGCACTTTCTTCCAAGATGCTCTTGCTAAGCCAAACTCAAAGTACCATGACTGGTTTGAATGGGATGCTGAAGGTAATCCAGTTTACTGGTATGGATTTAAAGACATGCCTCAGTGCAATAAATTAAATCCAGATTACCAAGAATACGTGTTTAGCGTATGCAGTTTCTATTTAAACATGGGAGCCGATGGGATTCGGTTAGACTTAGGAGAGATCCTACCAGCCGAATTTTTAAGGAAACTCAGGCAAAGGGTAAAGTTTATTAATCCAAATGCTATTATTGTCAGCGAAATGTGGGATTTGGCAACCCATAAGGAAAACTGGCAAATTGGTGGCGACCAGGTAGACTCTGTGATGAACTATCCACTTTCTGATGCTATATTAAGGTGGGTACGGTATGGAAACCATTTGCATTTTGACTATACACGGCAGGAGATTGCAAAATATCCGAAGTGTGCGCAAGATGTTTTGTGGAACTTTCTAGATTCACACGATACGCCAAGAGCCATTAATATGCTAGTAGCAGATGGGATGAACCAAGACCCGTTTTCTGGTAGGATTTGGGACATTGAAGAAAACTGGAGAAGAACTTATCGTCCATATGAAAGTTTTGATACCTATGGGTTTAGAAACTGGGAAAAAGAGAAAGATAACCAGTTTGATAACGAATTTGCCCAAAAGGAGTTGGAACTTGCAAGTCTTCTGCAGTACTTTATGCCGGGAATTCCGATTGTGTACTATGGAACAGAAACGGGAGTGACAGGATACAAAGACCCATTCAACAGAAAGTCCTATCCATGGCAGAAATTGGGCGGTAGCCTAATTCACTATCAAAGGTTAGGAATTTTCCGTAAAAGTCAAAGAAGTATTCTGGCACAAGGTGAAATAACGGAATTTAAGGTAACTCCAAGTACCATTTTGGTAGCAAGAAAAGCCGAAATGGGAACACTTTATTTAATGATAAACAGAACAAACAGCTATCAGGAAAATCCAGTAAACGGATGGAACACAGAAGGCTGGAAGGAAGTTTATCAGATGAGGGGAGCTACCAAAGAAGGAAGTTTACCACCCTATAGTGCAGTCGTGTACAGAAAAGAAAGCGAACAAACCTAATTGGAATGTGAAACAAAGAAGCGAAATAATTCCGGTTATTTCGCTTTTTTGTTTCATATTCCTCTTGACATTTACATAAAAAAACAATATGATATTAGATAGAAAAATGTAGAAATTTGAAAGCAAGGAGAAAAAAGATGTATACAAAAATGCTAACCTCAAAAATGGGTGGAGAACTAGTAAGCTTTAAACTAAATGGCGAAGAACGTATCCACCAAGGAACAGAATGTGTAGACGAAAATGGAAAAGTATATTGGAAAAGACATGCACCAGTACTTTTTCCTGTAGTAGGTAAGCTAAAGAAAAATCAAACCATCATAAATGGAAGAATCTACGAAATGCCACAACACGGATTTGCAAGAGATTTTGAATTTGAACCAATTACAAATTTAGATAACTTTCATTCGTATGTGCTAAGAAGTAATCAAATTACAAAACATAGATATCCATATGATTTTGAGTTATATACAACATACAGATTAGATGAAAATAGGCTAACAACCATATATAAAGTCATTAATACAGGAGATGTAACACTTCCATTTGGAATAGGTGGACATCCAGCTTTTAAAATAGATGTTAATGAATTAAAAAGGGGAAATTATTATTTAGAATTTGAAGAAGACGAAGAAAAAATTCACTTTTTATACTTAGTAGATGGATTAATTGGAACAGAATATGCTAGAAGTAGAATGGAAGATAAAAGAAGAATTCCAATAGATAATAATACATTTAATAATGATGCATTAATAATGAAAGGACTTACTTCACACAAAATTAGCTTGAAAAATAGAGAAACTGGAAAAACATTACTAACAATGGACTTTACAGGATTTCCATATTTAGCGATTTGGTCAAAGCCAAATGCACCATTTATTTGTATAGAGCCATGGTATTCTACAGCAGATACCATTAAAAGTACAGGAGTATTTATTCAAAAACAAGACATTATATCATTAAAGCCTGGAGAAAAATTTGAGTGTAGATACACAGTAGAATTTTTTTAATAGAATAAAGTGATTATTTAAGCGGAGGCAAAAAGATGAAGATAGTACTTATATTAATAGGTTTAATATTGGACATGTTAGGTGTTATTATGATATATGATGCAAGATTGTTAACGAAAAAATTATTTAGTTTTGGAGACCAAAATGAGGCCTCTTGGGGCTTGAAAATATTAGGATTTCTGATAGCGATAATAGGAGCACTTATCGTATTTTTTCAAATGAGATAATGAATGGAAATAGTGAATATAATAAGGAAAAGGGCTAGAAGGGAATTTCTAGTCTTTTTCTATTGTTAAATATTTATCAAAGGTATTGCAAAAAATAAAAAAATCGGATAGAATTTAATTTATAAAACAAAAGAAATAGGAGCGCACAAAGAAAATGATGAAAAGCGAAAGCCTTGAGGTTGTAAGAGAGAGAGAGAGAGAGAGAGAGAGCTATATTTTAATGAAATAAGTGTATTAGCAGAAGGCAAAAATGCCTTTATTAGTGATGAAATAAGGAACAGACTAGTGTAAGAAATTGCATATAGGCTGTTCTTTTTGCATTTTCTAAAAAACAAGTAAGCAACTATTTCTTTTAAAGAAATATAAAAGAAGGGAGAAAAAATGAAGAAAAATAAAGGTATAACGTTAATAGCATTAGTGGTAACAATTGTTATATTAATTATTTTAGCTACGATTAGCATTAATCTTGTTCTAAATAGCGGCCTAATCAATAGGTCAGAAAAAGGAGCAGAATTAACAGAAGTTGCGAAAGTAGAAGAAAGAGCTAATATCATATATGCAGACAAAATAATAGAAAGATATGAAAATAAATCAAAAGAAAGCGTAAAGCTAGAAGAAGTAATAGAAGAATTAAAAAATGAAGGATATAAATTTGAAAGGGCAAAAGGAGATAAGACAGTAGATATCAAATTGGACAAAGAAGAAATAAATATGGTTTCAAACTCTACAGAGAAAATTCAAGTATCCTATGTAGAAGGAGAAGATACCTGGAACTATTATGTCATCATTAAAGGAAAATATTATAGAATATATTTAGACAAATCAGGTGTAAGAGTTAGTGCAGTAGATACAAAAGTAGAAAATCTAGAAGAAAAACTAAGTTTATCAGTAGTTGCAAATTCAGACGCAATTAGTGCAGAAGTGGAAGGAAATACAATCAATATTACTTCTACTAATAAAATGGGAGAGGTAAAACTAGAAGTAAAATATGGAAGTATTTCTAAAATTTGTACAGTAAATGTTTCAGTTGCTTTAAGTGAAGTTGAAAATGTCGTACCAGGAACATATTTCTACTATCCTACCACAGATGGTAGAGAAATTCTATGTAGCGTTTTAAATCTCCTAAGCCCTGAAGATGGGGTTGAACTGGTCGCATGTGAGCCATTCTGCCAGGCGACTGTCCGGAGAAAATTACTACCACACAAAGGTTAACCACGATTCGGGGGCAAGTGCTACATGGGGGGGAGCTCCTGCCTTTTTATATAGTAAGATTGACCCTCTTATAGACAGTTCGCTTACAACTAAGCGTAGAATATTTGGTGCGGATGCTTCAGGTTCATACAGGTACTGGTCTGGGGAAAATCCAGAGTCCTATGGTGGTACAAGTTCAAGGGAGTTCGCGAAAAGTGGGGATGTATCTCGATGTAACGAACTTGGGATACGTTTTGTCCGGAAGTGGTTCTATCTTCCTAGGAGTTGAGAACAAATGGTACTATTCAAGAGCATGGAACTATATGCACTGCTACCTAAATACATCAAATGGCAATATTGGCTGGCACAAATTAGCACATAATTACTCTGACTATGACAGCCAGTTGTATTATAATCAGGGATGGGCTCTGACCGCAGGTGTGATTCCAGTCTTCGACTTGGTTGCAAACGCTAAAATAGTCAGTGGGGAAGGTTCCTTCGAGGCTCCTTATCGCATTGCTTCGGGCGACTAGCCTCCTCCTATGTCGAGGCGTGGCTCTCAGACCCAGTGGAGGGCTCTTCTGCCCAAAGGATACATACATGAATAAAAATATTATCAAGTAACTCTTGAAAATTAATGTTATTTATGCTAAGATAAATAACATAGGTAAAAACGAAGAACAAGAGGAGTAAGTTTTAACTGCTAAACAGAGAATAAAAGTAAATATGCTGAGAGCTTTTATATAGAGAAGAAAACTGAAGGTAGCTTGGGAGTTGATATGTTGAAAGTGTGGAAACATAGGCTAGATATATCCGTGTAACTTACGTTAAAAGTAACTAAGATACAAAGAAATTTGTAATTAAGGTGGTACCGTGAGAATATACCTCGCCCTTATTTTAGGACGAGGTTTTTTGTACGCTCAAAGGAAGGAAAAACTTTGAGCATTTGCCTAATAGAGTTTAAAGGAGGAAGAAAAATGGAACATAAATTAAATGACAAATTTAATCCAAAAGATTTTGAAGACAGATTGTACGAAGATTGGGAGAAAAAAGGATACTTTAAGCCATCAGGAGATAAGACAAAGGAGAGTTATTGTATTATGATGCCCCCACCAAATGTAACAGGGAAATTACATATGGGGCATGCTTTAGATGACACAATTCAAGATATTTTAATTCGATATAAAAGAATGAATGGATATCATACTTTATGGCTTCCAGGAATGGACCATGCTGCTATTTCAACCGAAATGAAGGTTGTTCAAAAGTTAAAGGAGCAAGGCAAAACAAAGCAAGATTTGGGAAGAGAAAAGTTCTTAGAGGAAGCATGGGACTGGACAAAAGAATATGGTGGAATTATTCAAAATCAACAACGTAAGCTTGGTTGTTCTTGTGATTGGGAAAGAAGTAGATTTACTTTAGATGAAGGTATGTCAGATGCCGTTTTAGAGCAATTTATAAAGCTTTATGAAAAAGGTCTTATTTATAAGGGAAAACGTATGGTAAATTGGTGTACAAGTTGTAATACATCAATTTCAGATGCAGAAGTAGAATATAAAGAAGAAGCGTCACATTTATGGCATATTAGATACCAAATTGTTGGAGAAGAAAATAGATACATTGAAGTTGCAACAACAAGACCAGAAACAATGCTAGGAGATACTGCAGTTGCTGTTCATCCAGATGACGAAAGATATAAAGACTTAGTAGGAAAGAAATGTATTCTACCAATTATGAATACAGAAATTCCAATTATAGCAGATAGTTTTGTTGAAAAAGAATTTGGAACAGGATGTGTTAAAATTACACCAGCACATGATCCAAATGACTATGCAGCAGGATTAAGACATAATTTAGAAGTAATAGAAGTTTTTGATGAACATTTTAAAATGGGAAATTTAGTTCCAGAATATGCAGGAATGGACTTATTAGAGGTAAGAAAAGCAATTGTATCAAAATTAGAGGAGATAGGAGCTCTTGTAAGTGTAGAAGATTATACACACAACGTAGCAAAATGTGAAAGATGTAAAAATACAATAGAACCAAAAATTTCAACACAATGGTTTGTTTCTATGAAGGAGTTAGCAAAACGTGCTGCAGACGCTGTAAGAGAAGGGAAAACAAGATTTGTTCCGAAAAGATATGAAAAACAATATTTCCATTGGCTAGATAATATACAAGATTGGTGTATTTCTCGTCAATTATGGTGGGGACATAGAATACCAGCATATTATTGTACTGAATGTGGAAATATTCATGTGGCAAAAGAAATGCCTAAAAAATGTACAAAATGTGGAAGTACCAATTTAATGCAAGACCCAGATACGCTAGATACATGGTTTAGCTCAGCATTATGGCCGTTTTCAACACTGGGATGGCCAGATGAAAATGCAGAAGATTTTAAAACATTTTACCCAACGCAAACTTTAGTAACTGGTTTTGACATTATTACTTTCTGGGTATCAAGAATGATGTCACAAGCTTTAGAATTTACAGATGAAGTACCATTTAAAGATGTATTAATTCACGGAATTGTTCGTGATAGCCAAGGAAGAAAAATGTCTAAAACGTTAGGAAATGGAATTGATCCACTAGAAGTGATTGATGAATATGGAGCAGATAGCCTAAGATTTTCAGTTCTTTCTGGAACAACGATGGGAAACGATATTAGATTTATGCCAGAAAAGTTAGAGCAAGCTTCAAATTTTGCAAATAAAATATGGAATGCAGCCAAGTTTATTATTCATTCTTTAGCAGATGAAGAAAAAGTAAGAGCATTTTGCTATGAAGTGTATGAAAAAGAGCATAAGTATAATGCAGACTTACTTAGAATTGAAGATAAGTGGATTTTAAACAAATTTGATAAATTAGTAGCAGATGTAAGTAAAAATATAGATAACTATGACATTGGAATTGCACTAGATAAAATATATGCATTTATTTGGAATGAGTTTTGCGATTGGTACATTGAAATGGTAAAACCACGTATGTACAGCGAAAATGAAGAAGTAAGAGTAGCAGTAAGTGATATTTTAAATCATGTATTTGGTTCTTCTTTAAAATTATTACATCCATTTATGCCATTTATTACAGCAGAAATTTATTCAAAACTAATTTGTTTTGGAACAGAAGACATTATTGTAAGTAAATGGCCTACTATAAGAGAGGAATTTGTTTTTAATGCTGAAGAAGAAACAATCGAAAAGTTAAAACGACTAATTGTAGAAATCAGAAATATTAGAACAAAAATGAATGTACATCCAAGTAAAAAATCAAAGTTAATAATAGTAACAGATAAATATGAAAAAGATATCAAAGAAGCAGAGGAATTTTTATTAAAATTAGGATTCTCAAGTGAAATTATTGTTCAAAAGGATATGGAAGGTATTCCACAAAATGCGGTTTCTATTGCTGTAGACGATATAAAAGCATATATTCCATTTGAAGAGTTAGTAGACATTGAAGCAGAAAAACAAAGACTACAAGGAGAAGTAAAAAAATTAGAAGCAGAGGTAGCAAGGGGGACAAAAATGCTATCAAACCCAGGTTTTATAAGTAAAGCACCAGAGGCAAAGATACAAGAAGAAAAAGATAAACTTGCAAAATATGAAGAAATGCTTAAGGCAACAAAAGAAAGATTAGAAAGCCTAAGCTAGAAGGGGGGAGATAGAGCAATGCCAAAACAACCAATTATGATTATGGCAGCAATGGAAGATGCCGAACTAGATACCTTAAAAAAAGAAGTGAATCTATTAAAAGAAGTAGATGAAAAAGTATGCAAATTCTATGAAGCAGAGTTAAATGGATATCAAATTATATTATGTTGTAGTAAAATTGGCTGTATTCAAGCAGCAGCAGCTACAATGCTTGGAATTATGAAGTACAACCCAATAGCAATTATTAATGAAGGATTAGCAGGAGCAATGGGAAGAAACATTCATAAAAATGATTTGGTGGTTGGAACTGAGATAATTAATATCCATTCTGTAAAAACACCAAATAGGAAAGAAAATGAAGGAGTAGATGCTAATAGTTGGGATTTAGTAACTTTTATAAGAGGAGAAGAAGACAAGCTAAAGGTAGAAAAAGCAGATAAAGTTTTAGTGGAGTGTACAAAAAATATAGAAAAAGAATATACAAAAGGTCATGTGTTTTATGGCAGAATTGGAAGTGGAGATATTTGGAATAATGAGATAGATAGAATTCTACATTTAAATGAAACATATAAAACACTTTGTGAAGAAATGGAAGGAATTGCAATATGCCAAATTGCAAACCAATTTCATGTACCAGTATTAGATATCCGAGTAATTTCTGATAATGCAATATTAGAAGAAGAGTATGATACAAGTGTAGGAAAAGAATTGCAGTACTTTGTTATCAAATTGATAAAAGAATATATAGCAAATAAAAAATAAGCAAAGCGAAACAATAAAAAGCTAAAAAATACAGTTCAAACGATAGGTAAAACCTAATGTTTGGAACTGTATTTTTTTATGAACTCTTTCAATAAAAATAGATTAATTTTTATTGAATATTAATATAAAGTAACAATTACTATAAATATTTTTTTAATTTTTCAACATTGTTTTCTTGAAATTTAATAAATTCATCCAAAATGTTTTGAATCTTTGTATCAAGAGTAGGATTTTGATTTTTTAATTTTACGCCTTCTATAATTCCCATATTAGTTCCTTTAATTAGCATTTCAGCAATATGAGAATTGCTTTTGTCGGTAATAGTACTCATTTGAATATCCATGTATCCCATTACTTTTTGCATAGGTGGGAGTTCCTCGGGAAAATTATTGTAATTTCTTAATTCGGAATTTACTTTATTTAAAATATCATTATATTTATCATATTGAAATAATAAGTCATCTTTAAAATTGCCATCACCTACTTTTTCAGAAATTGTAGAAATAGAATCCATTCCCATTTTAATTCCTTTATTAATTTCATTTAAAACATATTGTGCATTATTCATATATATCATCCTTTCCATTTTCTTAATATTAGTATTCAGGAAAAAAGAAAAAATATACAATTTAAAAAGTAAAATGTACAGAAATGTTACACCTAAATTACAATTTTATTACATTTTTGAGAAAATATTGTAATAATAATATAAATAGAATAAAATAAAGAAAAAGGAAGTGCAAAAGATGAAAAGGTAGAAAGAGTTGTAATAGAGGATGAAATAGCACCAATATCTACAGAATACTATTTCTGTGGTTTAAAAGATGTAAAGAAAATAGAAAAAATTGAAAACTTAAAAACAAATAATGCAACTAGCATGTTAAAGATGTTTTTTAATTGTACAAGTTTAGAAGAAATTGATTTATCAGGATTTAATACAAAAAACGTAGAAAGTATGGATTCAATGTTTACGAGATGTACTAGTTTGCAAAACTTAAATATATCAAATTTTGATATGAGTAATGTAACAACCAAAGACGGCATGTTTAGCGAAATAGGAAATAATACAGATATTATAACAAATGCAAAAATGAAAGAGTGGATGGCGACAAATTATCCTAATTTAACGAATGTACATGAATAATATATTCAGTAATAAAATATGATAGAAATAAAATAGTTCTTTTAGCAAAGAACTATTTTATTTTTGTTAAAAGGAGAAAGAAGTGAAAAAAATTAGTATTATATTATTAATTGTATTGCTATTAATATTGGGGTTATGGAAAGGCTTAGAAAATACTAGGATGAAACAAGTAAATAAACAAGAAAAGAAGAATGAAAATAGTTATGAAAATAATTTAAATGAAAAAGAAAGTTTGATAGAAAAAGAAAAGACAATTGCTAAGGAGTATTATGAAAAAGCAAAGCAAAAAGTAGAGAATTTAACACTAGACGAAAAAATCAATCAAATGTTGATAGTAGAATATTCTACTACTAACAAAACAAATGCTTATGGTGGTATTTTATTTTTTGAAGATGATTTTGAAAATAAAACAGAAGCAGAAGTAAAAGAAATGGTGAATAGCTTACAAAATATATCAGGAATTCCATTTTTGACAGTAGTAGATGAAGAAGGCAAAAGTGGAAGTAAAGGAGTAGTAAGAGTTAGCTCTAACAAGATATTAACAAAAAATAATGAATATCTGCAGGGAAGTAGTTTTCAAAATGCACAAACTCTATATAAAAAGGGAGGACTTGAATTAGTAAAGATGGATACTATTCAAAAAAGTAAATTTTTGTATCAACTTGGATTAAATGTTAATTTAGGACCAGTAGCAGATATTTGCAAAGAAGAAGACTATATGTATGATAGGTCAGTAGGATTAGATGCTGCTGGCACATCAGAATATGTAAAAGTGGTAATAGAAGCAAGTAAAAAAGCACAAGAAGAAGGGGGAAAAGTATCATATTGCTTAAAACATTTTCCAGGCTATGGTAGTAATTCAGATACACACATAGGACTTAGTGTAGACGATAGAACGTATGAAGAAATAAAAAAAGATATGACATCATTTAAGGTAGGAATTGAAGTTGGTGCAGAAATGATTATGATTGGGCATAACATTGTTTCTAGCATCGACAATGAAAATCCAGCATCACTATCTGTAAATGTAAATTCATTATTAAGAGATAAGCTAAAATTTAAGGGAATCATTATAACAGATGCTTTAAACATGGGAGCACTAGATAATATACAAGGAAACAAATATGTAAAAGCAGTGTTAGCAGGAAATGATATGTTAATTGTAACAGATGGAATTGGGGCACATAATGACGTTAAGGAAGGTGTAAGAAATGGAATTATTAAAGAGGTGATGATTGATGAAGCGGTTATTCGTATTCTTTCATGGAAGGATACAAAATTAGTATATTAAATAAATGACGATTTTGGTAAGATTAAATGAAATGGAGATATCGAATAGGAGACTATAGAGTCATATGCGACATACAAGATGAAAAAATTATTATATTAGTACTAGAAGTAAGGCATAGAAGGGAAATATATGATGCATAAATATTATAACAATATTACAGAGATATTACAAAAATATAACATTTTAACAAAAACAGTAAAAAGCATTGCAAAAAGCAAACAAAACAAGTAAAATTAAACTTATAAAAACGAAAGAAACAGAGGAATAAAAAGTGATAAAAGCTATAAGCCTTGAGGCTGTATACACAGGTGATTTTATAGGGGTGACAAAAGGCAATAAAGCCTTTATTAGTGATGATATAAAAAGCAGACTATTGTAAATGATACAAATAGTCTGTTCTTTTGGTGAGCAAACAAGTATCAGTTTCTTTTGAAAGAAATAAAAGAAGGGAGATAAGAAAAAATGAGAAACAACAAAGGTATTACATTAATAGCATTAGTAGTAACAATAGTCATATTAATTATACTAGCAACAATAAGTATTCAGCTTGTATTAAATAGTGGACTACTAGGAAGAACAGAAAGTAGTGCAACACTACATAGATTACAAGAGGAAAAAGAAAGGCTAGAAGTAGTAAAAGGAGATGTGGCAAGTGAAACTACACATGCAGGAATAGTAACAGTAGAGTACTATGTACAAGAACTAATAAAACAAGGAATAACAACAGCAGATAAAGTAACTGATAATGGAGATGGAAGCAAAACAGTAATAACAGATAGTGGCTATAAAGCAACAATAAGTCCAAGAGGAGATAAAGATGTTGTAATTAGAATAGAAGGAGACAAAGTAGAAACAAATCCAGGAGAAAATCCAGATCCAGAGAAACCGGAAACACCAACTACTCCAGCTGGAACAGTGGCTAAAAAGCCAGATACATGGACAAGCGAAAAAGTAACAGCCATAGCCGATGGAAAAGGAGGTGTAGTACCGCTACCAAATGAATATTACTATGTCGGAGGAGATATTGACACAGGATTAGTAATCTCAGATAAAGAAGGAGATAC
>CATKGX010000117.1 GCA_949747775.1 uncultured Clostridia bacterium | reverse complement strand
ATGCAAATGGAGAAAGTAGATTGAAATAAAGCTGAAAAAACAATAAAATATATGACAAATTTTATAAAAATGCATTGACTTTAAAGAACAAACGTTTTAAAATAGTATTACAATAATATCATATAAATTAGTAAAATAAATATACCAACAAACTGACTAAAATATAATCCTAATATGCTATTATGAGTATTTTAAATGGAAGTGGTATTTATGGAATTAAAAAAACAAAATTAATAGAATTAAAAGAAAAAAGGAGGAACAAGAACATGAAAAATAAGAAAAATATTATAACAATTATTTGTATAATAATTTTAGCAATTACAATAGCAGTGTTATTGGCTAGTTTTAAGTTTCATAATTCAGTTTTAAACAATAGTGAGAAAGGACGTAGTTCGACGAAGGAGATAGAAATAAATACAAGTCCGGAGAATTTAACTATTGCTAAGGTATTAAAAGAAAATAAAGAAGATAAAGTGTTTTATGTAACTTCTGAGTATGCCCTTGGCTTAGAGCCAACATTGGATTATCTATATAAAAAGTCTGATATAATTGTTGTTGGAACTTTTGAAAAGGATTCAAAAAGTTATGTGTCAGAAGGAACCATACGTACTAAGACAACGTTTAATACAGTTAAAGTTCTAAAAAATGACTCAAAAACAGATGTAAGTGAAACGGTTACATTTGAAAGACTAGGTGGCGTGATGAATTTAAGTGACTATTTAATGAATAATATTTCAGTACGTAAAGATGAATTTACTAATATTGATAAAAATGCTAGATCAAGTTATTATGTAGTACAAGAATTTGCACCTAATAACCAATTAAATTTTGCAGACACAATAGGAAATAAGGAATATCTTTTATTTTTGAGCTATTGTGATGGTGTACTAATGCCAAATTCTGTACACTATGGAATTAGAGAAATTTCAAAAGATAAAGTTTATGACTATGATAGTAAAACATATATTGATAGTAAAATTAATGAATATAGTAAAGAATAAGAATGAAAGAAAATCATTAGAAAAATATAATATAAATTTAAGGTTGCAATTTGCAACCTTAAATTTATATTATATTTCAACTTTAGGCTGATACTTCTCAAGCCACATATTCACTTGGCGGCGAATTTTTATTAAAAATGTATTGACTTTGAAGAACAAATGTTTTAAAATAATACAAAATCTAAAATAGGATGTGATATTAATGGAAAGTAAAAACAATAATATCGTACCAAAAAATGAAGGATCAAATGTAGTAAAATATGAAATAGAAAATATTAAAAACTTAATTTATACAATAAGAGGAAAACAAGTGATGTTAGATAGTGATGTAGCAAAACTGTATAATTGTGAGACTAAGTATGTAAATCGTGTAGTAAAAAGAAATATTGAAAGGTTTCCACAAGAATTTTGTTTTCAATTAGAACAAAAAGAGTTCCAAAACTTGAGGTGCCAATTTGTCACCTCAAGTTTTGAAAAACAAAACTATGGTGGTAGACGATATATGCCTTATGTATTTACCGAACAAGGAATAGCAATGCTTTCAGCATTATTAAAAAGTAATATTGCAGTTAATGTAAGTATTCAAATTATGAAAGCATTTTTATGGACTTTAAGTTCAAGAAATATGAATGGTAAAAAGTATAATATATCAAAAGCAGAAGAATTAGAAAAACAGACTAAATTAATAAATTCTTTTTTAAAATTAGCTTATTGGTATTAATAAAAAGATTATTATAGGAGAAAATAATGGAAGAGTTTTATTTTAGTGAAGAGGATGAAGTTTTGTTAGATAAAGAGTGGAAAATTATAGAAAACTATAAAACATTACCATATATGTTATTTCATAGTTTAACAAATATTTTTCCAATGATTAAGTATGAAGAAGAATTAGAACATATTAATGATTATGTTTATCATAATCAAAAGAATCTTAATAATATTTTAACTGATAAGAAATATAAAACAGAGGAAGCTAAGAATTCTGACATAGATAGTGAATATTATGGAGAAACTATAATGTTTAGTGAAGGAGATGAAGCAACATGGGAATGGCTTATAGAAACAATTAACAAGTGTAATAATATTGTTTTATTCCTATCTTTTATAGAAGGAGCTTTAAAGGAAATTTATGATTGGTTTTCAGAAAGGAAAAAATATAAAGGTAGAAATAAGCCAAGAGGAACAAGTAATATAGAATATTATATAAAAGAAATTGGAAAGTGCTGTAATTATGATTTACATTGTAAACTTTATAGAGAGTTAGAAATCATTAAAATAGCAAAAAGAATAAGAAATGTATTTGTACATGAGTGGGATGCTTATTATAATGAGAAAAATAGAATAATTTTTGATAATACATTAAAAAATTTCAAAATAATAAAATTAATCGATTCAATATCTAAAATTTTATATTTTTGTGAATATGCAGGTGTTAAGGGTGAAATTTTAGAAAAAGAAGATAATAATATAAGAAGATTTTTTACAATGGCAAGAATTGAAAGAATTAAAGAAGAATTTAATGATCCTAAAATAATTGATATAATAGATAATATTATTTAAAAGAAAACTAAAACTTGAGGTCGCGAATTACGACCTCAAAACCATTTTACAACTCAATTTTAGGCTGATATTTCTCAAGCCACATATTAACCTGACAAAGATAGGCCATAAGCTGAGGACCAGTCATTAGTTGACCGAACCAAGGTCTAGTAAATGCTTTGCCATCAGTATTTAATATTTCTAAAATATATTCTTTGTTTAGTAAACTATGAATAGGAGCATCTTTGTTTTCTATCATTTTCGTTAGCATTTGTTTTACTTCTTTTAAGTAAGTAGGGTTCCAAGTTTTTGGGTATGGACTTTTCTTTCTGTCTACTACTTCAGAAGGTAAAACATCTTTCATAATATAGCGCAACAATCCTTTTTCTCTACCATTTAAGGCTTTCATTTCCCAAGGGATATTCCATACATATTCTGCTAAACGATAGTCACAAAATGGTACTCTTATTTCAAATCCATTATACATTCCCATTTTGTCAGAACGGTCTAATAATGTTTGCATAAACCAATTTAAGGTAAGATGTGATATTTTTCTTTTTTCAGCAGTTTCTTTTGTGTCATCTTCTAGTATTTCTACTTTAGACAAACTTTCATGATAACGATAATCAATATATTCTTGTAAATCTAATTTTTCAGAAATAGCAGGATTTAGTAAGTGTTGTCTTTCGGAAATAGCAATTGACCAAGGGAATGTTCCGCTTCTTAATGCATCTTCTCTAAAAAACCAAGGATATCCCCCAAAAATCTCATCTGCGCATTCACCAGTTAAAGTCACAGTAGCTTCGTCTTTTACATTTTTGCAAAATAATAATAGGGAAGAGTCTACATCGGCCATACCAGGCATATCACGCGCTATCATTGCATCTTCTAAACTTTTGGCAAGCTCTGGTGTATCTAACATAACTGTATGATGATTTGTATTTAGTTTGTTTGACATTAAATCAATATAATAATTATCGGAATTCGGTTGAAAATCTGTTTTTACAAAGTTTTTGTCATTATCTATATAATCAACTGAATAAGTATTTAATGGAGGTAACCCATTTTCTTTACAATAATTTGCTGCATACAATGTAATAATACTAGAGTCTAACCCTCCAGAAAGAAAAGTACAAAGTGGTACATCCGAAACAAGCTGTCTCCTAATAGAATCTTCTAACAAATAACGTACTTTTTCGCAAGTTTTATCTAAATTGTCTGTATGAGGTTTACTTTTTAGTTTCCAATACTGACTTACATAAATTCCATTTTCATTATATACAATGTAATTAGCAGGCTTTAACTCATTAATATTTTTAAAAGCAGTAGTACCTGCCGTGTGTGCAGGGCCAATACCAAATAACTCGCAAATTCCTTGTTTATCTATTTTAGCTTCTATTTCTGGAAACTCTAAAATTGATTTTATTTCCGAAGCAAATACAAGGTTACCATTCACGAAAGAGTAATATAAAGGCTTTACTCCAAAATGGTCTCTTGCCATAAACAAGGATTTATTTTTGGTATCCCAAATAGCAAAAGAGAAAATACCATTTAATTTCTGAACAATTTCTTCTTTAAAATGAATATATGATTTTAACAATACTTCTGTATCAGAATGACTTTCTAACGTAAATCCATTTTGCTCTAATTCTTCACGAAGTTCTTTTGTATTATACAATTGCCCATTGTATACCAATGTATAAGTATTTCCTTCATATTGGTATGTCATAGGTTGTTTTCCGCCATTTGGATCAATCACAATTAATCGCTTATGGCCGAGTAGTACATTATCTTCTACATAGTACCCACACTCATCAGGGCCACGTTTACTGAGTTTTTGATTCATATCTATAATAACTTGTTTTTCCCCAGAGATATTTTTCTTCAAGTTAACGACTCCAACAAAACCACACATAAAATATAATCCCTCCATATAAATTTATTTGTATATCATATGTAGACAGATATATTTTGTTCCAAAGAAGAAAAGGATATAACAAAATCACCTACTTTATTTTACAAAATAAGTTAGGTGATTTTAAAGTAGTGTAATTTTATTTTTTACTTTCTTGATAATATTTTCATCTTTTAATCGTTTTATCTCACGCATCATAGCGGTTCTTTCTATCATTAAATAATCTGATAAATCTGTTAGGGTAAAGGGAAGCTCAAAAGTTTTACTATTTGCGTCTAGTGAAAGGGATTGAAAATAGGTAAGAAGTTTGTCTCTAACACCTTTTGTTGTAAGAAGCATCATTCTAAGGTTTTGTTGTGCAATACTATGTAAAATAAGGTCTGGCATATTTCTTAGAATATCAATATGATACAAACAATCTTCTGTACAAAGTTCGGCAGTATCATATGGATAAAACAATACCTTTGATTTTTTCTTAGCTAAAACAAAAAGTTCTCTATCTGTATAAATTTTAAATAAAGCTTCTCCAAAAATATCATTTGGTCTGTAATAATATAAAATCTTTTTTGTTCCATTTTTGTCATAAGTAATGAGTTGTGCATCACCTTCTAGCAAAACACAAAATTGATTTCTTTTGGCTAAGAAAGTGGTAATAACTTCATTTTCCTGGAACTCTTTTATTTCAATTAATTTGCAATTTGTTTTTAATTTATTAATAAAGTTTTCTACGTCAAAAATTCTTTTCATATTTCCCCCATGCCCAATTATTATACCACGAAAAAGTTGCCATAGCAACACCCAAAAAAGAAAGAGTTAATTTTATTGGAAAGATACGCAGTCAAAATATTGTAATATAATTGTAATAATTAAAAAAAGTGCATAAAATGAATCGTTTTCCTATGCAATAAAAATAAAGTTTGCAAAAGTTGCCACAGCAACTTTATAAAAAAGTAATTTCAAATAGAATATAAACATCATAAAGAACAAGAGGTAAACAATGCAAGTTATTAAACGAGATGGTAGATTAGTTGAATTTAATAAAGAACGAATTGTAAATGCAGTTACAAAAGCAATGATACAAACACCAGAAGGAATTGATATTGACCTAGCGAATAAAATAGCAGAGGCAATAGAAAAACAGCTTGAAAATGTGGAGCAAATTAATGTTTACGAAATTCAAGATTTAGTAGAAAAAAAGTTAATGGGGTCAAGTAGAAAAGAAGTTGCGCAAACTTATATTACATATCGTTATAATAGGGACATTGCAAGAAGGTCAAAAACACAAGATGTATTTTTGGATATTATTAGAGCAAAATCAAATGAGATGCAAACTGAAAAATTAAATAGTAGCTCAGATATTCCAAAAGAAATGATGATACGTTTTGCATCAGAAGTAATGAAACCCTTTGTAGATACATTTTTATTGTCACCTCAAGTAAGAGCAGCAGAAAAAGAAGGATACATTTATATATGTGGTAAAGATTATTATCCAACAAAATCCTTAAATTCTATTCAAGCTGCATTTGGACAAATATTAAAAAATGGATGTAATATTAGAGGAAACTCTATACAAGCACCCTCTACAATAGAAGAAGCAATGCAACTAGTATGTATAGCAATGTTAATGATACAAAAAGAAATTGATGGTGGACAATCTATTCCAGCCTTTGATTATTTTTTTGCGCCTTATGTGAAAAAAACATATGAGGAAGAGTTGAAAAAACAAAAGGATTTTGTGAAATATGAAAAAGAATTAAAAACGAAACAGCCCAAGGAATATCTAAAAAGAGAAATTGAAGATTTATCTGAACAAGAACAAATAATACAAATTGCTATCAATCGAACGGTAGACAGAGTACGCCATGCCTTAAAGTTATTTTTAAATAATATTAATATGTTTCTAGTAAATTTGGGAAAACAAGCAATAGCAAGTTCTATTAATTATGGAACAGATACTTCTGCAGAAGGTAGATGCATGATAAGAGAAATCTTGCAACTAACATATGAAGAAACCCAAAAAGGAAAAACGCCAATATTTCCGCTTCAAATTTGGAAAAAGAAGAGAGGCATCAACTTTTTGCCAGATGATATCAATTATGACCTATATCAATTAGCTTTAAAAGTGACTAGTGAAGCATCTGTTCCAAGATATCTTAATTTAGATGCAACATTTAATCAGGCAGAAAAATGGAAAAAAGAAGATGAAAATAGATGGTATTACGAACCAGCAATTGCAGGTAGAAGAATTAGAAATTTTGAAACGATAAATGGAGAAAAAACAGCAATTGGAAAGGGAAATCTTTCATCTGTACTAATTAACTTACCAAAAATTGCGATAGAGACATCTTTAAAGGTACAAGAGAAAGTGGGACTTAGCTTTGAACTAGGAATAGGTAGCGAGGACAAAATGCCTGCCAAATATAAAGAAGAAGTAAGAAAAATATTTAAATATGAGCTAGAAAATAATATGAAAATGGCAGCACTGCAGTTATATGATAGATTTAAGTTCCAAAGTACTGCAGTAGTAAGACAATTTCCAGCCTTAATGTCTGGTATTTGGAAAGATAGCCAAACATTAAAACAGCAAGATACCGTAGAAGAGGTAATTAAGCAAGGAAGCTTAAGTATTGGATTTATAGGGCTTGCAGAGGCGTTAATTGTTCTAACAGGAAAACATCATGGAGAATCAGAAGAGGCTCAAAGATTAGGACTAGAAATAATCTCATATATGCAAGAAGTTGCCCAAAATCTTTCAGAAGAATATGATATGCTGTATGGAATTATGGGAATGGAAGCAAAGAAGAAGAGATTTATTGCCAAAGACAGAATACGTTATGGTGAAATAAAAGGAGTAACAGACAAAGAAAATTATACAGATAGTAGTGAAATTCCAGCAAAGTATGAATGTTTCATAGAGCAAAAGGCGAAAATTGAATCACCTTATCATGAACTATGTAGAGCAGGCAATATATTTTATGCCAAATTAAATGAAGAAGAAAAAAATATACAAAGTGTTCAAAACGTTGTAGAACTATTAGATAAATATAATATGGGATATGTAGGAATTACATATGATTCATAAGATAAAATTAAAGGAATGTAAAATTAGGGGAGGAAGAAAATGAAGATTATAAAAAGAGATGGAAATATTGTAGCATATAATGCAGAAAAAATAAGAGTTGCAATTCAAAAGGCAAATACAGAAGTATCAAGAAAAGAAAAAGTCTCAAAAGACCAAATAGAAGAAATTGTACAATATATAGAAGAATTAGGCAAAAATAGAATGCTAGTAGAAGATATACAAGACATTATAGAAGAAAAATTAATGGAAATAGGAAAATATCAACTAGCTAAAAGATACATTACTTATCGCTATACAAGAGAACTAGTAAGAAAAGCAAATACAACAGACCAATCGATTAAAGAATTAATTGATGGGGAAAGCGAATATTGGAATAACGAGAATTCTAACAAGAATGCAAAAGTTGTTACAACACAAAGAGATTATTTAGCAGGAATTACAAGTACAGATATTACAAGAAGATTTTTACTTCCAGAAAACATTGTAAAAGCACATGATGAAGGAATTATTCATTTCCACGATGCAGACTATTTTGCGCAAAGTGCTTTAACAAACTGTGAATTAATTAACTTAGATGATATGCTACAAAATGGAACCATTATGAATGGTGTTATGATAGAAAAACCTCATAGATTTATTACTGCATGTACCATTGCAACACAAATCATCTTAGCTGTTACTTCTTCAACCTATGGAGGAGCTACTGTATCACTTGCACATTTAGCACCTTTTGTAAAAAGCAGTTATGATAAATATTATGCAAGATACAAATCAAGAGGGTTATCAGAAAAACAATGTGAAGAATATGCAAAACAAGATACTAGAAAAGAGATTGCAGATGGTGTTCAAACATTTAATTACCAAGTAAACTCAATGACAAATACAAATGGACAAGCACCTTTCTTATCAGTATGCATGTATCTTGGAGAATCAGAAGAATACAAAGATGAACTTGCCATGATTATAGAAGAATTCTTAAATCAAAGAATAGAAGGATTTAAAAATGAAAAAGGTGTATACATTACACCAGCATTCCCAAAACTACTATACGTACTAGAAGAAGATAATGTTCATGAAGGTGGTAGATATTGGTATTTGACAGAACTTGCTGCAAAGTGTACAGCTAAGAGAATGGTTCCAGACTATATTTCAGAAAAGAAAATGAAAGAGTTTAAAGTAGATAAAAATGGTAATGGAAATTGCTATCCATGTATGGGATGTCGTTCATTCTTAACACCTTATGTGGATCCAAAAACAAATAAAGCAAAATACTATGGAAGATTTAACCAAGGTGTTGTTACGATTAACTTAGTAGATGTTGCGTTATCTTCTGGAAAAGACATTCATAAATTCTGGAAAATTTATGACGAAAGATTAGAATTATGCCATAAAGCACTACAATTAAGACATGAAAGATTAGCTCAGGTTACATCAGATGTAGCACCAATTTTATGGCAACATGGAGCATTAGCTAGATTAAAGAAAAACGAAAGTATTCATGACTTGTTACATAATGGATATTCAACAATTTCACTTGGATATGCAGGATTATATGAATGTGTAAAATATATGACAGGTGCTAGCCATACAGGAGAGGGAAAAGACTTTGCGTTAGAAGTGATGCAAAAACTAAATGACAAATGCAATGAATGGAAAGCAGCAGAAAATATGGACTATAGTGTATATGGAACTCCTATCGAATCAACTACTTATAAATTTGCGAAATGCTTAAAAGATAGATTTGGAATTGTAGAAGGAATTACAGATAGAGACTATATTACAAACTCTTACCATATTCCTGTATTTGAAGAGATAGATGCATTTTCTAAATTAACAATAGAAAGTGAATTCCAAAGACTAAGTCCAGGAGGAGCAATATCATATATTGAAACACCAAATTTACAAAATAATATTGACTCTGTATTAGAAATTGTAAAATTTATTTACGATAATATTATGTATGCAGAATTAAATACAAAATCTGACTATTGCCAAAAATGTGGGTTTAGTGGAGAAATATTAATTGATGATAAATTAGAATGGTACTGCCCAGAATGCGGAAACAAAGATCATGATACATTAAATGTAGCTAGAAGAACTTGCGGATATATTGGAAGCAATTTCTGGAACAAAGGTAGAACACAAGAAATAAAAGAAAGAGTACTTCATATAGATAATAAAGATGATGAATAATAAGAGGTAGGGAAACATGAGATATAACAAAATTAGAAAAATGGACATTTCAAATGGACCTGGAGTAAGAGTGTCAATCTTTATGCAAGGATGTAATTTTCATTGTAAAGATTGTTTTAATCCTGAAACACATGATTTTGAAGGTGGAAAAGAGTTTAACGAAGAAACAATAGATAGAGTATTAAATTTATGTGAAAATAATTATATTAAGGGACTATCTATATTAGGTGGAGAACCATTAAATGAAAGAAATATAGAAGGAACCAAAGAACTTGCAAGAGCATTTAAAGAAAAGTTTCCAGATAAAAGTGTATGGGTATGGTCAGGTTTCCAATTTGATAAAGAGTTAAAAGGAAAAGATGCATTAAATTATGTAGATGTTTTAGTAGATGGACAATACAAAGATGAACTAAGAAATCCTACTTTAAAGTGGAAAGGGTCTTCAAACCAAAGAGTGATTGATGTACAAGAAAGCTTAAAAGAAAACAAAGTAATTGAAATTGTATAGATTACTTGAATATTATGTAGACTTGTAGTATAATCGTATATGGTGAAAAAAGTATAAAAGAGAAGAGGTGTAGCAGCATGGGAACAGAAACAATCAGAATGCAAATTCAAACGCAGATGGAAGTGTTCAAAAATAGTGGCTCTTCTTGTAATGTAAAGTCATACTTGGCTGCTGCGGCAAAGCTTTATGAGTACGATAAACGCATTTGTGAGATGTATGACACAGATGAAGTAAGTTTATCAGAATTAGAGCAAATATACTGCAGTGTAGAAAATATTCTTAAAAATTTGAGAATACAGTAAATTACAGAAAAAAGGAAGAATAGGCAAAGAAATAAAAGCCTATTCTTCCTTTTTTTGACTTTATGTATCATAGTATGTTATAATTGTAATATAAGTGTATAAGGAGTGATGCAAATGAGCGAAAGAATAAACAGAAAAATGTTTGAGAAATTCGATGAGATTTGTGAAAGGTATGTAGAAAATGCTTCAGAAGTAAACTTAAATACACTACTAGCTTTTTACCAAAGATTAGTACCAAACTGGGTAAGAGACTTTAATAATCTTAATGAGAGATTATTAGAAGAAAGTGGTAATAAGGGAAAGGGATATGATGAATTCTTAAATGTCCAATTACCAGCAGATTATACTGTAAAGAATTTAAAAGCACCAAAAAATAGGAAGCGGAAATGTTGCTATTGATATTATGAATAGAGGTAGAATTATTCATTTGTCAAACAAAATAGCACATCAATTTGAATATATTATGGACAGTAAGTTAAAAGAATATATGACTCGAAATGGTATTGAAGCAGCTACAAAGGAAGAATTCAGACAAATTAAGTCATTAATAAGGAAAATATATAGAGAAGGCTCAAAAGATACTGTAAAGCAAAAAGCAAAAGAAACGTTAAAACAAGATTATCATTTTACAGAAGAGGATTTTGAAAAAGGAAGAAATTTAGATGTATTAATGTTTCCTGCGCTAATTAAAGCATATAATGCTGGAATGTATATTAAAGCCATGGAAATTGGACAAGTAGATAAATTGGCACAAGAGAATAGGAGAACGGATATTTCATATGGATTAAGAAGAGAAAGTGATCGTGATATATTATTTGTCATGGACATTAGTAAATTTGGACAATTTTCTGTACATGTAAAAGAACCAAGTTTAGTTGCCCAAATTAAAAGAACCTATGAAATGCCAATATATAGAACAAAGACAGCAATGTTAGTAAACCATTTACCAGCGAAAACAAAACAATTTATTCAGGATTCGATAGAAGATGATTCTTTAGATGAAGAAAGAAATATACCAGAAAATGCAACTGAACCACAAAAAAGAAGCGCAAGGTTAGTTGCAGAAATAAAAGAGTTACAATTACCAAAAGGTGCAAAACATGATATAGCAGTAAGAGCAGGATTAGGAACAAAAAATTTAAAGAGAATTGATCAGGCAAAAGATGAAGAAGAAAGGTAGGGAAAAGGCCTATGGATAAAAAAATTGTAGAAAATATCATAGAAGTTCCATTTTTAAATGCGAAACTAAAAACAATAGAAAATTTACTAGACAATAAAAAGATGCAAGAAGCATATAAAGCAATTGCAGCATTAATTGAGATTGTTTGCATTATTTGTTTAGATAAAGTACATCATAAAACAATAAATCAATCTGATATTACAATGTTGGCATCACTTTTAGGAAATTGCAATGAAAAAGAAATGAAAGAGCTTTTAATAGAAATAAATGGTGAATATGAAGATATCAAACTACGGAGAGGTAACAGAGCTAGATATTTTAGAATTATTAGGGGATTTGGACAATTTCGTAAAAATTGTTTTAGATAAATATGGAAATATATTTTAGATACTATTGACAAACTAGGAAAAACTTAGTATAATTTTATAGTATCAATTTCGAGATGCTATATAAATATAGATATATACAATAGATAACAATCAAGGGGGGAATTAAAAATGGCACAACCAAAAAGAAGATGGTCTAAAGCAAGAACACATTTAAAAAGATCAACTTGGAAATTAGAAAACCAAAATTTAGTTGAATGTTCACATTGCCACGAACTAATTAAACAACACAGAGTATGTCCTACATGCGGATACTATGATGGAAAAGAAGTAGTTGCAAAGGCAGAAAACTAATCGTATAAAAATAAATAAAGCAGCATAAAAGTATGCTGTTTTTTTCATGCTATTTATTGCAAAAGAAAAGAAAATTTGATAATATGGTACAAACGAAATGAAAGAGGCGTAGAAAATGGAAAAAAGAATTGATAAAATAAACTATTATTTAAATATAGCAAAATCAGTAGCAGATAGAAGTACGTGTTTAAGGAAAAAATCGGGAGCGGTTATTGTGAATAATGATGAGATTATTTCTACAGGGTATAGTGGGGCACCACGTGGTAGAGAAAATTGTATTGACCTAGGCTACTGCTGTAAAAAGAAGTTTTTTCCTAATGTAAGACATGCAGGCTATGATGCGTGTAGAAGTGTACATGCAGAACAAAATGCACTAATTAGTGGTTCTAGAAAAGATATGATAGGCGGAACATTATATTTAGTACAATATAGAACAGAAACAGGAGAATATGAAGAAAATCCAGGATGTTGTCAAATGTGTAGGAAAATGATTATTAATAGCGGAATTGAAAGGGTAATTGTTCGTACAACTAGCCAAGAATATAAACAAATTGAGGTAGAAGACTGGATAAAACATGATGATTTAATAGATGGTAAAATCACTTATTAAGGAGAAAACAAATGAAAAAGGTAGTAGAATATATAAAAGGAAAAAGAGGGATACCCTATATATTAATTATAATAATAGGATTTTTAGTCAGTATTCCTCTTTTATGGGTGCAAGTATGTAAAACACATGATGGAGTAATACATCTTATTAGAACAATTAGTGTGGATTTGTCTTTTAACAACGGACAATTTCCATTTTTACTAGTGCCATTTTTTTGTAGAAACTTTGGCTATACAATGACAGCGTTTTATCCACCACTTGTAACATACATTCCTTATATATTAGGTCTTATTGCAGGATCTGCCCATATTGGAATCAAACTTTTTGCAGCATTAACCATTGTATTTTCAGGAATATTTATGTACAACTTTGTAAATGAGATAACAAAAAATAAAGCAGTATCATTTTTATCAGCAATAATTTATATGACATTTCCATATCACTTGGAGCTTATATTTAAACGTTTTGCAATAGGAGAATTTACAGCACTAGCATTTATTCCACTTGTGTTTCAAGGGGTATATAATTTATTAAATGGAAATAAGAAAAAACATTTTTATATTGCAATAGGCGGAATAGGCTTAATGCTGTCTCATACAATAACAACAATGTATACAGCAATTTTTTGCCTAATTTATATATTGTTTGATGTAAATAAATTTCTAAAAAAAGAAGTAATCACAAAATGCATTATAAATACATTATTTATTTTATTGATAACTGCTTTTTTTAGTGTACCATTACTAGAATTTAAAAATGAAGCATATTATTCTATTTTTGATCCAGGGGCAATGAACACAAATATCGAAAAAGTAGAAGATAGTGCAGTAGAGCCATGGCAGTTTTTAAAAGACAAAGATGTGCAAAACGGAGTTTCTTTTGTTTTAGGAATTCCTACGGTTATAATGCTATGTATATCTATACTAGCATATCAATATGTTGAATCGAAATATAAAGAACTATATAAAATACATCTTATTTTAGGACTGTTTTTGTTATTTATGTGTACAAAAGTCTTTCCATGGAAATATATGCCACAGATATTAAATAACATTCAATTTCCATGGAGGCTAATTGGACTTGCTATGTTTTTTTTAGCTCCAATTTTTGCAATGAATGTATACTACTTATTAAAACAAATAAAAAAAGAAACTATAAAAGATATTTTATATATTGCTATTTTGGTTATGGTAGCTATTTTTACAACCATAAAACTAGGTACATATCCATCAGAAAAAGCAATAGATGGTATTTATGAAGAAAACGTAAGAAAAAATCCAATAATAACACATTGGCAAGTTAATAGAGACTATTTGCCATACAAAGCATTGTTAGAAAAACGTGGCTATATGGAAACAAGAAAAGATAAAGTATATGTGTTAAAGGGTAAAGCAACTATTGAAAACGAAAGAAAAAAAGCACTAAATATGACTTTTGATATAATCAATGTAGAGGCAAATACAACAATAGAATTACCATATCTTTTTTATCCAGGATATACAGTTATGCTAGAAAACAAGAATGAAAAAGAAAAGCTCGATACAATTGAATCGGAAAAAGGATTTGTACAAGTCATTTTAACAGATAATATAGAGAAGGCTACAATAACAGTGCAATACACAGGAACGAATTTGGAAAAAGTTTCATATACGGTATCTGGCATTTCTTTAATAGGATTTATCCTATATATTGCATGGAATAAAAAGAAGAAAACGGAGAATAAAATTTAAATGAAAAAAAGAATTATTATATATATTGTAATAGCCATATTAGCTATAATTATATCAATACCACTACTACGAGAAGATTTTGATATTTATCGTGATGACGGTCTACAGCATGTAGCTAGATTAATGGGGACATATCAATCTATTACAGAAGGACAAAACTTTCCTGTAATTATGTCAAATTTTTGTAATTCTTTTGGCTATTCATGGAACTTATTTTATAGTCCTGTTACAACATATGTTCCGCTACTATTACATTTTTTAACACATTCGTTTATTTTAGATTTAAAATGTTTTATGATACTAGTAACATTTTTATCTGGAATTGCAATGTATGAATTTGTATATAAAGTAACTAAAAACAGATGTACCAGCTTATTAAGTGCTATCCTATATATATTAGCACCATACCGATTAACCGATATGTACCTAAGAATAGCTGTTGCAGAACTAGCTTCCTTCGTATTTTTACCAATGGTATTTCAGGGGGCATATACATTATTTAGTGATGCAGAAGAAGACAAAAAAAAGATTGGTGGCTTGCTAATAATAGGAGCAACAGGACTTATTTTAACTCATTTAGTAATTGCACTGTATACAGCAATTATTGGCTTTTTCTATGTACTAATTCATATTAAAAAGCTAAAAGATACAGCTATTTTAAAAAAATTAATAATAATTGTATTAGGCACCTTATGTGTAACCAGTTTCTTTTGGGCACCAATGTTAGAGCACAAAGACAAAGTACAATATGAAGTATTTAAACAAGGACGAATGGAAAGAACAGATGTATTAATTCAGAAAAAACTAGAAGGAATAGATTTAATATATACACAAAAAGGAAAGTTAAGCTTTGAAATAGGATTAGTTACACTAATTGGTTTAGTACTTACAATATTAGTATTTGATAAAGTAGAACAACGTTATCGAAAGATATATGCTTTTTCTTTAATAACAGGAGCAATTAGTATTTTAATGACATTAAAATGTTTTCCGTTTGAAAAATTGCCAGAAATTTTAAAAATGTTGCAGTTTTCTTTTAGAATGCTAGAATTTGAGATATTCTTCTTAAGCTTCGCAGTTGCAGTTAACTATACAATTATAATTAAAAGGTTTAACATGAAGGATGTTTGTATATTAACTCTTATTGCATTTTTATTAATTATTCCATTAACAAAATGTTTAACATATACAGAAAAAAGAATTGATGAAAAAAACATATGGCCAGCAGTTCGAGTAACTAGCAAAACAGGAAGAGTACATGCAGGATGTGCAACATTTGAATATTTGCCAAGTAAAGCATTTGACCATTTAGAATATATTAAATTGCGAGAAAATAAAGTATATATACTAAAAGGAGAAGCACAAATACAAGATGAATACAAAAATGGAACTAATATGAGTTTTCAGCTAAATCAAGCACAATCAGGTACAATATTAGAATTACCTTATATTTATTATTTGGGATATTCAATCACACTTGAAAATGAAAAAGGTAAAACAATATTAGAGCCATACGAATCTGAAAACGGTTTTGTAGCTATACATTTAAACGGAACAGAAAAAGGAAGAATTAATGTAACATATACTGGAACCAATATTATGAAAGGTGGAATGGTAGTATCTATTTTATCTTTATCAGGAATGGTGTTATATATGTATGTTTGCAAAAGAACCAAAATGAATATTGACAAAAGTGAGAGCAATTAGGTAAAATTATGTTAGAAAATAAAATTTATAACAAAAGAAGGTGTACAAAAAAGTGATAAAAGTCAAAAACCTTGAGGCTGTAAGAGAGAGAGAGAGAGAGAGAGAGAGCTATATTCTAACAAAATAAGAATAAATAGAGGCAATAGAGCCTCTATTCGCGATGGATAAAATAAAGACAGACTATTTATTTTTAGAAAGATAAGTAGGCTGTCTTTTTGATATACAAAATTAGTTTGAAGAATAAAAGTGGAGGAAATATAAAAATGAAAACAATAAAAAATCAATCAGGAATAACGCTTGTAGCGCTAGTAGTAACAATTATAGTATTAATGATTTTGGCGTCAATTAGTATAGGTGCGATATTTAGCGAAAAAGGAATTATACAGCAAGCAAAAGATACAAAAAAACAACATGAAGATGTAGTAAAAAAAGAAGAAGAAAACTTGAATGACTTGCTAGGAGAATATAGAAATAGTATGAATGGTTCAGGAGAAAGTGGCCCAAGTGGAGGAGATGTGACAACACCTACACCAACTCCGACGCCAGAGGAACCTAAAGGGCCAAACGGAAAACCATTACCAGGTGCAATTACAGAAATTGTTAATGATACAACGTTGATAGAAGATAAAAATGGAAATCCAATAGTGTTGCCAGGAGGATTTAAAGGAGCGGTAGATTCTGGGAATACCGTCGAAGAGGGAATTGTCGTAGAAGATATTGAAGGGAATCAATTTGTATGGATTCCTGTAAGTAATATTAATCATGATGGAAGTAATAAAATAAAGAAAAATGATGGAACAGAAGTTGAAATAACACTAGGAAGATATACTTTCGATACAACGACTGGCGCAGCAATAGTGTCACAGTATGCAGAAAACTATGAAACTCCAGAAATTATAAACACCTATTATCGAGAACTTACAACCTCAAGAATAGGTAGTAGTACTACTTATAATACAACAGCGAAAAATCTACAAGAATTTATTGAAAGTGTGAGAGATAATCATGGTTTCTTTTTAGGAAGATATGAAGCAAGTTTTGCAAGTGGCACTAAATACGGTGTTCGGCGATGATCCAGAATATTATAAACCAGCATCGATAAAGTCAACAACAGTTCCGAGTGGTGAGATGATTTATGAAAAAGGTACACTTTGGCATTACATAAGACAAATTCCATCTGGTCAGGTTGCTAGACAAATGTATTATGGCAATAATTATGTAGAAAGTGATTTAGTAAATAGTTATATGTGGGATACCTCTATATTATATATTCAAGCAATGGGACATGAGAACTATGCGAATTATCTAGGCGAAAAGACTGATTTAATGAATGCAGGAGAGTCTAGTGATGAAGTATGTAAGATTTTTGATATGGCAGGTAATTTAAGAGAATGGACTACTGAGAATTCGAGTAATAAAATAGCAGGTTTACCTAGCCCAGCAGTAAGTCGAGGAAACTATCGTGGCAGTAATAGCCTTCGTACTTCTTCTTATAGAAGCAATGACTTTCTAGATAGGGATATGTCAACAATTTCTCGGTCAATTTGGTTTTCGCGTAGGAGTGTACTTAAAACCTCGTTTATAGATAGAATGTATATTACCATAAAGTATTATATAAAAGCTAATTACTTACAAAAAATAGCAAGAATTCCTTGCTATTTTTTTATGAGTATAGTAAAATGAACATACGAGGTGAGAAACATGGGAAAACCAACAGTAGCAATAGTAGGAAGACCTAATGTAGGAAAGTCTACATTTTTTAATTATATAGTAGGAAAGAGAATATCAATCGTAGAGGATACTCCTGGCGTTACAAGAGATAGAGTTTATGCAGATGCCAATTGGAGAGGCAGAAACTTTACTTTAGTAGATACAGGTGGAATTGAGCCAGAGTCAGAAGATGTTATTTTGTCTCAAATGAGAGAACAAGCAAATTTAGCCATTGCTATGGCAGATGTTATTATTTTTGTAACAGACATTAAACAAGGTGTTACAGCAGCAGATAGTGATATAGCATTAATGCTTAGAAAATCAAAAAAACCAATTATATTAGTATGTAATAAAGCAGATAATTATGGAAAAATACCAGATGAGTTATATGAATTCTATAATTTAGGTTTAGGGGAGCCACAAAGAGTTTCTTCTGTAAATGCTATTGGAATTGGAGATGTTTTAGATAGTATTTATGAAAAACTACCTCCAAAATCAGAAGATGAAGATGATACAGATATTATTAAAGTTGCCATTATTGGTAAACCAAATGTAGGAAAATCTTCTTTAGTAAATAGAATTTTAGGAGAAAACAGAGTTATTGTTAGTAATATTGCAGGTACAACAAGAGATGCAATTGATTCTAGTTTTGAAAATGAATTCGGAAAATATGTATTTATTGACACAGCAGGTATTAGAAAGAAAAACAAGGTATCTGAAAAATTAGAAAAATATAGTGTTATGAGAAGTTTGCTTGCAGTAGAAAGAGCAGATGTATGTTTACTTATGATTGATGCCACAGAAGGTGTAACAGAACAAGATACTAAAATTGCAGGAGAAGCACACGAAGCAGGAAAAGGTGTCATTATTGTTGTTAATAAATGGGATGAATATGAAAAAGATAATCATACTGTAGAAAAATATAAAAAAGAAGTATATAACAAACTTGCATATTTGTCTTATGCTCCTATTATATTTATTTCAGCCAAAACAGGTCAAAGAGTAAATAAACTATTTGAAATGATTAATATGGTAGCAAGTCAAAATGCACTAAGAGTTTCTACGTCAGTATTAAACCAAGTGCTAAATGAGGCAATTGCAATTACACAGCCACCAACAGATAAAGGAAAAAGATTAAGAATTTTCTACATGACACAAGCGACAACAAAGCCACCAACATTTGTTGTATTTGTGAATGATAAAGATTTATTTCATTTCTCTTATGAAAGATATTTGGTAAATCAAATTAGAAAAGAGTTTGGATTAACAGGAACACCTGTCAGAATGATTATAAGAGAAAAGAATGAAAAGGATGTATAAAGGAGGAATTATAAAATGGTAGCATATATTATAGTAGCAGTAATGGCCTATTTAATAGGTAGTATTAATTTTTCAGTAATGATTAGCAAGAAGATGGCAGGATTTGACTTAAGGGAAAAGGGAAGTGGCAATGCAGGTAGTACAAATGTCTTAAGAACTGTTGGAAAAAAGGCAGCAGCCATTACACTAATTTGTGACATTTTAAAAGGTGTTATCTCTATTATGCTTGCAAAACTAATTGGTGCAATATGGAGAAATCTTGACGCAACACTGCTTGTTCAAATTGCAGGAATACTTGTTGTTATTGGACATACTTTTCCAATATTTTTCAAGTTTAAAGGAGGAAAGGGAGTTGCTACTTCTTTAGGAGTTCTTGTTACAACAAACTGGCAAATTGGCTTAATTTGTCTTGTATTTGCATTAGTACTAATTATATTAACACAAATGGTTTCAGTAGGTTCACTTGCAGCAGCTATTCTTTATCCAGTATTAACATTATTTATTGCACAAAACTATATTGTACCAGGAAATTATATTATTTCAAGTATTATTCTTGCCGTTTTAGTAGTATTTAATCATAGAGAAAATGTAAAAAGAATACTATCTGGAACAGAAAATAAAATTAGTTTTAAAAAAGTAAATTAGGAGGTAACTTATGAAAAAAATATGCGTGATAGGAAGTGGAAGTTGGGGAGTAGCACTTAGTATTCATTTGGCTAAAATGGGACATGAAGTAAAATTATGGTCATTTTCAGAAGATGAAGCTAACATGATAAATAATGAAAGAAAATGCAAATTTTTACCAGAGGCTGTTATTCCAAATGGAATTTTATGTACAACCAACATAAAAGAAGCAATAGAAGGAAGTGAATTAATTTTACATGTAACACCTTCAAAGTTTACAAGAGATACCATGAAACAGTATAAAGAATATATAACAAATCAACCAGTTGTGATTTGCTCTAAAGGTTTCGAAGCTTCTAGTTTATATACATTAAGCGAAGTAGCTGAAGAAGAAATGCCAAATGTAAAAATAGGAATATTAACAGGGCCAAGCCATGCAGAAGAGGTATCTCAAGGAATACCAACTGCAATTGTTGCAGCTTCTAAATATATAGATGTTCAATACCAAATTCAAGACGCTTTTATGAATGAAACAATGAGAATATATACAACATCAGATGTAAAAGGAGCAGAACTAGGAGGAGCGTTAAAAAATATTATTGCCTTTTGCGCAGGAATTGTAGCCGAGATTAACTTGGGTGATAATACATTTGCAGCACTTATTACAAGAGGTTTAACCGAACTTTCAAGACTAGGTGTTGCTATGGGAGGTAATCATAATACATTCTATGGCTTATCAGGTTTAGGTGATTTAATTGTTACTTGCCTAAGCGAACACAGTAGAAATAGAAGAGCTGGTAGATGTATTGGAAGAGGTCTATCAGTAGAAGAAACCAAAAAGGAAATTGGTATGACCATAGAAAGTATTGACAATATTGAAGTAACATATCAATTAGCCAAAAAGTATAATATTGAAATGCCTATTGTAAATACAATTTATGATGTATTATATAATGGATTGCAACCAGCGCAAGCTGTAAAAATGTTAATGACACGTGAAAAGAAGTGTGAATAGTTTCTATTTACCAAGGATATCTTTCATAAATATAACGAATTAATTTATCAGCATTTTCATCTGTTACATTAATATACATATGAGGGTCTAAGCTAACCCACATATTAATTTTAAATTTATCATTATTTTCAATAAAAGTACCAATTAAGTCTACTGTTTCAAGTGGATTTTGGTACTTTTTTTGCCACTCTAAAGTAGAATTTTCATTTTTATTTTCATTTTCGTTTCCACTAAAAAAAGATTTTAAAAAACGATTAATTTCATTTTCGATATTACTATATAATTTAACAATAAATTCCATCAAAACCTCCCAAATTTATATTATATATTATTTTTCATATTAAAATAATCATACAAGAGAATAAAAGGTAATTTGTTTGGAAATAATAAATTTAAGAAAGCTGTAGAAATACAAGAAAAATGGAGGATTTTGTAAAATATGAGAAAATATGTTATTACAATCATCATTATTGCAGGAATCGTACTTGCTTTATTTGGAAGTTTTTATATTTACAGTAGTAATCATTCACAAGATAGTATAGATACTTTAAAAACAAAAGCAGATGAAGAATTAATTTATTTAAATACAACCATTATTTCAATGATGAACAAAATAAATCATATTAACTATGCGAACTATAAAATTGTAGAACAAGAGGTAAAAGCAGAAAAGCAAGAACAGCAAAACAGCTCATCATCTACAAATCAAGGAAATAGTGGTGGTCAGTCTGGTAGTTCTGGTGGAGAAGAAGCATCTAAAAGTGGTTCTAATACAATTACCAGTATGAACATGAATTATAATAGTATTCTGGTAAATGAAAACAAAAAAGTGGACTGGACAGAAATAAAGAAAGAAACAGAAAAAATGTATCATACTTGGCCAACAATATTAATTGATTTAAATGCTTTAAATGTAAATAAAGATAATTTGTTAAAATTTAACAATGTTTTAGACAATGTAACCAAGGCTGTTCAAAAAGAAAATAAGAAAGCAACTTTAGCAGAACTTGGAAATTTATATCACTTAATTACCTCCTATGCAAAAGAATATTCTAATAACAACAAAATGGTAAATTTATTATCTACAAAATCAAATGTGTTATATGCATATGCACTATGTGAAGATGAAAAGTGGCAAGATATGAAAAAATATATTAAACAAGCACAAGGGGCATATAACAATATTATGAATAGTGGTGTTGAAAATGCTAACAATGTGGCACATATGAATAAAGGATATATTTTGTTAAATGAATTAGATAAAAGTACAGACACGAAAGATAAAAGTATCTTTTATATAAATTATAAAAACTTTATGCAGGAAATAGCAACAATGGAATAGGAATAAATCAGATGTCGATTAAGGTCGAAACTTGCGATGGAAAATGTTTGACTTCAAGTATGTAAGAGCATATAATTAAATTGTCAAAAGAAGTCACATCATGTCTCTACCTAAAATAAAAAGAAGAAAAGGGGGGAATTAACTGCAAGATGGAACAAGACTTAATTACATCAGAACAAAGGTCATTGCAATACTATGTGTATTTGTAATGACCTTTTGTTTTTTACCAATGAATGTATTTGCCATGTCAATAAGGCAACAAATACAAGAGAATAATCTTCAAGAAGAAATGCAAGAAGAGGAACAATTATTTGAACAAGAGGAAGAAATAGCAGTTGATGATTACAAAAACAAAAGGATTTTAAGAGAAGAAACAGAAAAGCGAAAGACAAATGAGAAACATTACATTTTAGAAGATGGAACAAAACTTGTTACAATGTATCCAGCCAATATTCATTATAAGGAAAATGGAAAATTGGTGGATGTGGACAACAGCTTAGAGGCAATTAAGGACAAAAAGGAAACTTTAAAATTGACAGCTGAGCAGCTAAAAATAGAAGCAGAACAAGAAAAAGCAACAAGTATATTACAACAAGACGAAACAATACTGCATCAAAGTAATGAAATAGCTGTAAAGCAAAAAAGACAAATGCTAGAAAACTCCGAGAAAACAAAAGAAACAAAAATATATGAAAACAAGGCAAATTCATATAAAACAAAGTTTACCAATAAGACGAAAGGCTATTATTTAGGTAGTTTAACAAGTGAAGGAAACACAATAACATGGAGACTAAAGAATGCAAACAGTAGTAATATTAATGTAAAAAATCCTAGCAAAAATACTTTAATTAAAAGTGATACAACAATAGAAGATATACAAATTAATCAAATCGCCTCAGAAATAGAATATCAAGATATTTTGGATGATACTAAAATTAATTATGTATTAGTACCAGAAATGGTAAAAGAGAACATCATATTAGATAACCCAAAAGCGATTCATAACAAATTAGTTTTTGAATATGAAACGAATGGAATGGAAATGAAATTATTAGATAATAATGACATTGTAGTTTATAAAGAAAATGAAAAAGATGTTAAATTTACAATAAAAGCACCATTTATGTATGATAGTAAACTAGAATTTACAGATAAAATAAAATTAAATTTAAAGAAGCAAAAAGAAGGTTATGAGCTAACATTAGAGCCAGACAAAGAATGGCTACAAGCAAAGGAAAGACAATATCCTGTTACAATTGACCCAACCATTCAAACTTCACTATATTACGAAAATATTAGTGATACTTATATATATGAAGGAGATACAAATAATACTACAAGATATCAAGCACATATACTAAGAGTAGGAAATGGTGCTGGAAAGCCTGCTAGATCACTTATTAAATTTACTTTACCAACACTGCAAAGTGGAGATCAAATTATTGCAGCAGAACTTTCTATTTGTAATTATCCTGATACAAACGAATGGGATCCTCCAACACAAGAAAGATTTGTTAATGTACATAAAATAACAAGCAATTGGGCAAGCAACACAGTTAACTGGTCAAATATGTCATCTAAATTTGATAGTAAGGTAGTAGACTATGCTAAATATAAGTATGACCCAAATAATACCAAAAAAGATAATCGTTTTGACATAACATCTATTGTAAAAGATTGGTATACAAGTGGTAATAACTATGGTGTTATGCTAAAAGAACCTACTGAAAGAACACAAGAGAGTGGAACAGATATGTATTTTCTTTCAGCAGATACCAGCTCTACTTATACTAATTATAGGCCAAAAGTAATCATGGCATACCGCAACCAAACAGGATTAGAAGATTATTTAAGTTATCATTCTCAATCAGCGGGAAGAGCTGGAGAAATTTATACCAATGACTATAACGGAAATTTAACACTAATGCATACAGATGTAAGTACTCCTGGAAATAGGTTACCAGTAACAGTCAAACATGTCTATAATACAAATGAAAAAGATGTTGATATTGGCTATGGGAAAGGAATGAGACTAAACTTATCACAAACCCTAGAGCAAACAACAATAAGTTCACAAGAATACTTAAAATATACAGATGAAGATGCAACTGTGCATTATTTACTAAAAAATACGACTAAAAATATTTACGAAGATGAAGATGGGCTAGGACTTATCGTAAAAATATCTGGAAATGATAGAATTTTGACAGACAAAAGTGGCAATATAATAACATTTACCAAATATGCTAGTGGCAACAAGTGGCATTTAAAAGAAATTAAAGATACAGAGAATAATAAAATTACTTTAACATTAACAACAAGTGGTTCAAATTATTTAATTTCACAGGTGCAAGATGCCGTAGGAGATAAAATTCAACTGGCATATTCATCAGGAAAACTACAGAAAATTTCAGATACTGCAGGAAGAAACATAACGTATACATATGATAATAGTGCTAGGTTAACGAATGTTACTTATCCAGATAGTAAAAAATCTGTATATACATATGGAAGTAAAAATGAATTAACTAAAGTGCAAAATATAGATGGAAGTTACCTTACATATAGTTATTATCCTGGAAGTGTATATAGAGTAAAAACAATTAATGAATATGGAACAGGTGGAACACAAGGAAAATCTTTAACAATTACTTATGGTAATAATTTAACTACGTTTAAAGATAATAAAGGCTATTCCAATACATATACTTTTGATAATTGGGGACATGCTGTTAGTATTGCGGACTTTGGAAAAAATGACCAAAATATAAATAATGCATATGGAAAGACATATATATATGGAACGAATGGGAATACTAATAATAAACTAACATTAGAAAGTAAAATGATATCTGTAAAAGATATTAAAAATAACTTAGTGAAGAATCCAAGTTTTGATAGTGGATTAAGTCAGTGGGGAAAAAATGGCAATTGTGATGCAAATGATAAAGTAGTTTCATTAAATGGAAACAATGTAGCAAAAATAATAGGAAACTCAAGTAAAAATAAGTATATATTACAAGAAATTAGTACTTCTGGAAAAAAAGGAGATATATATACATTTGCAGGTTGGATTAAATCATTAGGTATATCTAAAGAATCCGGAAATTTAAAATCAGCAAGATATACAATTTGTTTTTATAAGACAGATGGAACAAAGCAATACATCGATATACCTGTAACATCTGGAACAGATAGTTGGCAATTTATTTCAAGGCAGTTAGTACCTAATGGAGACTATAATAAGATTGGTATTTTTCTAATATTTTATGGAAATTGTAATGAAATTTATTTTGATAATATAGGACTATATAAAGAAGAATTTGGACAAAGTTATCAATATGATAATAATGGAAACTTAATAACAAGTCAGGATTTAGCAAAACAAAATTCTACTTTCCAATATTCTGGAAATAATGAATTATTACAAAATATAAATCCAAAAGGTGGAAAATTTGTTTATGAATATGATTATAATAGAAAAGGCAGGCTTTTAAAAGCAGTAGATAGTGTAGATACGAAATATTCATTTAACTATGACGCATATGGAAATACTACTTCGATAAAAGTAGAAGAAGGTAATAAAACAGACGAAGTAGAAAATGGCAAATCATATTTTATAAAATTAGCATATAGTGGAAAGTATTTTGACTTGAGAGGGCTTTCAAAAGAAGATAATGGCATTTTACAACAGTATACAATTGCAATTGCTAATGGCAATCAACAGTTTAAATTTGAAGCAATTCCAAACGAAGAAAACTACTATAAAATCTTACCACAACATGTGGAGAATAAGGCATTATACTATGACGAAACAGATACAGAACAAATAGTAAAGCAAAAAACGTATCAAAATACAGATAACTTTAAATGGAAATTAATCAAAAATGATAATGGAAGCTATTGCATTGAAAATAAGGCAAAACCAAATTATGTAATTAGTATAAAAAATAATGAAATAACAAGCGGGAAACCTTTGGAAATAAGAGAAAGAGATGGAAGCTTAAATCAAAATGTATATTTGTATAATGTTTCTAAAAAGGATAAACTGGCGGATAAAGATTTTCTTGAAAGTGGAGAAGTGTATTACATTAAATCAAAGACAACAGGACTTTATCTAGAGCAAGAAAGTGATGAATTATATTCTATGATAAACCAAGGAAAGTTTAAAGAAAAAGATCCAAAGCAACTGTGGAGAGTTATAAGAGAATATAATAATGTGTATAAACTTATTCCATTAGGAACAAAAGATGGATATGCACTATATCCTAAAGGGGAAGAAAATATACAAGATCAACGTATAGGAATTAAAACATATAGTGGAAAGACTTCTCAGAAATGGATATTTAGTAAAACAGATAATAGTACTTATTCTATATCTACTATGCTAGAAGGAAATGCAAAAAGATATCTAAGGACACTTGACAATAGTAAAAATGAGGGGGTTAGAGTTGTCTTAAACACTTCGGCTGACCAATATTACTTAGAAAAAGCGAATATGCTAGAAAATATAGAAGAAGGGGCAACTTATACTATTAAGGCTCAAGTAAGTAAGCTGTTAGTAGGCGTTAATGGAACAAATGTAGAACAACAAGAAGCTGGTAATTCAGATACGCAAAAGTGGATATTGCATAAAGAAGGAAATGGATACTATAGTTTT
>CATKGX010000116.1 GCA_949747775.1 uncultured Clostridia bacterium | reverse complement strand
GAACAAAAACTAATTGGAACAGAAGAAAGAATAAGCACCGAAAACAGAACAAAAGAAGAAAAAGAATTAGATGAATTAATAGAGAACTTTTTGAAATTAGAGCAAATAGATAAATTGTATTTATACAGATTAATTAACAAAATTGAGATTGACAAAGATAAAAATGTGTATATATATTTTAACTTTTCAAAACTAAATTCTATTAATGAAAATCTAGATGAATTTATAAAAATTGAAGAGCTAATAAATAAGAACAATCAAAAACGCAAAGTAGTGTAATTTTAATAGTTACAAGACTTTGCAAACCAGTTGGTGTTTTTTTAAATCCACACCATTGAAGTTTGCTTTCCAACCAGATGGAAATGGAATAGCAGGAAAGTTTCTGGCTAGATATTGGTAATTTTGATAAATGCTAGTTTCTGGCTGTACTGCTCCTGTTACTAAGTCTACTCCATCTGGATTTACCATAGGTACTATATAAATAGTAGTTTCTTCAAATATTTGCTGCGCTCTGTAGTCATATATGGTTGTGTTTTGTGTATATGCTTTTGAAAAGTCTTCTACAAATTTCATTAGTACTACTGTTGTAATCCATTCATTTGCATGAAATGATGCACTATACATAACTTCTTTTGCTCCATTTCCTATACGAATATATGGAATTGACTTTCCTAGAACCGTATATCCTATCGTCCCTATTTGCAAGAATGGATATGTGTTTTTTAGTTCTTGTATATCTTTTGTTAATATTTCATATGTATATGAGATATTTGTTTGAACAATATTTTCCATAATTATCACCCAATAGCATAATATGTGAAAGCATATTTGCTGGTGACTAACCTTGTTTTTCTTTTTAAAATCTGATATAATAATGGTATATAAGTAGAAACTTTATTTTGAAAGGATTTGTAAACTATGCGTATTTTTCATAAAAATGTTAAGACTTCTGAGGTATCATTGGCTGAAAAGCAGGCTCGGAAAGAGTACCGCATGCAAGTTCGGGAAACCGCCCAGATGATTCTGGAAAAGTTCTCCGAAGGAGATTCCGCCAGCTATTCGCATTGGCTCCAAATTACTGGCTGCGTTCCGGAAGGTTTTGTTGCTTCGGTTCAGTTTGAAGACGATGTGAACGAAATTATCCAGCGTAGAGCTAGAAAGGAAATTACGGTAGCTTCTATTTCCTCAACTGGCATTGTAAATCTTTACTTGCACTAAGTGATTTTTACAATCCACCCAAAAGACACCCTATATGCAGTATGCACATAGGGCGCCTTTTTTTATTTTTTACTTATTTATTTTCTGCTGCTTTATTTGCCATTTCTATTGCTTTTGTTACAATATTTCCACAAGTTTTTGATGGTACATTTCCCCATCCTCCATCTTGCTTTACTTGGTCATATACGCCCAACTCTTTTGCTATTTCCTCTCTTAAATTTTCTGAAATAATTCCTCTACTTCTAGACATAACTTTGTCCTCCTTCATATTTAAGAAATTCGCCTTGCTTATTGGTATGCTACTAGATTATACTGAGACTTATCTCTTTTTAACATTTTAATTGTTAACTTTTTTACCATAGCTAGTAGCACTTGCAAAGACAAAAGTTAGGTTTTCACCTATTAAATAGTATTGACTATTTTTTTAAAACTATTTTAGTAATTTTTTCTTTTTAATGTGTTAATGTTCCATTTGGTGTATTAACAATTAATAAAATATCTTCTTCTTTTCCTGTTTCGGCATTTACATATACTAAAAAGTCCATATTTTCTATTTTCCCCTTAAATTCATAACAAAATACTTCTGTTTGCCACTCTGTTGGAATAATTGCTAATCCTTCACTTTTAATTTCTAATTTTTTATTTAAATTTTCAGAAGCTTTTTCTTTTGATATTTTGGGCTGTTTTATATCTCTAGTCATATGTGAGTTTAGATATCCGCTTGTCTCAATTCCTAATATTTCACCATCATCTAATGCTATTTTTAGTTTAATTAAGTCTGGGTATATTGTTACATTATCTTGCAAATAGGCATAATTAATTGTTACAATTCCATTTTGTTTTAAATAATAGGTTTCTTTCATGTTTTTAAAGCCTTTTTGCTCCAAAAATTCTTTTCCTCTTTCATCTGCTTCTTCTTGTGAAATTGTATCTTGCAGAATTTCTCTATCTGTATTCATATATACAATATGTCCACCTTTTTCTGATACAGATATTGTAATGGTTCTATCTTCATTTTTAAATTTAGCATTAAAGTCATAGGATACAATATTTCCATTTTCATTTTTTCCACTTAATTGTATTTGTTCTATTTTTTCGTTTCCTATAAAGTCACTTGCAATTTGTTTTGCCTTTTCTTCGTTTATCTTTTCTCCTGTTAATCCTTTTTTTGAACTACTTGTAATATGTTCCGAAAATGCCCCATCATAAATAAGTCCTGAATATTCATGAAAGTTTTCTTCTAAATTACTAAAACTGTCTTTTGATATGTTACTAACTTGTTTTGCAAATATCTGATTTCCTTTTTTGGTTAATTCTCCCCATTTAATTCTTCCTTCGTTCATATCTGCTGATAATTGATTTAATGTATTTTCTAATCCTGTACTATATTCATGTAACTCTTCTAAGTTTTTTAGGTCTTTTTCAGATAGTTTTTGCCCATTTATATTTTTTCTTGAAAGAGAGTAACTGTAATCACTAACTTGATTTAAAAATTTCGCTGTTTTTTCAAGTTCATGTGTATTTATGGGAAGTTGTGCCAAATATGCTCCTGCTAAATTTGCTTCTCTCCATACATTTGTAAGTGTTTCGACTCCTTGCTCTGGTGAACTTGAAATAATTGCTTTTGCTAAATATGTTTCTACATTTTGTACATAGTCTACTAATTCAAAAAATGCCATATTATATGCATTTTCTGAAAGTTGTCTATATTCCATCTGCTTTTTATATGTGTATATTCCTAAAATAGCAAGTGCTGCTACTAATACTACGATAATTGATAGCATATGTCTATCTTCTAGCCTATCCTTCCAGTCAATTAATTTGTTTTTGATTCTTGCCAAAATAATCCATCCTTCCTTTTACTTTTTACATATTTTGTTCCAATTTTATAAAATTATTCTGTATTTTTTGAATTTTTACTTTTATTATGATAAAATGGAACATATAAACCGTAGGAGGTTCATGATGAAAAAAGTTTTAATATTCTATGCTTCATATGGCGGCGGTCATTTATCTGCTGCAAAATCTATTTTAGAATATATTCAAAAATATAATACAAATATAGAAGTCGAAATGATTGATTGTATGAAATATATTAGTAAATCACTTGAAAAACTAACCACTGGTGCTTACCGCGAAATGGCTAAAAAAGTGCCGACTTTATGGGGAAAAGTATATTCCGATTCTCAAAAACGGACCATTAGGACATATTAGTTCTAGAATTAATAAAGTAATGGCGATTAAATTAAAAAATTTAATTAAGGAAAAATCACCTGATATTATTATTTCAACACATCCTTTTAGTAGTCAAATGGTTAGCTATTTAAAAAGAAAAGGGAAAATCAATCCAATTCTTGCTACTATTTTAACGGATTTTGCTTCTCACAAGCAATGGTTAATTGGGCATGAATATACAGATTTTTTCTTTGTTTCTAATCATAATATGCAACAAGAGTTATGTGATTATGGGGTTGAACAAAGTAAAATTTATGTTACTGGAATTCCTATGTCTGGTCGTTTTTTTGAAAAATTTGATAAAGATGTTATTTTTAAAATGTTTTCTTTAAATGTGACTATGCCTGTTATTTTGTTTTTTGGTGGTGGGGAATTTGGTCTTGGAAAAGAACGTACTCTCCAAATACTACAATCTCTTATTTTAAATGTGCCTAATGAACAGATTGTGGCAATTGCAGGAAAAAATGAAAAAATGAGGGAATCTTTTGAAGCTCTTGTAAAGGATTTGAATGTAACAGATAGAGTAAGAGTTCTTGGTTTTACAGATAAAGTACCAGAACTTATGAGTATTTCCCATTTAGTAGTAACAAAACCTGGTGGTCTTACTACAACAGAAAGTTTAGCTTCTCATCTTCCGCTTCTTGTTATTAATCCTATTCCTGGGCAAGAAGAAGAAAATGCAGAATTCTTAGAAAAGCATGGCGTTGGTATTTGGATTAGAAAAGAGGCTAATCCTGACGAAATTATTACTAATCTATTTCGTTCTGAGCAAACTTTAAAAACAATGAAAGAAAACACAATGAAATTTGTGAAATCATATTCTACAAGAAGTATTTGTGAAATTATATTAGGCAAATAGTTTGCACACATAAAGCGTTCCTTCTTAATATACTGTTATTAGGAGGAGCGCTTTATGGATTTTTTAAGTCATTTATCTGGCTGTGAATTAGTTAGTCTTGCTACTATTTTGGCGGTTACAATATCTCAAAATCTATCTCCTGACGAAATTGATACATTAGGAAACTTTTTTTCTGCTTTAGGACAAAATTTAAGTACCATTTCTGGTACTTAAATTTTCGTTTTATTTGTCTAATACAGATTTTTTTATTAGAAGAATTCCTACTACTAGTATTATTCCAGATGTTAGCATAATTGTAATAAGTGCGATATCTTTTATGGTTCCTGTTTTAATACTCATTACAACTGTAGCTTCACTGACATTGTCTTCTAGATTTTTTTCTTTTGCATTTGATTCATTTTTGGTTTCTGTAATTTCTGCTTTGTTTACTTTTGGTCCAAAGTTGTCTTTCTTATTTTTCCATTTCAAAACAACTTTTAGTTCTTTACTTACTCCTGGTGCCAAAGTCTCTGTTGTCGTTTCTAATTTTCCATCTGATATTTGTTTCCAATAGCTTGGATTACTTTTTTCTACTTCATATCCTTCTGGAATAGTATCTATTACAGTTGCTGTTCCTGCTATTTTCCCTGTATTTGTTACAACAATACTATATGTTATCTTTGTTTTTGCTTTAGAAACTTTACTTCCTACAATTTCTATTTTCATTAATTTGTTGTTTTTTCCTAATTGTTCTTTTCCGTTTAATAAAAAGCTTTTAATTTGTTTTTCTACTTTCATATTAAATGGTAATGCTGTATGTTCTACTTTGTTCGTTTCTTTTTCATCAACAGTTGCCACATTTACTATTTTTGCAGATTCTACTCCTTTTTCTAGTTGGTCTATTGTTACTTGAAAACTTAATGTTGCTTTTCCTGCAAGGTATTTCTTTTTTTCTGGTTCTGTTGGTGTTATTTCACCATCTTCTGCTTTGTCTTGTTCTTGGTCTGTCTGTCCTTCTGTTTCTTCAGATTCTTTTTCACTTTTTTCTGACGACGTTTCTTCTTTTTCTGTCTCATTTTTTTCTTCTTCATTTTCATTTGGTTCTTTTTCTTCTATGTATGCTTTTGCAGGTATTAATACTTCAATTCCTTTTCTTAAGTCCTCTGCCGTGTAATATTTACTTGGTTCAATTGTTTCTTCTGTTTTTTGTCCTTCTCTTGTTTCATTATTTTCATTTGTTTCTGTATTTTGCTTTTTTAAATATGGTTCATTATTGACTTTAATGCTTCCTTCTACAAAGCTTGTTCCTTTTGGCACTATGTCTTTAATCATTACATTTTTTTCTAGACTTCCATCATTTTCTACAACAATATGATATGTAATTTTTTCTTCTTCTGCAACATAGTTTTTTTCATATTCAGTTGTTGCTTCTTTTCTTTGGCTAATAACTGGCTCTATATATTTTACTGTAACTGTGTTGGTTGTTTTTTCATCAACACTTGCTACGTTTTCTATGATGTCTTCATCTTCTATGTCATCTACTGTTACTTCAAAACTTAGAATTGTTTTTCCAGGAATATAGTTCTTTGTTTCGCCTATTTCTAGTTCTTCTTTGTTTACTTTGGCTGGTACTAAAATTTCAATTCCTTCTGCTAAATCTTTACTATGATAGAAATTATCCTTTTGTGTGCCATCTCCTTCATCTATCTCATTCGTTTCTTCATTTTGTTCTGCTCTTACATTTTCCTCTTTTTTTACATAAGGTTCACCATTTACTTTAATACTTCCTTCTACAAAAGTAGTTCCTTTTGGTATGATATCTTTTACAATGACATTTTTCTCTAGACTTCCATCGTTTTCTACAATAATGCTATATGTTAATTTTTCATTGTTTACTACATAGTCTTTTTCATATTGGGTTGCTACTTCTTTTCTTTGGCTAATAATTGGTTCACTGTATTTAAGTGATACTATATTTGTTGAATCTTTATCTACTGTTGCAATATTGGTAATAATGTCTTCATCTTCTATATCATTTATGGTTACTTCAAAGCTTAATATTTGATTTTTTGCTTCTGCTCCTATGTTGAAGCCAATTCCATTTGCTAAATCTAAACTTGTAGGCATGGTTCCATCTGGTTTTGTACATGTAGTTCCATTTAACTGAATACTTCCTTCTACAAAAGTAGTCCCTGATGGTATTGTATCTTTTACAATGACATCTTTTCCTAAAAATCCATCATTTGAAATATGAATGCTATATGTTACTTTTTCTCCTACTACAACATATGGTTTATTATACTGTGTTACTACTGATTTTGATTGACTAATAATTGGTTCTACAAATCTTAGTTGTACATTATTTGACTCTTTTGCTACTGAAGTAGTTACATCTGTTCTTTCTTTTACTTCTGCTTTATTATTAATCAATGTTCCATTTGTTAATTGATTGACTCTTACTTTAAATGATACTGTAGCGCCTTTATCTGTTCCCACTGATGGAATTGTAATTCCATTATTTAAGTCCTGCTCTGTATATGAGCCTTCTACTCCATTTACTTTAATACTATTTTCAATAAATGTAGTTCCTTCTGGCGCTGCATCTTTTATAATTGCGGTTCCTGCTGTTGTTCCTGTGTTGTTTGCTGTTATTGTATAAGTAACTTCTTGTCCTTCTACTACATCTGTTGCACAATCTGCTTGTTTCTTTGCATCTATTTTTACCCATTGTGCAGTAATATGGTCATCTGTTTCTTCGTCTTCTCCAAATGTATATACTGCGCTTCCTGTTAATGTAGACATTGTTCCACTATTTCCTCTTTTGGTCCAACCTGCAAATGTGTATCCTGGACGAGTAGGCATTGGAATACTTGCAATATCTCTATAAATACCTTCTATTTCTGTTACTGTAGATACATTATTCCATGTTCCTCCATTTGGGTCTACAAATAAACTATGTGGTAGTAAGTCAACTGTTGTTACCGCAAAGTTGTCTAATGTGAATGAACCAATTTGACTACAGTTATGACTATAATGGGCTGAGAAAAATCCAAAACCATCTCCTATTTCTTCATTTGCTCCTATTTGCAAGGTCTCATTAATATCGGTTCCTGTTAATATAATTTGTTCTGCGGTAGATTTTACAGTAATGGTTCCTGTAACAGGTATTTCTAGTGCTTTTACTAAAGTTCTTGCAATTGTGTTATCAGCATTGTTTCCTAATGTATATGTAAATTTCCAAATTGCTCCTAGTTGATTTTCAGATTCTGTATAAAAAACTTGTCCTGGTTTATTAAAGCTTAGCATATATCCTGTTAAAGTATTTTCTACTTTTTTTACTTTTAATAATACCCCTGCCCCAATAAAACTATCTCCATATGTTACTGAATATGTGAATGTAAATGTTTGTTCTTGGTGATTTTCTGGAATAATGTAAATTGCATTTTTGCCTGCTAAACTTGGATTTCCTGTCATGCTTACTTTTCTTCCGCTATCTTCGATTGTAATTTCTCCAATGGAAGAGCTCATATCTTGGACCCAATTAAAGTCTCTAATTGTTTCTGACTTATCTAACGTTTTGTCTTTTAATCCTGTTTTTGCTATTTCTGTTTGTATTTCTGGCCTTTTTATATTAGGTCTAGCGATTTCCTTTTCTTTATGTCCTGTCATTATATTTTCAGCACATAAAATAAAGCTTGTTAATAAAATAAGCATACTACATACAATTAAAACTATTCTTCTTGCAAATTTTGATGCCTTTTCATTCATAATCGTATTTCACCTCTATATTTTTCTTTTACTTTAAGAATATTATATCCCTAAAATAATTGCAATATATGATTTTTCCAATTATGGATAATATTACATATGTGGTGTTAAACATATCTACGGAAATGGTTTCCAACCTTTTTCTTGTATTAATATTACATTTTTATGACATTTTTGTTATATTTTTATTTGTTTTTCATTTTTTTGATTCAAAATCTACTTTAATCCTACGGGTATCCTAGTTTATGTTAGTTTTTCTTTATTTCCAGAGACAATAAAAACACTTGAATATTGTTAGTTGTTTTCTAACTTTTTCAAGTGTTTTAAATATTATAGTTCTCTTCTTCCTTCTAGTGCTTTGCTTAATGTTACTTCATCTGTATATTCTAAGTCTCCTCCTACTGGTATTCCATGTGCAATTCTGGTTACTTTTACACCTAATGGTTTTACTAATTTTGAAATATACATTGCTGTTGCTTCCCCTTCTACTCTTGGGTTTGTTGCAAGTATTAATTCTTTTACTTGTCCTTCCATTAGTCTAGCAAGTAGCTCCTTTATTTTAATATCATCAGGTCCTATTCCATTCATAGGAGAAATACTACCATGTAATACATGATATAGGCCCTTAAATTCATGCGTTCTTTCCATTGCAACAACATCTTTTACATCTTCTACAACACAAATAATAGATCGGTCTCTTGTTGCATTTCCACAAATTGTACAGGGGTCTGTATCTGATATATTATAACATTGTGAACAGTATTTTAAGTTTCTTTTTGCTCCTTCTATTGCATTAATGAATTCTTGTGTTTCTTCTTGGCTAGCATTTAAAATATAAAATGCTAATCTTGCTGCTGTTTTACTGCCAATGCTTGGCAATTTTTCAAATGCTTCTATTAATTTTTCAATTGATGGTGAATAATATGACATATTCGTTTAAGTCCTTCCTACATTAGTCCTGGTATATTATATTTTCCTAGGCTTGCTGCTTGAGCACTATCTACTTTTCTTAATGCTTCATTTACACATGTAATAATTAGGTCTTGTAGCATTTCAACATCTTCTGGGTCTACTACTTCTTTTTTGATTGTAATTTCTTTTAGTTCTTTTGCCCCTGTTACTTTTACGTAAATAGCTCCTCCTCCTGCTGTTGCATCAAATTCTTTTGATACTAATTCTTCTTGTGATTTTTCCATTTCTGATTGCATTTTTTTTGCTTCTTTCATTAATTGATTGATGTTCATTCCACCAAATCCGCCTCCCATTCCTGGGAATCCGCCTCTTTTTGCCATTTTAATCATTCTCCTTTATTCTTCTATAATATTAATTGGTATATCTAGACTGCTTGCCATATTTTCAATTGGATTATTTTCATTTTTTGGTTCTATATGGTTTGTATTTTCTAGAATTTTTACTCTCATATCTTTTCCGTATTGAATTGATACTTGTTTTGACAGTTCTTGTATGTTTTCTGGTCTTTCTAATACTGATTTTGCAAATGGCGTTAGTCCATTTGGAAATTCAATACCTACTGTCATATCATTTATTTCTACTGCTTTTGTATTGATTAGATTCGTATATAGCAGTATTTTTCCAGATTGTTTTAAATCTCCTACAATTTGATTCCATCCTTGTATACCATTTTGGGTAGTTGTTTGAGATGGATTATTCTTTTTTTGTATATTTGCATTTTGCACTTGTGTGTATTGTGATTGTGGATAACTTTGTGCCTGAACTTCCTTGTTCCCAGGTTTTACACAGTTTTGTGGAACGTTATCCACACTTTCCACATTTTTTGTGTTTGTTATTTTACTACATAATTTGATAATTCCTACTTGAAATAATATTGTTTTTTGTGAAGACCATTTCATATCATTTTCTAATTCTGATAAATCATAAATCATTTTCAAAAGTCTTTCTTTTGTAACCATCTCTGAAAGTTCTTTTATTTGCGCAATTTCTTCTGTACTATATATTTGTAAATGGTTTGTGACTTTATATACTAAAATGTCTTTTATATATTTTATCATTTCCCACAATAAATTGCTTAAATCTTTCCCACTGTCTAATATCTCATTTAATGCCTTTATTGCTTCTTCTACTTCATATTCAAAAACTGCCTTTGTCATATGATAAATCATTGTTAATTTTGGAATTCCTACTAAGTCTTTTATTTTATCTTCATCTATTTTATCTGCTCCATCTTGTACACATCTTTCTAATATACTAAGAGCATCTCTCATTGCTCCTTCTGATAATACAGAAATTAGTTTAAGTGCTTCTTTGGTAATTTCTATTTTACTTTCTTCACATACATACTTTAATCTTTTCTCAATGTTTTCTTCTGATATTTTTTTAAAGTCAAATCGTTGACATCTAGAAAGAATTGTTGCTGGTAATTTTTGTGGCTCTGTTGTTGCTAGTATAAACTTGACATGTTCTGGTGGTTCTTCTAATGTCTTTAGTAGCGCATTAAACGCTCCTGTTGATAACATATGTACCTCGTCTATAATATATACCCTATACTTAGCAACTGTTGGCAAAAAGTTAACTTCTTCTCTAATCGAACGTACATCTTCTACGCTATTGTTTGATGCTGCGTCCATTTCTACAATATCTGTTAAGGAACCTGATAAAGCTGCTTTACATACTTCGCATTTATTACATGGTTCTCCATCTTGTGGATTTAAACAGTTAATTGCTCTTGCTAATACTTTTGCTGCTGATGTTTTTCCTGTTCCTCTTCCTCCATTAAATAAGTAGGCATGTCCTACTCTTCCTGCCATTATTTGATTTTTTAGTGTTTTTGTTATATGTTCTTGTCCAACAATCTCGTTAAACTGAAGTGGTCTGAATTTTCTATATAAAGCTGTGTATGACAATGTATATCACCTCTTTTATATTAAATAAAATGGTGTGAGTCTTCTAACTATTCTATGGAAGATTCCACACAAGAATAACTGCTTATTGCTGCTTCCTTCCGGACCTGACAAGGTTCACAGGTTCTTGTTGGACTCCTCCATACAATAGTTAAATTTCTCATACCATTTGAATTATATACTGTTTTATTCTTTTACGCAAGTGTTTTTTATGTAAGTATTTTATTTTTTATCATTCTCTTTTAAAAATAATATCATTCATATCTGTTTTTTCTATACTTTCTGTCCCTTTTTCTAAAATATCTCCTTGTGGAAAGTCTAATGTAATATTTCCTCTGTATTGATGATGTGCTACCTCTATAACTATATCAAAAGAAACCGTAAATTGTAAATCTTCTTTGGTAAGTTTTAGTTTTTTTAACAGTGTTCCATCATGTATAATTTCTTTATCTTTATTAGAAGAGTATTGCCCTAAGTCTGTATTACTAAAACGAATTAGGATATTTCCTCCTTGATTTCCTATTTCTAATGCTTGTGCATTACTTTTACTTCCACCTTTATATTCTAGCTTTTCTTCTACAATATATTCTTTTGAATAACTGTATAGTCTACCTTGGGTACTATTTGGCATATATGTTTTTATTTTTCCTTTTGTAGGCATTCTTACTATTTGTATATTTTCTATTCTTACTTTTTCTATGTATGTATTATTTCCATGATATTTTTCATTTTTATCAATATAGAAATAGATATCATTATTTTGGTAAATATTAAAGTTCCATTTGTTTTTTCCCTTGCTCTCTACACCTTCTGCTGTACTTACCATAACAATTTTTGAAAGGTTAAATGGCATGTTCTTGTCGCCCTCTACCTCATATTTTATCATAATCATTCCCACTACTGTTAAAATAATGACAATAATGGATATCGCAATACATAATTTTATTGTTTGCTTTTTCTTCTCTTTTTCCAAGACTGTTCCTCCATTCGGAAATATACTTTTATCACTATAGCATTTTTTTATATTTTTTTCAATAAAAAGTAACAAATAATTAACCGCTTTTTAATTTCTTTATGGAATTTATTTTGCAACATACTGTTATTTCTTCTATTGTAAAATAATCACTTTTTTTATGCATTCGTTTTTTCATTTTTTGATACTCTGTCTCTTTGATAAATATTCCTTCTTTGATAAGATTATTCATATTATTATATCTCCTTTTTCGTATCTTGAAAAACTTGACATAATAGTGTATAATATCACTGTTATATCTCTTTTTCAAGATATAATGATTAGAGATAGTTCCGGCGTGCATTTTGGGGCTATCTCTTCCTATATAAGACATATAATAACAACGATTTTTTAATAATAAACAACAAAAACATTTTACTATTTATTCTAAAATTATACAATACTTTTTTTCGATTTTTTTCGTTTCTCTTCGACATTTTAGTAAAATATTTTTATTTTTTTGCATTTTTTATTTTTTTAATTTGTTCGACACATTTCTTCAAACTTCGCCATATAGATGTATTATAATACTCTTGTCGTGTTTGTATTGTATTTATATATCTTTTTATTATTACAATTGTGATACAGAAATATACTCTTTTATGGGCTATACTTCTTATATAATAGTATACCAGTTGGTAAAATTTTGAAAAGGATGATGTTTAATGGGAAAATTTAAAATACCAGCAGTGCCGCATACTACTCCCAAATGTATTAGATTTCCAGATGACTTAATACAAGAAGTTGAAAATGCAATATCACAAAAAGATTGTACTTTTACTGCTTTCGTTCTAGAAGCTGTTCGTTTCTCATTACAAGATTTAAAAGATGAAACTAAAAAAGCATAATAATGAAAAAGGAAGTTTATGCTATGGCATATATGAATATAATGATTTTTAATTAGGCTAGGCACTTTTGTAACCTAGCCTAATATTTTTATTGTAACAATGATTGAATTACTTCTGCTCCCGTACATCCATCTATGATTAGTTTTTTATCTTTTTGATATTTTCTAACTGCAGTTTGTGTATCTTTTCCATACTTTCCATCAGCGCCACATTTTCCAAGATAATATTCTTTTCTGTTTAATTGCGTCTGCGTCCATTTAACAAATTGCCCACTTGTATAATATTTCAAATAGTGCATTTGTATTACTTGCATGGTTTTCGGACCTATTATCCCATCTTCGATTAATTGTGTCTGAAAATCTTTGTTTAAGCATTTTTGTAATTCTTTAATCCTATTTATTTTTTCTAATTGATTCTTGCTTATCTCAGATTCTTTACCTTCTATAAGGTATTCTTCATAAAGGTAGTTTCCATCTACGTTTCCTTGTATTCCATCTACTGTTTCACAAGATGTATATTGCCACATTGTATATTTTCCAGTATATTCACATTTATCATAATATTGTGCGACCCAAATTGGATATTGATTTTTTATTTGTTTTTCTATCTTGTTGTCTAACCAACTAACTGAAGCATATACTCCTACTCTATATCCTAAATTTTTTATTATATTGCAATATGTATGAATTATATTACTAAGCATTTGCTTATTTACTTTTCCACTTGTTTTATTGTCTTCTATATCATACCAAACTCCTAATCTTGGCTTATACCCATTTATTCGTCTTAGTGTATGTAATGCTTCTGATTTTGCTTTTTCCACAGTGTCTGCATAACTAAAAAGATAAACTCCATAAGGGATTTTTCGCTTTTCACATTCTTTTATATTTCTTTCAAATTCGCTATCATCTTGACTTGTTATATCCATGCCATATCCACAACGTAAAATTGCATATTTTATTCCACTTTTCTTTACTTTCTCCCAATTAATTTTTCCTTGATGTTCTGATACGTCTATTCCTTTGATGGGCATATTGCATTCCTCCTCTTACCATTATTTTTTTGGTTCGTCATTTAATCTTCCTTTTAGTTTCGAGGGAATTGGTAATCCAAGTTTTGCACAATTTTCAAATAATGATACCATTTCCATATAACATACGTATATTACCATAAAATACATAATTGATTCTACTCCAAAAGCAAATTTAAATATAAATCCCAATGCTATATAACATAATTCTGCACATTTTTTGCCTAATCCATTTCGCATTTTTGAACTAGAAACTTCATTGTTTTTCCAAGCATTATAATAACCTGTAATAATGTCTAAAACCATAAAGAAAAGTGGTACTCCTATTGTCCACCATATATTGGTGAAATGTAAATTCATTAATTCTTCCATATATTTTCCTCCT
>CATKGX010000115.1 GCA_949747775.1 uncultured Clostridia bacterium | reverse complement strand
TCTCCACATGGTGCATTATATCATTTTATTAGTTTGCGGGTCAATCATTTCATAGAAAAATCCATCACTAAAAAATAATTTGAATATCAAATTATTTATATACATTTTTACTTATCTTTTCTTGGAATTTTATTTAGAATATGAAATTTATAATTGATTTAAAAAATCTTCTATTGTAATGTCAGCTTGCTCTAAGATGTTTTTTAACGTTCCTCTTGCAATTTCTTTATGCATTGGAATAATATATATTTTATTTGTAAAATAGTTTTTATATTTAGCATGACTTCCTTTTTGTGAAACTTTTACAAAACCAAATTCATGTAATATTGAAATAATTTTCTGAGGTGGTAATACTGGATATTTTGAACTCATATTGCCACCTCCAATGTTGTAATATAGGTTTCTTTTGGTATAATTGGCTCTTCACTTTCATAATATAGCTCAATCGCTTCTTTTAAATTTTCTATTGACTCTTCTATTGTTTTGCCCTGAGAAGTAATATTATTATCTATACATGTTGCAACATACCAGTTTTCTTCTTTTTGGACAACAACATTATATCGAATACTCATATATTCTCACTCCCTTCTACCACATTATTTTATATTATATTTCCTATTTTTGTCAATTATATTTCAAAATAAAATCCTTAAAATAGAAAACTATTTTAAGGGTTTTATTTTGAATTTTTATTGATTAGTACTTTCTTTAATTTGTCTTATCTTTATTTTCGTTCCATAAAAATCTTTTTTCGAGCAACCTGCTCTTCCGCCTCCTGCGCAAGCACATGCACAAGCACAGCTACTTACACATGCACACGAAGAGCCTCCTCCTCCAAAACCTCCGTGATGGTGGTGATGATAATGATGGTAATGTGGGTAATATCCAAAACCACTGTGGCGATAATATGAACCTCCTCCTCTTGCCATTGAACTTATAAAAATAGCAATAAATACAATAATGATAATGACCATATAAAACGAATCCCAGTCAAATCCGCTTCCTCCCTTTTTCACATTCGTTGCTTGTTTATTTCGATCTAACTTAAATGCACTTTGGTAATAAGTCGTATTAATAGACATTCTTTGTCCCTTTTTTAGGCTTTGTGACCATACCAAATAATTTCCCTCTTCTTTTGCTCCTTGCTTATGTGTTTTAATATTATTACTGTTCCATTTTATAGTAGCCTTTTTTACCTCAATATCTGAAAACCATCCAGGGGTGAAAGAATAACTACATGTACCATCTGTATTCATCGTATACATATATCCTTGATTTAATGTGAAATCGAAAGAAACAGTTTGACCTGCATAATATTTCTTTTTAAAATCAACTCTTACATAATTGCCACCATCATATATATACTTTATCTTTTTAATTGTATCCGATGCTTTTTTTATATCTTTTACATGTTTATTGGCAACTCCTATCTTTACCCATTCAAGTGGGCCCTCTGTTATTGAATCTAATACTTTCCATTCAATATGATATTTCATGTTCATTGTTCCATCTTCATTCATATCAACAGTAATCGTATAATCTTGTATTTCATCTAATGCTTTGGCAGCTTTTGTATTTGGCATAAATACAAGCATACAAAATATCATGATAGCAAATAACCCTATTATTTTCTTTTTCATCTTTCTTCTATTTCCTTTACTTATTTTTTACGATTAATTGATTATTTTCATAGCGTAGTGGACATGTTCCTTCCATTTTGCTTGAATTTTTTCTAATCCTTTTGCACAAATTATGATTCCATATTTGTTTCCAATTTGTATCTAACATATTTCCTAGTTTTGCATTTTCTGAAAGCCAGCTTTGGCATGGTATTACATCACCATTTGGTGCTATTGCCATATTACTTAAGCATGCACCACAAGAAGGTACATCAATTCCAAGCTCACGTACTTTTTCGTTTTTAATCCATCCTGGAGACGTAAAGCTAATTTCTATTAAATTGTCATTACAATAGGTAACCGCTTCTTCTAAAATTTGGTACAGTTCTTCACTTTCAAGCTGTGTTTCTTTTGATTTTTCTGTTTTTGCATTTCCTGTTACAATTAGCCCTGAACAAGAAACATATTTTACTCCTAACTCGTTTAAAAATACCAAAGTCTCTTTGTATTTCTTATTTAACTTACAAATTGGTGTATTTACACTAACATTAAGGCCTGCCTCTATTGCATTTTTAATTCCCTCTATTGTTTTATCAAAATTATTTGCTCCCACAAGCTTGTTATGTACATCTGCCTCGTTTGAATATAGGGTAATTTGCACACTATCTAAACTTGCCTCATATAACTGCTTACATAGTTCTTTACTTAGTAGTACACCATTTGTGTTAAGTCTTGTTACAAACCATCTTGAGTAATCAATTAGCTCTACTAGGTCTTTTCTCATGGTTGGTTCTCCACCTGTAAAAGTTAGTTGTGGAATACGTGCTTCTTTGCATTTGTCAATTATTTTCTTCCACTTATCTGTATCTAGTTCTTCTACAATAGCTTCTTTTTGACCTGCTGCATAGCAATGAATACATTTTTGATTGCAATTCCAATTTTCTCCTTTTTGCATACTGCTAATCATTAAATCCATTCTATGTGGCGCTGTCATAAATTTAGAATACTCTCCAATAGAGATTGGTGCAATATCTGTTTCAGGCTCCTTTCCTAATGCAATACTTTCAAAAGTATTTATCATCTTCCAAAGGTCACTTTTAATCACTTCTTCTTTTACTCTTTTTCCATACACTCTTCTTACTTCTTGAACTGTACTATCTACAATTCTGTCTACTTCTTCATCTGTTACTTCTTTTCCTTCGTAGGCATTCACCTTTTCAATAAAAGTCGCTAGCAAAATAGTCCATGCTTCTTGTACTGGAATAATATCATGTCCATTTAGAATAACAACACTAGACGTAGATTTTACCCATGAAAACTTTGATGGCACTAAGTGAATTCTTGCAACTCCTGGTTCATATGGATTAAAAGTCGTATGTAATATTTGATTTAATTTTTGCTTTTCGAATAACTTTTCTTTTAAACTCATTTGTTTCCCCTTCTATCTTTTATCTTAGTTATATCTTATATGATATTTCCTTCTTTTTCAATAAACTTCACTATTTGTAATATATTTGTAACATTTTTCCCTTTTATTTGCATTTTTACATAATATGTTGTATAATTGTTATGTTCGTTTATTATTAACACTTTTTAATATTTTAGGAGGTGTCATACATGAAAAAAGTTTGGTCGTTCGTTATTACTGGCGGACCTTGTTCTGGAAAGACAACTGCATTGTCTACTATTGAACAAGAACTCAACAGCCGGGGCTATTATGTTTTAACTGTTCCCGAAACTGCGACAGAGCTTATTCCGAATGGTATTCGACCCTTTGGAAATTCTTTAAATCTTTTGGCTTTTCAATATGTTGTATTTTCCAAACAGCTTTTTAAAGAGGAGCTCTACCAGAAAATAAGTCAAATGTTGCCACATGATAAAATTGTTATTATTTATGACCGTGGTCTTATGGATAACAAAAGCTACATTACAGAAAAAGAGTTTGCTCAAATTCTTGCCGATTTTGGCATGACGCAAACAGAAACACAAGACAGATATGATGCCATATTTCATCTTGTTACAGCAGCCGATGGTGCAGAAGCTTACTACACTTTGGCTAACAATGTTGCAAGGACAGAAACAGTAGAAGAAGCTCGTAGGCTAGATAAGCTTGGTATTGCCAATTGGACTGGGCATAACCATTTGCGTGTGATTGATAATTCAACTAATTTCCAAGAAAAAATACACCGTTTGATGAACCAGGTATATTTTGCACTTGGTGAACCTACTCCTTTCGAAATAGAAAGGAAATATCTAATTGAAAAGCCTACTATAGAATATTTGGCAGCTCATGCAGATATTACAGTTGTTGATATCTTCCAAATCTATCTTAAAAACTCTGACCTGCGTACAGAACGGCGCATTCGGAGGCGTGGTCAAAATGGAAGCTATTCTTATTTCCTTTCTGAAAAGGATACTCCCACAGCAGGGCTATCTAGAATAAAAACAGAAAAGAAAATCTCTGAAAAAGAATATCTCCGTTATCTTTCTGAAGTGGATACCATTCGACCTATTGTAAAAAAACGTGTATGCTTTGTTTATAAAGGGCAGTACTTTGAAATTGATATTTTCGACTTTTCTGGTTCCAATTCCGTTAGTCCAGATAATAAAGCACTAATGGAAGTAGAACTATCTAGTGAAAATGAGCCCGTTATTTTGCCAGATTTCATTAAAGTTATCGACGAGGTAACTGAAGATCCTTATTATCGAAACTATAATTTGGCAATTATGCAGTCTCTTTAAATCAGTAGCTTTACTATACTTTATACTATAACGAAAGGAAGGTCTTTTATGAACACAAACACCACACGTTCTAACATTAACACCCCTTCGATGGAAATTGAGCGGAAATACCTAGTTAAGAAACCTAGCATCTTGCAGCTATCTGCTCATGCTGAGCTTTCTATCTGCGGTATTATCCAGTTCTATCTTATCTCCAAAGAAGGTGCTGAGCGTCGCATTCGGGCACGTTGGAAGGGAACTCATACTTCCTATTTTCTGACAGAAAAGCGTGAAATTACTCCTCTTTGCAGAGAAGAAACAGAAAGAGAAATCTCCTTTGATGAATATGTGAACTATCACGATGAAAGAGATTTTTCCTTAAGCTCTATTGTCAAACAGCGAATTTGTTTTGACTACAAAGGGCAGCTTTTCGAATTGGATATTTTCTCTTTTTCCGACAAGTTTGCCTTGATGGAAATTGAGCTCAAAAGTGAAAATGATACAGTTACTTTGCCTGACTTCATCGAAGTTATCAAAGAAGTCACTAACGACCCACATTATCGAAACCGCAATCTAGCGAAAACCCAAACTTTGTAATCTATACCAAAACAGAGATGCTTTTTAGCATCTCTGTTTTGGTTCAGGCAATATAGTCCCTACTTTGCAAATGTTTCGATTTCATTTTTAATTCTTGTCATAAATTCATCTGTTGGCATTTGTCCAATATCTCCATCTTTTCTTGAGCGTACGCCAACTGCATTTGCTTCAATTTCTTTATCCCCAACAACTAGCATATATGGAACTTTTTGCATTTGTGCTTCACGAATTTTGTATCCTATTTTTTCATTTCTGTCATCTACCTCTACTCGAATGTCTTGTTCCATTAATTTACTTGCTACCTGTTTTGCATACTCTTGTTGTCTATCTGTAATTGGAAGAATCTTTACTTGTGTTGGAGCAAGCCATGTTGGGAAAGCTCCTTTTGTTTCTTCAATTAAGAAAGAAATAAATCTATCAAATGTACCTAAAATTGCTCTATGAATTACAATTGGTCTATGTGCTTTCCCATCTTCACCAATATATTCTAGTTCAAATCTTTGTGGTAATAAAAAGTCTAATTGGCATGTTGAAATTGTAATATCATGTCCAATAGCAGTTTTAATTTGTACATCTAGTTTTGGTCCATAAAAAGCAGCTTCTCCTTTTGCTTCGTAAAAATCAATGTTAAGTTCTGTTAAAATTTCTCTTAGCTGACTTTCTGCATTTTCCCACATTTCATCATCATCAAAATACTTTTCTTTATTTTCTTTATCTCTTAATGATAATCTAAATGTATAATCTTGGAATCCAAAATCTTTATATACTGATAAAATTAGGTTCACTACTTCTCCAAATACTGGCTTAATTTGTTCTGGTGTAACAAATATATGGGCATCATTTTGGCACATTTCACGTACTCTTTCTAGCCCGCAAACACTTCCACTTGCTTCATATCTAAAGTCATGCGCAAGTTCACCTATTCTAATTGGTAAGTCTCTGTATGAATGCATTGCATTTTTATAAATTAGCATATGATGTGGACAATTCATTGGTCTTAGTACCATTTCTTCTGTATCCATTTTCATTACAGGGAACATATCGTCTTTGTAGTGGTCCCAATGTCCGCTTGTTTTGTATAACGCAACATTGGCAAGAGATGGTGTATATACATGATGATAGCCTAGCTTAATTTCTTTTTTCAAAATATATTGCTCTAATAACCTTCTAATGGTTGCACCATTTGGCAAATACATAGGAAGTCCAGAACCTACAAGTTCATGTGTCATAAATAAATCTAATTGCTTTCCGATTCTTCTATGGTCTCTTTGTTTTGCCTCTTCTAAAAATGCTAAATGTTCTTCTAATAAACTAGCCTTTGGAAAAGCAATTCCATAGATTCTTTGTAACATTTTATTTTTCTCGCTACCTCTCCAATATGCTCCTGAAGATGCTAAAAGTTTTACAACCTTTACCTTGCCAGTACTCATTAAGTGAGGTCCTGCACATAAGTCAACAAATTCGCCTTGTTTATAAAAAGAAATTTCTTCTCCTTCTGGAAGTTCACGAATTAATTCTTGTTTATATGGTTCATCTTTCATTAATTCTAAAGCTTCATCTTTCGGTAAAGAAAATCTTTCAATTGGTAAATCCTCTTTAATAATTTTCTTCATCTCTTCTTCTATTTTTGCCTTGTCTTCCTCTGTAAACGCTTTTTCTACATCAAAGTCATAATAAAATCCTTCATCAATTGATGGACCAATTGCAAATTTGACACTTTCTCCAAATATTCTTTTAACAGCTTGTGCCATAATGTGTGATGTTGTATGCCAATATGCCTTTTTGCCATCTAAGTCACTCTCAAATGTTAAAATCTCTACATTTGCCCCATCCTCTTCTATTTGGTATCTTAAATCTTTTACTTTTCCATTTACTTTACCTGCTGTAGCTACTCTTGCTAACCCTTCACTAATTTGTTTTGCTAGGTCAAGTATGCTAATTCCGTTTTCCACGTCTAGCTCTTTGCCATCTTTTAATATAATCTTCATTCTTTTTCCTCCTTTTAATCTCTATTTTCGGCAGTCTTTCTACCACTTTTGTTCCATTTTAGACGGGTTTGTTCATAAACTTTGCAAATAAAAATACACCCCTCAAAATAATTCTATGATTACTTTGAGGGGTGCTTATGTTGCACGGTTCCACCCTTATTTTTATCTTGTTATACTTTTAACGCAAGTAATACGTCTGATTTTTTTCAGAAACAATGAGGTAGTTTTTCAAATATGTTTGTTTAGAATAGCTTTCAGCCTATGACTATTCCTCTCTAAAAATAACCTTTATTTTACTTTGTCTCATTTATGTTTTTTATTATTACATTCTTTATTATACTATATGTTTTAATTTATTGTCAACCATTCCATTTCTAAATCTTTCATTTTTATCTATTGGCAACTTATTTTTCCGCTTCATATCCTGGTTTTCCCAATAATTTAAACATATTTGTTTTATATTTTTCTACTCCTGGTTGGTCAAATGGGTTAACGTCTAATATTTTTCCAGACATTGCACAAGCAAGCTCAAAGAAGTAAATTAAGTGCCCTAGTGTTTCGGCATCTAGTTTATCCATTGTAATTAAAATATTGGGAACATCTCCTTCTACATGTGCTGCAATTGTACCCTCCATTGCTTTTTTGTTAACATAGTCTAGTGATTTGCCTTCTATATAATTTAATCCGTCTAAATCGTCTTCGTCATGGGCAATTTTTAAGTCTGACTCTGTATGTTTTATATCAATAACTGTTTCAAATAAGTTTCTTCTGCCTTCTTGTATGTATTGACCTAAAGAATGTAAATCTGTTGTAAATTCGGCGCCAGATGGATAAATTCCTTTGCCTTCTTTCCCTTCACTTTCTCCAAATAATTGCTTCCACCATTCTATCATATAGTGAAGTTTTGGTTCATATGTTACCAATAGCTCTATATTTTTTTCTTTTTCATATAGTACATTTCTCATAACTGCATATTTATAGCATTCGTTATACTTTAAGTTTTCATCTGCATATTTGTCTTGTGCAATTCTTGCACCATTCATTAATTTATCAATATCAATTCCTGCTGTTGCAATTGGAAGTAATCCAACTGCTGTTAACACTGAATATCTTCCTCCTACATTGTCTGGAATAACAAATGTTGTATACTTTTCTTTTGCACTAAGTGTTTTTAATGCACCTTTTTTACTATCTGTTGTTACATATATTCTTTTTTTGGCTTCTTTTAAGCCATATTTGTTTTCTAATAGTTCTCTAAAGATACGAAAAGCAATTGCAGGCTCAGTTGTTGTTCCTGATTTTGATATGACATTAATTGATAAATCTTTATTCCCAATAAAGTGGATTAAATCATTAATATAGTTTGGGCTTAAATTGTTTCCTACATATAATATTTGTGGGAATTTTCTTTCTTCTTTATCTAGTAAATTATAAAATGTATTCGTTAGCGCTTCTATTACCGCTCTTGCCCCTAAATATGACCCACCTATACCAATCACTAGTAAAATGTCAGAATCTGACTGTATTTTTTGTGCAGATTTTTTTATTTTTTCAAATTCCTTTTTATCATAGTTTGTTGGCAAATTAAGCCATCCTAAAAATTCTTTTTTATCTTTTGCTTTTTTATGTAATTCTTCATGAATTTTTGTTACTTTTTCTCCATATTCCATTATATTTTTTTCAAATACCTTGGTATTTTTCAGACTTACTTTTACATTTCCCATAGTCTTCCTCCTTTGTATATTGTATTCTTTTGATTGTCGTTTGTTTTATTTTTCTTTATTAAATCATAAGTTGTAAAATTTATCAATACTCACACTTTATTTTTTGCAAATCCATTTGTATAGGAGCATATTAAGCCTCCCCTAAAACAGTAGCTTCATTGTCACTGTTTTAGGAGAGGCTGTTACCATTAATTGATTTGACTTTTTTATTCTGTTTTACTAACTAATACTGGAATAACCACGCGAAAAGCATTGTTATCATTATATCTTCCACGATCTCCTTTAAATTCTAAAAACATATACTTCGATTCACTGTCCCCTGTTCCACCTCTAGCCAAAAATGGTACATTTAATCTTGAAAAACCTCCTTTTCCGTCCTTTCCAAGTATCAATAACTATTTCAGAAGTTTGTCCAGTTTGTCCAATTTCCCATAATGCATCTCCATAAAAGTTATTACTTGGTATCGCCAAATTAAAGTTCTTTCCTCCTGCATTTGTGTTATTTTCTGCCATACGATACACATTTTTATATTTATTTGCACTAGATACGATAACCTGTCCATTCGTTTCGGCATTCGTCAATCTTGTTTCGCCAGAATTAATATATGCCGCAACCCATTCCTCTTCACATCCGCTTAAATCATAAACTCCATATATATTTCCTGTTGTACTATTGTTAACACTATTGCCTGTAATAAAATTACTAGTTCCATTGCTAGTCATTGACTTTCCATTTCCATATTTGCTTAGTGTAAGATATGAAATTGCTCCCCACTCTGTATTTTTGCTTAAATGTGGATCTACAACACTATTATTAGAATTTAATCCATAAGGATTACCTGATTTATTCATATTTAAGCATGTACTAAATGCATTTCCTATTTTCATATTTCTCCAACTAGTGATCCCTGCTTTTATTTGCATAATTTTGTCAACCCCATCATACTCTCCTGTAGTTGCTACAGTTGTACATTCAGTATGACTGGTTTCATATTTCCCTATCCAAAAACCATTTATTTTATCTGTTCCATAATCAAATGCTGGATGAACTACGTAATCTTCCATTCCAGTTTCACTTCCTGCTATTGCATTCGGATACATTGTACTATATTGTTTGGTTTTAGATTTATTCCAATTTTGAGCATCTATAAATACAATATTAATATTACCAACACCTGTAGTATTTGTATGATAATAACTTGTAATTTGATATGCATATCTTGGTATCCATACTAACTGACTATATACTTTACTTGTATCCAACTTTTCAGTTCCATCCTCTTGCTTTATAAATGTACTGTCTTCTAATACAATATTTGCCCATTTCTTTTGACTACTTGAATAATTGTACCATTCTTTATCATCTTTCGTTGTTTTTATCCAGCTTGTTCCCTCTCTTTTTACTGGTATCATTCCATCTGATAATGTTGGTGGCTCTGGCAAAATATCTTCTGCTTCAACTATTTCTTCTTTTGTATCTTCTCCATATTCATTTTTTACTGTAACTTTTATAACATAACTTTTTTCTTCTTCTGTTCCTTCTATTATAATATTTGCTTTGTTTTCTCCTACTGGCTGCCAAGCATTATCTGCTTCTTTATATTGATAACTATATGTTGCACCTTCTGTTCTAATTGCTATTACTTTTACCTCTATACTTGTTTCCCCTTTTGTCACATTTACTTGTCTAATTCTTGGTGGTAATTGTCCCGCTTTCCCTTCAATTGTTATTTTTACATCACTTTCTCCTACTGGTTCTATTAATACACTATATCCTGTATCTGTAATAACAGTTTTACTTCCATTTCCATTATCCATTATTTCATCTTCAACTGTTATTCCTTGATTCACTAATTCCTCTACATAAGTATCTACTGTTACTTTTCCTATATGATTTGTATTACTTGCTACATCTACTTTTACTAACTCTAGTCTCTCTCTTTCTCTTTCCAATTCATGCATTTCTTTTCCACTTTGTGTTCTATTAACTAGACCACCATTTAGTACTAAATTTACACTTATTGTTGCTAATATAATTAATATGACTATTGTTACTACCAGTGCTATTAGCGTTATTCCTTTTCCTTGTCTCGTTGTTATTTTTGCCTGTTTCATTTCCTTCTCCTCTTCTCTTTTTCTTTTTTACACACAAAAAGACAGTCTACTTATCTTTTACAATAAATAGTCTGTCTTTTATTTATCCATCTCTAATAAAGGCTACATAGCCTTTATACATACTTATTTCTTTAGAATATAGCTCTCTCTCTCTCTCTCTCTCTCTCTTACAGCCTCAGGCTTTTCAGTTTTTTTCATTCTTATCTACTCCTTCTTTTTGTTCTACTCGTAAATAAAAATATACTAATTTGTACATTCATTTTATCTTAAAAAAATTTACATTTCAATATTTTTATTAAAATGTAACATTTTTGTAATATATTCAAAAAACTTTATCATAATAACGAACCTCATATTATGCTAAGATAATATGAGGTTCGTTATTATATTTCACTTAGTACCTTTGCCAAATACTTCATACTTACCAAACATTGATCTAATGTGTTTCCTGTTGCTCCCACTTCTATAATACTCGCTGCTTTTGCAATTCGTTGATTATAGTCGCTGTTTCTTAAAATAATAGGCTTAAACAATCCTGGATATAGTTCATTCGCTTTTTCCTGCACTTTTACTGCAAATTTTAAATTTTGCTCCCAATTATCATGTGGATCTCCAGCTCCATTACTTCCTATTACAAATAACATTTGTGCTGCATATTCGTCCCCAATTTTTACAGTAGGAGCATATGTACTGTCTCCAATAGCATCTCTATGAATATCAAACGCTATATCTGTTCCTGGATTTTTATCTAACAATTTGACAGCTCCATCCATTGATCTACCATAAGAGCCATTATAAGATGGGTGATCATATAAAGCTGTATCATGAATCACTTTATATCCATAGTTTTCCATGTACTTTCCTAATTCTGTCCCTACCTTTATTACAGATCTTTCTTTATTGGTTGTTCTAAAATTTCCAGAAGATTTGTACTTATATTTTTCACTTTGCGTATAGCTTTCACAACTATGTGTGTGATAAATTAAGATATTTTTTGTATTTACTTCTACATCTGGTTTTAGCATTTGCTCTGTTAACTTTATTTTTGTTTCGTTTTTTATTTTTACACTTTGATAACTCGTTGTAAACTTCATAGGTACATTACTCTCTAATACCTCTGTTTTTACACCTATTTTCGCTTCTTCAATCTTTTCTTCTGGTTGTTGATTTTTTTCTTCTTGTGCCGCTACAGTTTTGCTTTCTTTTTTTTCTTCTTCTTTTTCGATAGTATCTATCATTCCTAGTTCTACTTTTAGTGTTTCTTTCAAAGCTCCATCTTTTTTACTTTCTTGATTTTTCTCTTCTGAAGAATGATTAATACTGTTAACTAAAGGAATTACCGTATCTAGGCAGCCTAAAAAACTTTCGCCATATACTCCTTCTGCTACTACTTGCACATTTGTTCTAAAACTCAAAAAATATCTAGTAAGCGCTATTGTAATGGTAATTACAACTGTAATTCTTACTAGATATTTTATCACGTCTTTCATTTCGATTACTGCTAAATTAATCATGTTTTCCTTCTCCTTTGTTTTGTTAAGTCTTATATACTAATATATTCTTGTACAAAGGAAATTATGCCTTATTTTATTCTTCTGGTGGCATTAAATTATAATAAATTGGTTCTTCATCTCTTACTCTTGTTGAAGCACCATGTCCTGGATATACAATTGTTTCATCTGGTAGAACAAGTAATTTATTGGCAATAGAATTCATAATTTTTTCAAAGCTACCTGTTGGCAAATCTGTTCTGCCCCAAGTCCCCTTAAATAACGTATCTCCTGAAAATAGCAGTTTTTCTTTTTCGCAATACAAGCAACTTCCTCCTGCTGTATGACCTGGCGTATGAATTACTTCTAATTCAATACTACCAATATGGATTAAGTCTTTATCATCTACTCTAGAGTCCGCTTCTATCTCTTCTGGTTCTAAGCCAATATATTCTCTTAAGTTAATTCCCAAATCATATAATCCTTGGCTGTCGTCTCTATGAATTAATATTTTGCCACCCTTTTTATCTTTTATTTCTTTTACACCTGCAATATGGTCACCATGGCAATGTGTTAAGTAAATATATTTTACATTTGCCTCTATAATATTTAACAATTCTATTATTTTCTGTGTTTCTCCTCCTGGGTCTATTACCATTGTTTCTTTTGTTTTTTCATCTTGTAAAATATAGCAATTTGTTTTTTCTACAAACCCATTATCTACTGGTAATATCTTTAGTATCATATCTTCCTCACTTCTTTTATTTTTTTCTTTTTACTTCATATACACTATCTACTTTTCTAATTGCTTTTAATACTTTATTTAGCTGTTCTATATCCATTACTTCAACTGTTAAGTCTGTTACTGCAATTTTTTCTTTTGTTGCCCTTGAAGAAACTGCTATTAACTTACATTTACATGCTCCAACCTCACCAATCATATCTGCCAATAATCCAACTCTATCATTTGCATACACCTCAATATCTACATTGTATGCTGCTGTATCTGCTTGATACCAATACACATCAATCATTCGATTATCTTCTGTAATCAAGCTTTTCATGTTTACGCAATCTGTTCTATGAACAGATACACCTCTTCCTTTTGTAATATATCCTATTATTTCATCTCCTGGGACTGGATTACAGCATTTTGAAAGTTTTACTAAGCAGTTGTCAATTCCTTTTACCACAACTCCATTTTGAGATGGTTTATTTTTATGGATTTTCTCTTTTGATAGTTCTTCTAACGTCTTTTCTAAATTTTCTTCACTGTGTACTTTTCTATATTCTTCTAATGCCCTTGCAATAATTTTTCCTGATGATATTGAGCCAAACCCAACACTTGCAAACATTTCATCAAGGCTTCCATATTTGTACCTTTCTAATGCTGCACCTATAAACTCTGGCTTAAATAGTTCCTCATGCTTCATTCCAATTTTTTTAATTTCTTTTTCAATAAGTTCTTTCCCTTTTATAATGTTTTCTTCTCTTTGATTTTTCTTAAACCATGAAGAAATCTTATTTTTTGCACCTGAACTTTTTACAATTTTAAGCCAGTCTCTACTAGGTCCTTTTGAATTATCAGAAGTAATAATTTCTACAATATCACCATTTTTAATTGGTGTAATAATTGGCATCATTTTACTATTAATTTTACACCCTACCATATGGTGTCCTATTTCAGCATGAATTTGATAAGCAAAATCTATTGGTGTACTTCCTTTTGGAAGCACTTTAATTGCTCCTTTTGGCGTAAATACATATACCTCATCTTCAAATAACTCTTTTTTTAATGTTTGCATAAATTCTTCTGGATCTTGCATATCTTTTTGCCATTCTAATGTTTCACGTATCCATGATAGCTTGTCTTCTTCTACTTTTACATTTGCCTTTCTTCCACTTGAAAAACTTTTCTCTTTATATGCCCAGTGTGCTGCTATACCAAATTCTGCTATTCTATGCATATCCCAAGTACGAATCTGTACCTCAAAAGGAGTTCCCTTTGGTCCTATTAATGTTGTATGCAAAGATTGATATAAGTTTGGCTTTGGTACGGCAATATAGTCTTTAAATCTTCCTGGCATAGGGCTATATAGCTCATGTACAACACCTAACGCTGCATAACAGTCTTTTATAGAATTTACAATAATTCTTAATGCAAATAAGTCATAAATTTGATCTAATGTTAAATTGTCTCTTTTCATTTTACGATAAATACTATATAAATGTTTTGCACGCCCTGTAATTTCTGCATCTATTTTTTGCTTTTTTAGTTCTACTCTAATTTGCTCTAAAATTAAATCAATAAATTTTAAGCGTTCTTCTCTTTTTTTATCAATTCCTTCTACAAGCTCTCTATATTCTTCTGGATATAAATATTTAAAAGATAAATCTTCTAATTCCCATTTTAAAGAATACACACCAAGACGGTTCGCAAGTGGTGCATACAGATTCATTGTCTCTGTTGCATTTGCAATTTGTCTATCACGACTAAGATATTTTAATGTTCTCATGTTATGAAGCCTATCTGCAAGCTTAATTAAAATAACACGAATGTCTTTCCCCATTGCTAAGAACATTTTTCTATAATTTTCAACTTGTTGTTCTTCTACACTTACATAACTAAGCTTGTTTAATTTTGTAACACCATCTACCATTTCAGCAACTTCTTGGTTAAAGTCCTTACTTAACTCCTCTTTTGTTGTTTGTGTATCTTCTAATACATCATGAAGTAATGCTGCACATATTGTATTTTCGTCTAACTCTAAAGTAGCTAAAGTATAAGCTACTTGAACTGGATGAATAATATATGGCTCACCTGACCTTCTTAGTTGGTCTCCATGCTTGTTTTTCGCATATGTATATGCTTTTAACATTAATTTTGTATCACATCTCCAACTATTTTTTTTCATTACAGAAATAATATCTTCTATTCCCACTTGCTTATATTCTGACACTTACATCATCACCCCCACAGATTTTCGTATATCTTTAATGGTAATTTGGATACTGTCTCTTCCATTAAAAGAATTTATATCCAATGTTCCCACAATATCTACTTTATCATCTAGCAAATATTCTTCTGATAAATTTCCCATATTAAATCCTATTGCATCTATCAAATAATTTCCATCTTTTAATGTTAGTTTTAGATGTTTTCCTTCAGATAATGCTCTAATAGAATTAATTTTTAAATTCTTAAACAAAAATAATGGTGTCTTATTTGCTTCTCCAAATGGCTCTAATATTTTTAAACTTTGAACATCTTGTATATTAATATTTTTTATTCCTACTTCACCATCAATTTGTATTACTGGTACAATATCCCCTATCTGTTCTTTTTCTGCATAGTTTTCGAATTCTTGTTTAAATTGATTAAACTTATCTTTTTCTACTGTAATTCCTATTGCCATTGCATGTCCACCAAATTTTTGAATTGATTCTTTGCAATTCATTAGTGCCTCATGTAAATCAAAACCAGGAATGCTTCTACCAGAGCCTTTTCCTTCTTCTCCTTCAAAGCAAATTAAAATACTTGGTTTAAAATATAGTTCTGTTACTTTTGACGAAACAATCCCTATAATACCATGATGCCAATTTTCTCCACCTAGTATAATACAGCTTTTGTCTTTCTCTTCTGCCTCTATCTTTTGAACAACCTGTTCAAATATTTGTCTTTCTTTATTTTGCCTTTCTATGTTAAACGCATTTAATTTCTCTGCTATTTGTCTTGCCTCTTTGGCATCTTCACAAAGGAACAAATCTAAAGCCGCTTGTTCATGTCCCATTCTACCACATGCGTTAATACGTGGTGCTACTCCAAAAGAAATTGCTGTTGAATTTATTACCTTAAAACCTATTGTATCTAGCAAAGTACGTAGTCCTATATTTTTGGTTACTTCTATTAATTTTAGTCCCAACTTAGCAATCACTCTATTTTCATCTACTAATGGAACAATATCTGAAATCGTTCCGACACATACAATGTCTAAATATTTTAGATATTCTTTCTCTTCTAGTTCTAATTTCATAGACAATGCTTGAATTAGTTTAAATACTACACCAACTCCTGCTAATTGGTTAAAAGGATACTCATTATCTTTTCTTTTGGCATCAATTACTGCATAAGCATTTGGCAAACTCTCTGCTGGCTCGTGATGGTCTGTAATAATTGTCTGTATGCCTAAACTATTAGCATATTCTATTTCTTCTATTCCAGAAATACCGCAATCTACTGTAATCATTAATCGGTATCCTTTTTCAAAAATACTTTTTATTGCTTCTTTGTTTAATCCATATCCTTCATCTAAACGGTTGGGAATATATGTACCTACCTCTACATTACGTTCTTGTAAAAACTTTTTTAATACTGTAATACTTGTAATTCCGTCTGCATCATAATCTCCATAAATCATAATACGCTCTTTGTTTTCAATTGCCTGTAAGATTCTAGCTACACCTTTTTCCATATCTGGCATAAGGAAAGGATTGTAGAAGTCTTTTCTAGTAGGATTTAGAAATTTATTCATATCACTTTCTATATCTACACTTCTATTGGCCAAAATCATTGCTACAAGTTTACTTACTTGATACTCCTGCATCAATTTATTTACTTTTTCTTCATCTATATCATAGCATTTCCACTTTTTATTCATCTATTTCTCCCATCTTGCTTCTCATATGCTTGGATTATATCATAAATGTGTAACATGGTCTAGTAAATTAGATAAAAATACATCAATAAAGGTTACAAATAAAAAATATTGAAAAAGAAAACTTTGTTCTTTCTCAATATTTTACTTTACTCTATTTTGTAGTTATTTCTACGCTTCCTACTCCTGCTTCAATTTCTATTTTGCTTTCGCCTTCTCCATATTTGGCATCATCTGAGCATTTTTTTCCATTTAAAGTCATAGCGCCTAATCCAGTTTCTGTTCGAATAGAATATTCCTCTTCTTTTCCTGCTAGATTAAATTCTGTTCTTCCTACCCCACAACTTACTTTACTTCTTCCTGTAATATTACCAGATATTTTGGTAGCCCCTACACCACAGTCTAAATTTAAATCATTAAAAATACAATCAGTCGCTTCAAAGCTTCCTGCACCACCATCAATATCTGCTGTTTGAGTTGTCATATTTGATATTATAACTTTTCCAGCACCAGCGTCTAATTTAAAGTTATGAACTTCTATTTCTTCAATACTTACTTTTCCAACTCCCATTTCAATTTTTAATTCATCTAAAGTAATATTTTCTGGAATGTATATAACAACTGTAGGTACGCCTTCCTTTACTTTCCAAAACCAATTATGATTTTTTTCTTTAATCTCTAATGTGCTTCCATGTATCGCACATTTTAATTGTTCTTTTTCGCCAGTTGTTTCTACTGACAATTTTGCCCCTCTTTTAACTTCTAAATGATATGTTGCCAAGTCTATTTTTATTTTTACCTTATCATTTAAGTTTTCTATATTCTTAATCATCTCTTCTTGTAGTGTTCCAACGATTTCTTCATATTTGATATCTTTATTTTCTTTTTGATACATATACCCAGAAAAAGCTGATATACCGAAAATGATTGCTGAAAAAATGTTTACAATAATAAATCCTGCTAAAACAAGTGCCAATATTTTAATTACTTTCTGTCCTGTGCTCATTTAATATCAACACCTCCAAATATAGCTGAAGCATTTACATATATAGTAGGCACATTTTCATTCGTATTACTTACTACATTTTTTACACCACCAAAAATGCTATTCGATTTTACTTTAACATTTACATTTTTCGGTACTCTTATTTCTATTCCTCCAAAGATTGCTGAAGCATATATGACTCTATCTTCGCTAAAATGTGCTCCATCTAAATCTAGCTCAACGCCTCCAAATACTGCTTCTAAGTTTGCCCCTTTAAATTCTTCTCCATTCATATTAACCTTTTGTTCTGAAAAAGTTGCACAATAGCTGTCTAAATTGTTTTTATTAACAGACTTTATTTTTTCTGTAATAGCACTTTTTAGTACTCCCTTAAATATAATGCTTAAACCTATTGCTACAAATATAATTGGAATAATTAGCTTCATAAATACTTCTATGGAAATAAGACCTTGTGCTGATGCTAATAATATACTACCAATTGCTAAGCCAATTAAATTTCCTGTTTTTTCTTCGTCTTTAAATAGTCCTATAAAGCAAGGCACAATAATAAATAGTGTCCACCATCCACTAAAGAAAATGTTAATATGGGTAATTCCCATTGCATTTAGTCCAATAATTAGTCCTAAAGCAATAAAAAATAACCCCCATAATAAATCTCCAAATTTCTTCATTTTTTCTTCTCCTCTCTTTATTTAAACATCATTGCTATTCCAATATAAATTATCACTTTAATAAATACCGACATAAAAATGTAAAAGTTCATCATTGGAATACCAATTTGATTTATTACTTCATATTGTTTCATAATAATTTGTATCTTATCTTTTGATATTTTATTACTTTTTTCCATGTATTCTTTTGCAACATATGGCGCTTTTGTCATAGCGTCAATTTCTAAATAACTACGTACTGCATAATAAATAAAGCCTAAGACGATGAAAATGATTATTGCAAGTATTGGATTTTTTATTATTCTGCATAATGTTAAAATAACAATCAGTCCAAAATATAATAAATATAAATTTGAAAAAACGAAATTAAATAGTAACATTTTTCTGTTTTGCACTGAATGTAAACACTCATGTGCAATTGTTTGTATTCTTGTAAAAGTATCTTTGATGTTTGCAATAACGATATCATTTGTTACAACTGAATAATAGGTTAATTTGCTACTACTATCTTCACTTTCTTTTATTTTGACATTTTGATTTCCTAATTGTTCTAAAATCTTCTCACATACGACTCTATTTTCAGGAAAGGCATTGGTTATATCATTTAAACCTTTGTCCTCTCCTATTTGCTTTATTTTTTTAACATCTTGTAGCTTTACCCTAAAAGCAATTTTTAAAGTAATCATTGCTACAATACCTATTCCTAGAATGATTGCATATTCCATTTACTTTTCCTTTCTAGGATAACAACGAAACGACCTATAATGCATCTTTAATCGCTTCTGCTATGATTTTGTTAACATCTGCTATCATAACATTGAATTTTACTTCTAAATCAAAGTATTCCTTTATTTGATGATCTTGTACTAACATAGCATACATTTCTTGTAGTTTTTTGTTTTTCTCCTCATCTTTTTCTTCACCAGTATATTGCATTAATTGAAGTTCATATCTCAATTTTTCAAAATCCTCAATTTTCTTTTTCGTTTCAGGATTTCCCATTAATATGTCTTTCAATTTTTTATATCCTGTATATTCTTCTGACTCTTTTATTTCTTTTGCTAACCTATTTGCTGTATCATATACATTCATTTTTTATACTACTCCTATCTTTTTATGCATAAGCATGTTTCTTTTTGAAACTTAGTAAATTTGTAATTTCTTTGTCTGTATTTTTAGCTTTCTCTGCTTTTTTTGCATTCTCTTGTGCAATTTGCTCTGCTTGTTTTTGTGCTACTGTTTTGCAGATTGCTTTTTCATAAATATAATGTGTATCTTGTGCAATTTTGTTCCAGTTAAATTCTTCTTTTACTTTTGCCTTTGCTTTTTTAGAAACATTCGCTGCTAGTTGTTTATCATATAATATACTAAGCACTGAATCTGCAATAGAATTTGGGTTACCTGCATAACTTTTCATTCCATTTTCTTTATGATTTATAATTTCGTTTAGTCCACCCACATCTGAAACAACTGTTGGCACACCAGCAAGCATTGCCTCTAATGCTACAATTCCAAATGGTTCATATGTACTTGGAAATACTGCAACATCAGCACATTTGTACATCTTTTGTACTTGTTTTGCATTTAAGTATCCTGTAAAATACACTTTATCTGCTAACCCCATGTTATATGCTTGTGTTCTTAATTCATCTAACATTCCGCCTTTACCTGCTATTACTAATTTTGCATCATGATAATTGGCTAATATTTTTGGCATTGCTGAAATTAGATGTTGTATTCCTTTTTCATATACAAGTCTTCCTACATACAAAATAATTTTTTCATTATCCATTGCATATTGTCTTCTAAAACTATAATCTCTATCAATTCCATTAAAATTTGTTAAATTAATTCCATTAGGAATTACATTAATTTTATCAAAAGGAAGCCCAAATAAACCTTGTACATGACCTTTCATATAATTACTATTAACAATTACTTCTGTTGATTCATATGTTAAAAGCCACTCTGTATCGTTAATATATCTTTGTGTGCTATCATGAATGCCAGAATTTCTGCCTGCCTCTGTTGCATGAATTGTTGACACTACAGGAATATCAAAAGAGTTCTTTAATGTTTTTGCTGCATTGGCTACTAACCAATCATGTGCATGAATTACATCAAATTTTCCATTCTTCCTTATAATTTCTGAAGCCTTTGACACTAAGTTAAAGTTTAATTGCATAATCCAGTCAATAAAATTATTAGGATGTATCATATAATTTTCTACTCTATATACTTCTACTCCTTTATCATTCTCGTAATATGGAGTATCTCCATCTTTATATGTAACTACTGTTACCTCATGTCCATCCTTAATTAATCTTTTAGATAAATCATGTACAACTCTTGCAATTCCACCAACAATTCTTGGTGGATATTCCCATGTTAGCATTAATATTTTCATTCGAATAGCCCCTTTCAATTTTTCTTTTGCTTCTCTTACCACATTGCACTTATTGTATACAATTTTGTTACAAAAGTAAACATATTTTGCTAATTTTCTTGCCTTTTATGAAAATGTAATATAATTGTAATATTTCTATCCTTTATATTAAATTCATAAAGCAAAACATGCCAATGATTTTCTCATCATTGGCATGTTTTTTATTATTGTTGTCCTAGTAATCCACTTTGCATAAACCATGAATTTATATCAAATACATCTACTGTTTTTGGCACTCCATAGTCTACACCATATGTTTCAACAGTTACATTTTTTATAACTGGTTGTTTTTTTGGTGTATCAGAATTAATCGTTTGTCCATCTTTATCTTTTGGCGCTGTTTCTCCCTCTTTTAGTTCACTATCTCTATAGTGTACTTCTACATTTGATATTTTTTCTACAATATCCATTCCTTCTGTTACTTTTCCAAAAGCAGCATAAACTCCGTCTAAGCTTGTATTATTGTCAGCCATAATAAAGAATTGTGAACTTGCAGAATTATACCCTTGTGTCGTTAAACTACTGCTATATGCGCTGTAATCTCCTCTTGCCATAGAAATAACACCTTTTTCATGTTTTAGTGTATTTTTGGTAAAACCATTCGCGATAAATTCTCCTTCTATATTATATGGTTTATCATTTTCTACATTATCCATGATATCACTTAGTTTTGGAGATGTTGTTAAATCTCCATTTTTAGCACCACCTTGAATTACAAATTTTGGTACTGTTCTGTGAAACGTAGAATTATTGTAATATCCTCTATTGGCTAAACGAATAAAGTTTGCTACTGTATTTGGTGCTTGATCTGGATATAACTCTACTTTTATGGTTCCATAATCTTCAATTTCAATTGTTGCAATTGGATTTTGTACATTTAATGTATGTTTTTTATATAGCCCATAAATAACATATCCTATTCCTGCAACTAATGCAACTATTACTAAACTTAATACAATTCTCATTAAATTTTTCTTCATTCTCTTACCTCTTCCTTTATAACATTAAATTATCAAATACAAATTGTTCTTGCATTCTTCTTAAAGATTGCTTAATTGTTCTTGCTCTAACTTCTCCAATACCATCAACATCATCCAATCTTTGAATATCTGCTGCTAAAATATGTTGAAATGATTTAAATGATTTTACCAAGTTTTCTACAATGTTACTTGGCATTCTTGGTATTTTGTTAAGGACCCTATATCCTCTTGTATATACCCCTACTTCGTCATAATTATCAAAGTCTTCATATCCAAGAAATTTTGCTATTTTGTCAGGACGCATTAAATCATCATGCGACAATCTTTTTATCTCCTCTAGAACTTTTTCGGAGCTTCTTTTCTTACCAGGTGCAATATAATCTTTAATAATTAATAATTCTTCTTTTTCTAGGTCTCCAATTAACTCATCTAATTGCATTTCCAAAAGTCTTCCTTCTTCTCCTAGTTCGTCAATCGCTTTATTCACTTCGTCTGCTACTCTCATAACCAATTCTGCCCTTTGTATTGCAATTACCACATTTTCTAATGTAACGATATCATTAAATTCATACTCATTTAAAATATTTAATTTATTATCAAATACTTTCTTGTACTTTTCTGCTGTTTGCAATGCTTGATTTGCCTTTGAAATAACTGCTTCTAAGTCTTTTAGTACATATCTAGAGCTTCCTTTAAAAAGTGTAATAATTCCTCTTCTTTGTGAAATACTAATAACCAAAGCCCCTGTTTGCTTTGCAGTACGTTCAGCCGTTCTATGTCTTGTACCTGTCTCTGTTGTTAAAATATCTGAAGAGGGTATTAGTTGTGCATTCGCAAAAAGAATCTTTTTAAAATCTGAACTTAGTATAATAGCACCATCCATTTTAGCAAGTTCATACAATCTAGAAGAAGTATATTCTACATCAAGACTAAATCCTCCATCCACTAAATCTAAAACCTCTTTTTTGTCTCCTCCAACAGCAATTAAAGCTCCTGTCTTTGCCTTTAATATATTTTCTAACCCATTTCTAATAGGGGTCCCTGGCGCAATTAATCTTAATATCTCGGTAACAGTGTCTTCCTTCTTTACCACCAAACTTCTCAACTCCTTTTTTGTCCGTCTTAGGGACAGGTCAAATTTACGCCATTTTGTCTAACTTTTGTTCCAAATTCAGACATTTCTTCTTTAATTTCTTATCCCTAAAGTTCTAATTGCTTCATTTATATTTCTGACGCCTATTATATCTAATTTGTATTCATCTTTCAATAGTTTTTTATTACTTTCTGGTATAATACACTTTTTAAATCCCAATTTTTCTGCTTCTTTTAATCTTTTTTCTATCATATTAACAGCGCGAACTTCTCCTGTTAAGCCAACTTCTCCAATTGCTACAACATCTTTTGGAATACTTACATTTTTATAACTAGAACTGCAAGCAAGTACTACTCCTAAATCTACTGCTGGCTCTACAATTTTAATACCACTTACAACATTTAGATAAACATCTTGTCCACCTAAAGCAAGTCCTGCCTTTTTTTCTAATACAGCAATTAAAACAGCTAACCTATTATAATCTAATCCATTAGCAGTTCTCTTTGGAACGCCATATACGCTTGTCGCAGTTAAAGCCTGTAGTTCTATCAAAAGAGGTCTTGTTCCTTCTATACTTGCCACAACAATTGCACCTGCTGGATTATCTTCCCTTTCTGAAATCAAAATAGAAGATGGATTTGTAATTTCTACCATACCTTCATTTTTCATTTCAAACATACCTAGTTCATTCGTTGACCCAAAACGATTTTTAACACTTCGTAAAATTCTGTATGAAAAATATCTTTCTCCTTCTAAGTACAAAACGGTATCCACCATATGTTCTAATACCCTAGGTCCTGCTATATTTCCATCTTTTGTAACATGACCTATAATAATTGTTGTAATACGATTATCCTTACAAATACGCATAATTCTAGAAGTAATTTCTCTTACCTGGCTAACAGTACCTGCCGCTGAAGTAATCTCTTCTGAATACATCGTTTGAATTGAATCAATAATAACAAGTTTTGGTGTTATTGATAAAATCGCTTCTTGAATACTATCAATATCAGTCTCTCCTAGGAACATAATATCATCATTGTTAATTCCCAATCTATCCGCTCTAATCTTTACTTGCTCTGCTGATTCCTCTCCTGAAACATATAATACTTTGCCTTCACCTTTTACTTTATCACATAATTGTAAAATTAAAGTAGATTTACCAATGCCTGGCTCTCCGCCAACTAACACAAGTGAACCTTTTACCAGTCCTCCACCTAAAACCCTATCTAGTTCTCCAATTCCTGTACTACTTCTTGCCTCATCAATTCCTTCGACTTCTTTTAATTTTCTTGGTACTACACTTTTGGCCTTTCCACTAGGATTATTGCTAGATACAGCTGTACTTATTTTTTCTTCATAAAAACTATTCCACTCATTGCATGCAGGACACTTTCCAAGCCACTTAGCTGACTCATATCCACAATTTCCACATACAAATACTGTCTTTGCTTTTGCCATTTTTTCCTCCTTTTGTCGTGTTAGGAAGCATTCCCTATTCGACAACTACACCTCAAATATGCTACCACCTATAAATTCTCTTAGTAATGAATTCTTAGGTACAAATTCATCACTAATGTCTTCAAAATATTTTAAGAATTCATATAAGATTTTTGCTTCCGCATATTCTGGTTGCGTATTGTCAATAGCTGCAAGTAGTGGCATTGCGTATTTTTTTAAGACACATATTTCATAGATTAATGACGAATTGAACATACTATCTGCTCCTTCTTGGAATGGAAATATGTTACTTTCTTCTCCACGATTTACTGAAGCCCATGTTTGCAATGTGTGTAGTGCATCATATCCTCTAAAATTATTATCTCTTACAATTCTACGAATTAATCTTGTATCTGTTGTAGAGATTCTATTATAGTAATCTATATTTAATACTGTAAGGTCACTAATATATACTTTATATTTTTGTCCTTTTGGAATAGAATTTGTTAGTGCATCATTTAAGCAATGAATTCCTTCAATAACTAGTACTTCATTTGATTTAATTTTCATTTTTTCGCCATTGTATTCTTTATGACCTGTTTTAAAATTAAATGTTGGTACTAAAATTTCTTCTCCATTTAATAATTTTGTTAAATGCTCGTTAAATAATTTTAAATCAATTGCTTCTAAACATTCAAAGTCATAGTCTCCATTTTCATCTCTTGGTGTTGCTTCTCTTTCCACAAAATAATTATCTACTGAAATTGTAATTGGTTTGATTCCATTTAATTGTAACTGTATTCCTAATCTTTTTGCAAAAGTAGTTTTACCAGATGATGATGGTCCTGCAATAAGTACCATTTTTATGTCTTTTTTCTTAACAATATTATCTGCTATGTCTGCTATTTTCTTTTCATGTAATGCTTCTGCTAACAAAATAATATCTTTTTCTTTTCCTTGTCTAATTTTTTTATTTAATTTATATACTGTATCGATATCCAATATTTTATGAATATCTTCATAATCTTCTAATGTATTTAATAATTTCTTTGTTTCCTTATACTCTTCTATAATATCTGGCGTTTTTTTATCTGGATATCTTAATAAAAAGCCATCATGATATTTTACAATGTCATAATATTTAATATATCCTGTACTAATTGGCATAACACCATAAAAGTAATTATAATAGTCTCCGCAAAAATATAATGAAACCTCTTCTTTATATTGATTATCTAATTGCAATCTTCCTCTTAATGTTCTTTCTTTCTCGTAAAATTTCTCCGCTTCTTCTTTTGACATTTCCACTTTACGAATTTCTATATCTTTTGCTACAATCTCTTGCATTTTAATACGAATTTTAGAAATAACCTTTTCATCTATTGGCATATTTTCAACGGTACAATAAAGTGAATTGGATAATTGAAAATTAACTGTAAGTAGTGCTTTGGGATATACCTCTGCAAAGGCCTTTCCCATAATATATAAAAGACCTCTTTGATAAATCCTTCTTCCGTCTCTTACTGTCATATCAATTGGTTTTACCTCTTCTTTTTCATCCACTTCAAAATTTAACGGCTTTACTTCGTTTTTCCATAAGCATGCTATCGCTTTTTTTGCCTCTTCTTCACTTAGTTTCTCAAATGCTTTCATCTTTCTCCTCCTTTTGTTCCTATCCAAACGAATTTACTGTGCATCACTTTCGTTATAGTTAGGACTGCCTCCAACAGGGCATTAACTTAGTTTTTCTTTTAGCTTTACCATTGCATTTAGCGCTTCTATTGGAGTTAATTCGTTTACATCAATTTTGTCTATTTCATGTGCTAGTTCTGCTAATTTATAGTTGTATAAGTCTAATTGTCCTGCTGCTACTTGTTTGTTTTCTTTTTCTTGTACTTTTTCTCCTAGAATACTTTTTCTTTCTAATGATTTTAATATTTCATTTGCTCTTTTGGTTACTACTTGCGGTACTCCTGCTAGTTTCGCAACATGTACTCCATAGCTTTCGTCTGTTCCCCCTGGTACAATTTTTCTTAAGAAGATAACATCTTCACCCTTTTCTTTTACTGCGATTGAATAGTTTTTTACACCTTCTAATTTGTCTTCTAGTTTTGTTAGTTCATGGTAGTGTGTAGCAAAAAGTGTCTTTGCTCCGCATTTTTCATTGTTTGATATATATTCTGCTACAGCCCATGCAATAGAAAGTCCATCATAAGTTGAAGTTCCCCTTCCTATTTCATCTAATATTACTAAACTGTTGGCTGTTGCTTCTTTTAATATTGCTGCTACTTCCATCATTTCTACCATAAAAGTACTTTGTCCCATACTTAAATCATCTGATGCACCTACTCTAGTAAATATTTTATCTACTACACCGATTCTAGCACTTTTAGCTGGTACAAAGCTTCCCACTTGTGCCATAAGTGTAATTAATGCAACTTGCCTCATGTAAGTAGATTTACCTGCCATATTTGGACCAGTTATAATAGATAATCTATTTTCTTCTTTATCTAAATATGTATCATTTTCTACAAAACTTCCACTTGGCAGTATTTTTTCAATAACAGCATGCCTACCTTCTTTAATATCAATTACACCACTACTATCTACTTCTGGTTTCACATAGTTTTGTTCATCTGCTACAATAGCAAATGAGCATAAAACGTCTAGTATAGATATAATGCTTGCTGTTTTTTGTACTCTTTGAATTTGATTTTCTATTTTTTCCCTTACTTCTACAAATGCATTATATTCTAACTGAATCACTTTTTCTTCTGCCCCTAGGATTTGATTCTCTAAATTTTTTAATTCTTCTGTAATATATCTTTCGCCATTTGTTAATGTTTGTTTTCTAATATATCTATCTGGAACTAATGATACATTAGATTTTGTCACCTCTATATAGTATCCGAAAACCTTGTTAAATCCTACTTTTAAACCTTTTATTCCTGTTATTTCTTTTTCTCTTGCTTCTAATTCAATTAACCAATTTTTTCCTTGTGTTGTTGCCAATTTTAAACTATCTATTTCTTCGTCATATCCTACTTTAATTAAATTTCCCTCTTTTACACTAATTGGTGGTTCATCTACAATTGTTTCTTCTATTAAGTTATATATGTCTTGTAATTCATCTAATTCTTCATATAATCCTTTTAACAATTTTGCATTTGTTTGCGCTAATATTTTTTTAATTTCTGGTAATTGTTTTGCTGAGTTTTTTAATGAAATAAGTTCTCTTCCATTAACACTACCATAAGAAATTTTTCCTGCTAATCTTTCAATGTCATACACTTTTTTTAGTAAATCTGAAATGTCTCCTCTTAAAATAATATTATCTTTTAATTCTTGTACTGCATCTAAACGACGATTAATTTCTAGTTCATCTACTAATGGATCATTTAACCATCTTCTTAAAAGTCTTCCTCCCATTGCAGTTCCTGTTTTATCTAATACCCAAAGCAAGGTTCCTTTTTTAGTTTTATCTCTTAATTTTTCTGTAATTTCCAGATTCCTTCTAGCATTAATATCTAGCGCCATATATTTTGTTATATGATATATTTTTAAAGTATTAATATGGTCTAAACTATTTTTCTGTGTATCTACTAAATAATTTAACATAGCATTTGTAGAATGAACACATAGCATTTTTTCTTTTATTGTTTCTATTTTGTTTTCGTTGTCATCTATTAGGCGATACTTCGCATCTAATAACTCGTAGTTATCTGTAAACTCATATTCTTCTAATTTGGTAATATAAATATCAAATCTTTCACGAATTTTTTGCATTTCTTCTAAACATTCATATAACATTGGATTTACAATAATCTCTGCTGGCGAATATTTAGAAATTTCATCTAAAAGAGCCGCAAAATTATTTGTATCTTTTATTTGTGTTGTTCTAAAGTCTCCTGTTGAAACATCACATACTGTTACTCCATAGAAAATACCACTTTTAAAAACAGACATAATATAGTTGTTTTTCTTTTCTTCTAATAAATTAGATTCCATAACAGTTCCTGGTGTTACTACTCTTATAACATCTCTTTTTACAATTCCCTTTGCTTGTTTTGGATCTTCTAACTGCTCACAAATTGCAACTTTATATCCTTTTAAAATTAACTTTGATATATAGTTTTCTGCTGCATGATATGGAATTCCACACATTGGTGCTCTTTCTTCTTGTCCACATTCTTTCCCTGTCAAAGTAAGCTCTAGCTCTCTTGATACATTAATTGCATCTTCAAAAAACATTTCGTAAAAATCTCCTAAACGATAAAACAAAATACAATCTTTATATTCATTTTTTGTTTCTAAATAGTGCTTCATCATGGGTGAGAATTCTGCCATAGTTACTACCTTCCTTCTTTTCGTCTCTTCTTAATTTTGTTTATCTTACGCTATTATTTCTCCTTTTAAATACCACATGTGCTCAGAAATAATCTTAACACTTAATATTTCTCCAATTTGCTCTTTATCTCCTGCAAAAATTACTACTTTGTTAGAATCTGTTCTTCCTGTTAGCATTTCTTCATTGTTTTTACTATATCCTTCGACCAAAATTTCTTGTACAGTTCCCACATACTTTTGATTATTTTGCTGGATACCATCTTCGTATAATTTTTTTAATCTATCAAATCTTTTATGCTTTATTTCTTCTGGAATTTGATTGTCCATTTCGTCTGCTGGCGTTCCTTTGCGTCTTGAATAAATAAACATAAATATTTGCTCAAAATTCACCTTTTTTACAACATCTAGTGTATCTTCGAAATCTTCTTCTGTTTCTCCTGGAAATCCAACAATGATATCTGTTGAAAATTTTACATTTGGTATTTTTTCTTTCATTTTATCTACTAAACTTAAATATTGCTCTTTGCTATATTTTCTGTTCATTACCTTTAAAACCTTTGTACTTCCTGATTGAAGTGGCAAATGAATTAATTTACTTACTTTTTCGCAATCTGCAATTGCCTCTATCACGTCATCAGTAAAATCTTTCGGATGAGGTGAAACAAATCGAATTTTTTGAATTCCTTCTATTTTGTTAACTTCTCGTAATAGTTTTGCAAAAGTATCAATATCATATTCTAATTCTATGCCATCTCTTTGTGCTTTTTCGCGTTCTACTACCATATAAGAATTCACATTTTGTCCCAATAATGTAATTTCCTTATATCCTTGTTTTGCTAAGCTTCTTACTTCTTCTAGGATATCCTTTGGATTTCTACTTCTTTCTCTGCCACGAACATAAGGAACAATACAATAGCTACAAAAATTATTACAGCCATTCATAATAGTTACAGAAGCTCGTATATTGTCTGCTCTTTTAATTGGCAATCCTTCTATGATTTCTCCATCTATATCTATTACATCTGAAATTTTCTTTTTCTCTATCATCACTTTATATAAATCTTTTGGAAATTTATGTAAGGTATGTGTTCCAAAAATTACATCATATTGATAGCTTTTCTTTATTTTATCTGTAATATGTTCTTCTTGCATCATACAACCACCAACAGCAATTATTGTGTCTTTTTGCTCCCTTAGCTTTTTTACCTCTCCGCAGCTTTCCAAATAGCTTTTCTTCTGCGTTTTCTCTAACACAACAAGTGTTAAACAATACTAAGTCTGCCTCTTTCATATTTTCTGTTTTCGTATAATTCATCTTTTCTAACATGCCACATAGCTTTTCTGAATCGTTTTCATTAAGCTGACATCCCATTGTTAAAATGTAATAAAAAAGTGTTTTCCCTATATTTACTTCTTTTACTTTATCTATATATTTTAATTCTTCTGATATATCTATTTTTTTCAAAATTAGTCCTCCTAAGCAATCATTTTTTGTCTCGCCGTTATATTCTATACTAAAATACCCAATTTTTCAAGTATTTTTGTATACGATAAAAATAGCATCTTGTTTAGATGCTATTTTTTCAGTATCGTATATTACTTTATTTACAAAACCTATGTTTTCCTATTGTTACAGTAAGTGGCCTTGACCATATCCACTTGTTTGTTGCTGTACTTGGGTTAAAATAATAAATTGCTCCATAGGATGGATCCCAACCATTTAAGGCATCTTGTGCTGCTTTTCTAGCTGTATCATTTGGCGACATATTAATTTGTCCATCTGTTACAGCATCAAATGCACCTTTTTGATACACTACCCCTGAAATACTATTCGGAAAAGAACTGCTTTTTACTCTATTTAATACAACTGCTGCTACTGCAACTTGTCCAGAATATGGTTCTCCTCTGGCTTCCCCATAAACCACTCTACTTAATAAATTTAAATCACTTGAATTTGTAGAGCCTGAAGAACTTCCTCCTCCCCCAGAAGAAGATGATGAGTTAAAAATCCCCATTGCTTCTAGAGTTCTTTTACCTGCAATTCCATCTACAGCTAGTCCATTTTTTCTTTGAAATTTCTTTACAGCTGCAAGAGTTCCACTCCCATAAATACCATCTACATTTCCAGTATAATATCCCCATCTTCTTAATTTTGTTTGTATCGTTCTTACTTCTTGCCCTCTTGAACCATATTTCGATAAAGCATCTACTTCGCTGTTTCTAAAAAATACATTGTATGATATAAATAAAGTCCAAACACTTACAATTATCAATAAAGCCTTTAAATTACTTTTTATCTTTCTCCCTATTTTTTTCAAAATAAAAACACCACTTTCTTGTACAATTTTACTTTCAGCATTATTTTATCCAAATTTGGTGTTTTTATACTTTTAATTTATCATTACATGTTTTTACATTATTTTACAAAACCACTTGCATTTTTTGGTATTCTATGATATTCTTTATTTATTAAATGAAAAGTATGCTTTTTTAGCATATCTAAGTCAAATTATTTATTTCTTTGGTAATTCACCAAAACTTTCACTTGTATTTATATTACATATACAAATTGATTTATATTATTCTAGTGCAATTTCATTAAAAGGAGGTGACTTTTTGAGGCATATTTTCCATTTAAAATTTTATTCTAAAGGAGATTTTTATTTTGAATCAATCAAATGAATTATTAAAACCCAAAATTGATGTTGTATTTCATTCCCTTTTTCGCCCCCATAACGAAAACTTAACTAGTAAATTTCTATCTTCTATTCTTAATCGTAAAGTACAAGTTCTTAATATGGATAAAGACAGACATGTTCTAAAAGAATATCCTAATGATAAACTTGGTATTTTAGACTTAACTACTACATTAGAAGATGGTTCTATATGCAATATAGAAGTTCAACTTGCAAACGAAGGCAATATTCTTAATAGATTCTTATATTACTGGAGTAGAGTATTTGGTAGTCAACTTTCAGAAGGAGCTCATTATGATACGCTTAATAAAACAATCGGAATTTTAATTATTGACTTCGAACTAAAAGAATTAAAGCAAATTGAAGAACTAGGACTAAAATGGCATATTTCGCTAGATAATCACCCCTCAGTCATATTGACAGATAAGCTTGAACTTTGTATACTAGAATTACCAAAAGCTAGAAGAATTTTATATAAAGACCCTTATAATCAAATTGCACAGTGGTTAGCTTTTTTGGATAATCCTAATTGTAAGGAGGTATCAAACAGTATGGTAAATAATAAAGAAATTAAAGAAGCTATGGAACAGTTAGAAAAAATTAGTAGCAATCCAGAACTACGTAGAATTATAGAACTAAAACAAAAGTATTTACATGATGAAGCACAAGCTAAATTCTTTTATGAAGAGCGTGGGCTTATGAAAGGCATAAGAAAGGGTATTAAACAAGGTAGAGAGCTTGGTATTCAAGAAGGTATCATAGAAGGACGAAAAACAGGTATTGAAGAAGGTAGGATAGAAGGTCAAAAAAAAGGTAAAGTTGAAGGTAAAATCGAAGGTAAAGTCGAAGGCAAAATTGAAGGCAAAATTGAAGTTGTTAAGAAAATGTTAGAAAATAACTTTGACGTTGAAACAATCTCAACCATAACCGAATTATCAACGGAAAAAATTAAGGAAATCCAAAACTCTTTGTAACATTTTCTTACTATTTTCCCATAAAAAACGTTCACATAAAATATGTGAACGTTTTTTGTAGAATTTTAAACATTTCTTTAAAAAATACCTACAATATTTCCTTCTTCATCTAAATCAATTTGTTCTGCTGCAGGTATTTTGGGAAGTCCTGGCATTGTCATAATTTTTCCTGTTAGTACAACAATAAATTCTGCGCCTGCTTTTAATATAACATCTTGTACATGTATGTTAAAATGTTCTTCTAGTTCTAACATCTTAGGGTCATCTGAAAATGAGTATTGTGTTTTTGCAATACATATTGGTAAGTTGCCAAATCCAAGTTTTTCTATCTCTGCAATTTTTTCTTCTGCCCCCTCTAAATACTCTACGTCTGTTGCTCCATATACTTTTGTTGCTACTTGTTTAATTTTGTCCTTTATACTTAGTTCTAATGGATAAGCATATTCGAAATGACTTGGTTTCTCTACCAATTTTACAATTTTTTCTGCTAAGTCAGTAGCTCCTTGTCCACCTTTTTCCCAACTTTCTACTAAACTTAACTCTACTCCTTTTTCTTGCAATTTTTCTTTTAAGAAGTCAACTTCTTTTTGTGTATCATGTGTATATTTATTAATAGCAACCACAACATTTAGACCATATACATCTTGAAGATTCTCTATATGTTTTAACAAGTTATGGAATCCTTTTTCTAAAGCTTCTATGCTTTCATTTTTAATTTCTTCTTTCGGCATTCCTCCATGATATTTTAAAGCTTTAATCGTAGCTACACATACAACTGCATCTGGCTTTATTTCTGCTTTTCTACATTTAATATCTAGGAATTTCTCTGCTCCCAAATCTGCACCAAACCCAGCTTCTGTAATGACATAATCTCCTAATTTTAATGCTAATTTTGTTGCAATAATACTGTTGCAACCATGTGCAATATTAGCAAATGGTCCTCCATGAACAATGGCTGGTGTATATTCTAAGCTTTGTACTAAATTTGGATTCATTGCATCTTTTAGTAACACTGTTAATGCTCCATCTGCTTTTAAATCTTTTGCTGTAATTGGCTTTCCTTCTTTGCTGTAACCTACAATAATATTTCCAATTCTTCTTTTTAAATCATCGATATCTGTTGCTAAGCAAAAAATTGCCATAATTTCTGATGCTACCGATATATCAAAACCATCTTCTCTTGGAACAACATTTTTTTCTCCCGATAAGCCAGTTTCTACTTTTCTTAATTGTCTATCATTTAAGTCAACACATCTTTTCCATACCACTTTATCAAATCCTAATTCATTTCCAAAATAAATATGGTTATCAATCATGGCTGATAATAAATTATTTGCAGAAGTAATTGCATGAATATCTCCTGTAAAATGAAGATTAATATCTTCCATTGGAGCTATTTGTGAATAACCTCCTCCTGTTGCTCCGCCTTTAACTCCAAATACTGGCCCTAAAGAAGGTTCTCGAAGTGCAAGGATTGATTTTTTTCCTATTTTTCTTAGTCCATCTGCTAATCCTATTGCCATAGTTGTTTTTCCTTCTCCTAACGGAGTTGGATTAATTGCAGTAACTAAGACAAGTTTTCCATCTTTTTTATCTTTTAGCTCCTGACCTACTGTTAAAGAAATTTTTGCCTTATATTTTCCATAAAGTTCTAATTCTTCTTCATCTAGGTCTACCTTTTGAGCAATTTCACTAATTTTTTTTAGTTTCGTACTTCTTGCAATTTCAATATCTTCCATACACTTACCTCCTATATTTGTTTATTTTATCCTCCAAATACAAATCCAACTATAATTCCAATGATTGCTCCTACAAATACTTGTATTGGTGTGTGTCCTAATGCTTCTTGTAATTTTCCAGTTACCTGTACTCCTGAAAGTCCTGGTGTATTTACTATTTCATTTAATATTTTTGCTTGCTTCCCAGCTGCTCTACGTACTCCTGCTGCATCATACATCACAATAAATGCAAATATAACAGATAAAGCAAATATTGGCGATGTAATTCCTTCACTAATACCAATCATGGTACTTAATGAAGTTACAACTGCCGAGTGTGAACTAGGCATTCCTCCTGCTCCTAAAATCCTTTTAAAATTGAACTGTTTTGTTGTTACTAAATCATAAATCAACTTAAATAGCTGTATAAAAAACCATACCCCAAATGGCACAATAAAATACTTATATTGCATCATAACTTCAAATACTCTCCCCATTTTTTTCTTATCCCTCTTCTTGTATAAAGTTTGCTTCTGTTAACTCACCATTTGCATCTTGAATTAACATGGTAATTTTCTTTTCTGCTTTTTCTAACATATCACTGCATTGTTTTGAAATTCTCATTCCATCCTCAAATTTTTTCACTGAAACGTCTAAATCCAAATCACCTTTTTCTAACTCATTTGCTATTTGTTCCAATTGTTTCATATTTTCTTCAAAATTTATATTTTCACTCATTTGTATTTGCTCCTTTTTATTTTTTTGTTACCAATCCACTATCTACATCTACAAGAAAGAATGCTAGCGTATTGGTTGTACTTTTATCATGAACTGATACAATATATCTTCCTTCAACATCTATAGCATCATTCGAAAAATATAGTCCTTCTGTATCTCCCCATTCTTTTTTTACAAGTTCAATTGCTCTTTCTTCTTTGCTAGTTATGCTTTCACTTGAAGTTTCTTCTTCTGATTCTTTCTCATCCTCTTCATTTTTATCGTCTTTTTTATCAGTGTCTTTTATTTCATTTTCTTCTACTGCATTTTCTGTAACTTTATCTGTAACTGTAGCATTTTCAAATAGCTGGTTAATAACATTATCTAACCCTGCATTTCCATCTACTAAATTGGCATTTGTTTGTTCACTATCTACTGGTTTTCCTTTTACTACATCATAAATTAACCAAATAATACCAAATGTAAGCACCATACTGATAATTAGGATAAGACTGTTTCTCACGGCTTTATTCATATATTACCTCCATTATATTATCTTTGCTTTTGTTTTTCCATCACAAAAACGAAGCTCTATTTCATTATCTACTTTTAATTCTTTTACCGATTTTACTACTTTTCCCTCTATGCTTGTTACTATTGAATATCCCCTTGTTAATGTTTTTAAGGGACTTAGCGCATCTAGTTTAGAAATCAAATTCATTGCCTTGCTTTTTTTATCTTTATAAATATTTGTTATACTATTTTGAATTGCTTTTACTTTCATATCTACTAGTATGTATTTTTCATTAATCATTTGCATAGGTTCTTTAAAAGCTCTTCTGTTCATACATTTTTCGTATCTTAATCTCATGAACTCTATTTTCTTCTTTAATGCTAATTTATATCGATTTGTATATGAGTTTAGTTTTAAAATAACTTCTGCTACATTAGGTACTGCAAGTTCCGCTGCTGCAGATGGTGTTGGTGCTCTTAGGTCTGCTACAAAATCTGCAATTGTAAAATCTGTTTCATGTCCTACTGCTGAAATGACAGGTAATTCTGAATCATAAATAGCTCTTGCAACAATTTCTTCATTAAATGGCCATAGGTCTTCTAATGAACCTCCCCCTCTTGCAATAATAATCACATCCGCTAGTTTTTTTTCATTCATTGTTTTAATAGCTTCTGCAATTTTTAAACAAGCACCTTCTCCTTGAACTGGTACAGGTAATAACTTAATATATACATTAGGATTTCTTCTAGTTGATACATTAATAATATCTCGTATAACAGAACCTGTATTAGAAGTAAGTACTCCTATGCATTTTGGCATCTTTGGAATTTGCTTTTTATGACTTGCTGAAAATAGTCCTTCCTTTTCCAATTTTGCTTTTAATTCTTCATATGCTGTATAAAGACTTCCCATTCCATCTTCTTGCATTGCTTTGCAATAAATCTGATATACTCCATCTCTTTCAAATACAGAAACGGTTCCAAAAACCATTACTTTCATACCATCTTTTGGCATAAATTTCAAGTTAACTGCTGAACTTTTAAACATAATGCATTTAATTAAAGAATTTTCATCTTTTAATGTAAAATACAAATGTCCTGTATAATGATTTTTAAAATTTGAAATCTCACCTTTTACTAAAACATTATTTAATCCTTCGTCACTTGCAATTTTGTCTTTTATATATTTATTTAAATCTGTTACACTAATTGCTTCATATTTCATTTGTTTTTTGTTTAGCTCCTATTCTATATGATTTTTCTTAATAATACTTGCCAAAACACCATTAATAAATGATGAACTATTGTCATCTCCATATTTTTTTGCAAGTTCTACTGCCTCATTTACCACTACTTTATATGGTAACTTTTTGTACAAAATTTCATATGTTGCAATTTTCAAAATAGCAAGATTAATTTTAGATAACCTTGTTATTTCCCACTTTTCTGATAGTTCTTCATTAATTTGATTTAAAATTTCTTCTTTATTTGTTTCTATTCCCAAAACAACATCTTTTACATATTCTATTACATTTTCTTCACAAATTCCTCTATTTTCTAAAAACAATTCCATTTGTTCTTCATATGCACTTGGCTCTGTTTTTAGAATTTCTAAACTATATATAAATTCAAATGCTACTTTTCTTGTTTCTGATCTGTTCATTTTGTAACAACCTTTCCCCTTATATTTTACTATTTTTTATAATTTGTCAATAAAATTCTTTAGTCTTTCTTTTACTTCAAATTTATTATGCTGTACATAATTTCCAACAAAAGCACATATAAACACTAATATAATTCCAATAATCAATTTGTATAAATGGGTACAAAGTAATATTAATGCTATAATTCCCCCAATTACCATGCCACCATATTGTGACATAAACTTTTTAAAATCATCCATAGAATAATTCTTCCTTTCTATTCTTCAACTATCTCTTTTGTAGGTTCTATATTTTTTACTTTAATATTTACTTCTTTTACATCTAAATCTGATGTTTTCTTGATTGTATCTTTTATTTTATTTTGTAAATTTGCTACTAATTCTTTTATGTTAGCGCTTTCTTTTACATTTAAGTGTACGAAAACAACTACACTATTTTCTTTGTCTAATTCTATTTGTGTTGTTACATCTTCTGCACTGTCAAATCCTTTTGCAATACTTTTTACTAAATTTTCAATCGTCTCTTTTGTAATTAAAAGTCTTCCATTTTCATTTTCCAATAAAATTCCATTTTTGTATTCAACACTTTCTTTGCTATTAGAGTCAAAAAAGATACATCTAATTGCCATTAAAATAAATATAATGCTACTACCTAATACAATATTAGATCCTACTTGATCATTCATAATATTTGTTAATATTTCTGCTATAAAGTCTACTTTTAACCAACCAAATACTAGTAAGCATGCAATGACAGAAAGAATTAGTATTAGTGTTGAAAATAGTGTTAAAGCTACTTTTTCTATTATTTTCATATTTTTTAGTTCCTTTCTTACAGGCCTGAAAAGGACACATTTTTTTGTGCCCTTCTACACCATATTATTCTTTATTTTCTGTTTTTTCACTTTTTTCTACGTCTAGTTCTGTATTAACACCTTGAATATGAACATTTACTTCAACAACTTTTAATCCTGTCATTCCTTCTACTGCTTTTTTTACTCTGTTTTGAATTTCAAAAGCAACATCTGGAATTCTAACACCATATTCTACAATAATGTTAACATCTATTCTTGTCTCTTTTTCTCCTGCTTCTACTTTAATTCCTTTTGCTAAATTTTTCTTTCCACTAAATACTTCTGAAATTCCTCCAGCAAAACCCCCTGCCATAGACGCAACACCAGGTACTTCTGAAGCTGCTGAACCTGCAATAACAGCAATAACGTCATCTGCTATTTTTATATTTGTATTTTCTAATGTTACTTCTCCTTCATTTTCTAAAACTTCTTGTACTTCTAAATCTTTATTTTCTTCCATAATAAAACCTCCTTAAATATTAAATTATGTTTTTTCTTAAAAGTTTTTTAATTACTCTAAGTATATCAATATATCTACTTTTTTACAACTATTTTTTAAAATTTATAAAATCTTAATATCACCACACAATTATCTTAAAGCACCTTTCTATCTCACACAACTTTGGAAGTGTACGTAATCGAAGGACGCGCGGGTATTTATGTTTTAAAATCGTAGCCTGTCGGAGATTTTAAAACATGAATGGAACGGCGCAGGACTTATCCCACCCCGATTCTTCCAAAGCGTTACCAAAATAGAGCAGCAGTTTTTATATCGCACTTTTTTAGGAGAACAGCTATAAAAATAATCCGCTCTCAAAGGAATAGATATATATTTT
>CATKGX010000114.1 GCA_949747775.1 uncultured Clostridia bacterium | reverse complement strand
GAATTTACAAAAGCGCAAAGAGAAATAGACAACATATATTTAACCAGATATGATATTGAAAGAGTGATGAATATATTGGATGAAAATGATAAAGTAGAAAGAATCTATATTAATTTTTGTAACCCATGGCCACGTGGAAAGCATCATAAGAAAAGGTTAACGCATACAAGACAGCTAGAAAAATATAAAACATTTTTACAAAAGGATGGAACAATTTATTTTAAGACCGATGACGATGCTTTATTTACGGAAAGTTTGGCATACTTTAAAGAAGCAGGCTTTACTGTAGAAAAATGTACATATGATTTAAAGTCAGAGAATAACTTTTGGGAAAATATAGAAACAGAGCATGAAAAGATGTTTTGTGAGCAAGGAATAAAGATAAAAGCTGCTATTGCAAGGCTATAATTTATTAGAGATTGACACGTTATGTAAAGTATGATACAATCTAATATAGTGGAATTTACCATATTTTACATAAGGAGAATGATACGTATGTGCAAAAACGCTAATGGTTCCAAGTCTATGGATAGCATGATGGCAGAGCACCAGAGGTTTCTCGAAGAATGTGAGAGGAGGCTTCAAGAAGCAAAGGCGACTTCTAGGGCAAACCGGGAGGCTATTGAAAAAATAGCCCAGGACATAGAAAAAATGACAACGGAGGTAACTACTATGAACACTATGGCACATGAGAACAGAAAGACCATGCAGGACGGCGAACTCGAGCGGACTATTAATGCGGAAAGCACTCAGCCGTGTGCTGACGATGACTATCTCAAAGAGGAGTGGGAGGATTATCCGGAAGACCTCGATGAGTGGGATGATTATCCAGAAGACCCCGATGAGTGGGAGGATTATCCAGAAGACCCCGATGAGTGGGAGGATTATCCGGAAGACCTCGATGAGTGGGAGGATTATCCAGAGGACCCCGATGAGTGGGAGGATTATCCAGAAGACCCCGATATGTGGGAGGATTATCCAGAAGACTCCTATGAGTGGGATGATTATCGTGACGACTTGGAGGATTCCGATGAGTGGTATGACCCTGATGAGTGGTATGACCTTTGTGAGCATCCGAATGACCTTGACATTTACTTTGACGGAGAATTCTCACCGGCGAAGACTGGGATATATACTGCTTGGAGGGATCATGAATATGTTAGTGACATTTCAAGGCTTAAGGTTAGGAATGCTTCTAATAGGATAGCAGAGGTAACAGTAGAGGAAAGTAATGATCCTCTGTGGGATTGCTGGTATGATGTAGCGATGTGCTGCGAGCCTGATAGCGAGAAGTTTGCTAGGGAAGAGGCGGAAGATATCTACAGAGAAATCTATGAGGAGATTTTCGATATGGCAGGTATTACCATTGAGGATTTTCTGGCGGATGAAATATATCTTTGCGACAAGCTCATTCAGCGTGGGCAGGTAGCTGAGCGCCGGAAAAAGACCTACTGGCACGGACAGCATCTTCGTAAGAATGCTATTATCATGTGGAAAAGTTATACCAGCCGTGAAGACTGCTCCCATTGCTTTAAAAAGAATGGGAGAATGGTAAGAAACGATGGGCAGATGTGGAATCGCACGCAAAGTATCATTACAAAAGCATTGAAGAAAAAGGTGATTTCCTTCAGCTAAGAAGGAAAGTGGCAAATTAAAAAAATGATTAGCCACAAAACCTTAAAAATTCAGTTTTGCTAAAACTTAACAAAAGTGTCTCTTATTAGAGGCACTTTTGTTATATAAAAATTCTTTTTTTGTTCATGATATGGACATATTTTGCTTGTATAATATATAATAATTATGTAAAAAATTAGGAGGCTTTTGTATGAATGATATAAAAATATTAATTGTAGATGATGAATCAAGAATGAGAAAATTAATTAAAGACTTTTTAATGCAAAAGGGATACAGCATATTAGAAGCAGCAGATGGAGAAGAGGCATTAAAAGTATTTGAAGAAAATGAAAATAAAATTAATTTAATCTTATTAGATGTTATGATGCCTAAACTAGATGGATGGTCTGTTTTAAGGCAAATTCGACAAAGTTCAAAACTTCCTATTATTATGCTAACAGCAAGAGGAGAAGAGCAAGATGAATTATTTGGGTTTGAACTTGGAGTAGACGAATATATTGCAAAGCCATTTAGTCCTAAAATTTTGGTAGCAAGAGTAGAGGCAATTTTAAAAAGAACGATGGGAGATACAAAAGAAGTAAAAGATTATGGAGGAATTGTAATTGACCAAGAAGGAAGAACTGTTACAGTAGATGGTAAAGTAGTAGAAATGAGTTTAAGAGAATATGAACTTTTGAAGTATTTAATGGATAATCAAAATATTGCATTATCTAGAGATAAAATATTAAATAATGTGTGGAACTATGATTATTATGGAGATTCAAGAACAATAGATAGTCATATTAAAAAAATACGTCATAAACTTGGAAAAAAAGGAAAATATATAGAAACCATGAGAGGCGTGGGTTACAAGTTCGAAGTGAAATAGAAAAAAATAGGAGAAGAAATAAAAAATGTCAACTTTCAAAGAAAGAATGAAGTCCGTAAGATTCAAATTATTTTTTACAATGTGTATTGTTATTACGATTATTGTGTTATGTTTAATTTTGGCTAACAATGTAGTGTTAGAAACATTCTATTTGTATTCTAAGACAAATACAGTAAGGCAAGTATATCACAGAATTAATTTATATTATGAGCATAATACAACCAATAATATAGAAACAGAACTAAAAAGAATTGCTTTTAATAATAATTTTGATATTTTTATTAAAACAGAAGATGACGTATATATATTTAGTACAGATAAAGACTTTTTTAGTACATTAAATAAAATTAGTAGTATAGAAAGCAAAAATCAAGAAAAGGATAACATTATTTATCAAGATAGTAATATAAAAATAAGAAGAATCGATGATGAGGGGAATAGTATTAGTTATCTTTTATTAGCAGGAAAATTGAACAATGGATATAGCTTGTATATTAGAATTCCTGTAGTTCCAATAGAAGAAAGTGTTAGTATATCAAATAGAGCATTAATTTTAATTGGAGGAATTACCATTTTAATTTCTGCTTTTATTGCATCTTTTGTATCAAGAAAATTTACAGAACCAATTTTACAATTAAATGATATTGCCAATAAAATGGCAAGACTAGATTTTAGTAAAAAGTATCGAATTACAGATACAGAAGATGAAATTAATGAACTTGGAAAAAGTATTAATACAATGTCAGACAAATTAGAAAAAGTTATAAAACAATTAAGAGAAAACAATGTAGAACTAGAAAAAGATATTGAAGAAAAATCAAAAATAGATGATATGAGAAAACAATTTATTTCAGATGTATCGCATGAGTTAAAAACACCAATTGCCTTAATTCAAGGGTATGCGGAAGGGTTAATTGAAAATGTTAATACAGATGAAGAATCTAGAAAGTTTTATGCAGAGGTTATTTTAGATGAAAGTAATAAAATGGATCGTTTAGTAAAACAGCTATTAGAACTAATGAAATTGGAATATGGTAAAAGAGAATTTCATAATGAAAATATAGATATTGTAGAACTTACCCATGAAGTCATCAGGAAATGTAATGTAATGTTAGAAGAAAATCACATAGAAGTTGAATTTAACGCAAAAAATCCAATTTATGTGTATGCAGATGAATTTTACATTGAACAGGTCGTTAGAAATTATTTTACAAATGCCATAAAACATTGTGAAGAAGTGGATGGTCAAAAGAAAATTGAGATAAAAATAGAAGAAAATCAAAAAGTAAGGCTATCAATGTTTAATACTGGTAAAAATATTGCAGAAGAAGACTTAAAAAGAATATGGGGTAGATTTTACAAAGCAGATAGTTCAAGAAACAGAGAAGATGGGGGAACTGGTATTGGTTTAGCATTAGTAAAGGCTATTATGAATAATTATCAGAACCATTATGGTGTTACGAATAAAGAAAATGGAGTAGAATTTTATTTCGAATTAGATAGAGTTTTCTTAATAAAACCTTAAAAGTATATTTACAATCCTTTCAAAAATTATTCACAAAAAAGACATAACGAATGGATAAAATAGAATTAATGAAGGGAGGAGATATAAAGAAGAATGTTAAAAATATAACACAAAGAAAGGAAGAGAGCAAAATTAAATTAATGGAATATATTTTACAAAAATATTTTATGAAAGTGAGTGTGGTGCCTATACGAATTAGCAACCAATAAAACAATACATGTTATATAGATAAATTACCCTTAAAGATATTTTTATAAACAAAGGACTTCTACTTTTTAGTAGAGGTCTTTTTGATGTAGAAAGAAGTATCTAAAAATAGGTGTATTAAATTATGGAAACAAGTAAACAGAAGTATGATAAAAGGTAAAAATAATATTGACAGAGAAATATCAATTGTATAAAATGCAATTAAAAGGAGAAAGAATATGGAGCAAACGAAGGAAAAGCTTAAATTTAAGAAAAAATCAGGAATAACATTAATAGCACTAGTAGTGACAATTGTAATATTAATTATACTGGCAACAATTAGTATAAGTATTATATTAAATGATGGATTCATTGACCGAACAGTACGTGGAAAAGAACTGCATGAGTTAGAAAGAGAAAAAGAAAGATTAGAGTTGGTAAAAACAGATGTAGCAAGTAATACGAATCATATAGGAAAAGTAACAGTGGATACATATGTAGAAGAATTAATGAATCAGAACATAACCACGCCAGAGGAAGTAACCGATAATGGAGATGGAAGTAAAACGGTAATTACAGATACCGGATATAGTGTGTTAATAGAACCAGTAGGCGAAAATGATGTAAAAATAACAATAGATGGAAAAGCGGGAAAATTACCCCCAAGAATAAGAAAAGTGGATTTGCAAATAGAAATAGATACAATAAAAGTAACAGTAGAAGCAATAAGAGCAGAGAAATATTCTTACGAATATAAAGAAGAAGGAATAGAGAAAGCAAACTGGATAGATGTTATAGGAGAACAGGATAATCTAGAAATAAAAGGAATTGATACTACGAAAGACTATATAATAAGGGCAACAGCAATTAATGAATATGGAACTGCAGTAAAAGAAGTAAGCTCAAGTAAAGAAGAAGAGTCAGTTGCAAATGCTCCAAGGCTAAGCGAAGGAATGACACCAGTAAAATGGAATGGAACAAATTGGGAAAAAACAACACAAGATGATAAAGAGTGGTACAGTTATACAAAAGAAGATAAAAAATGGGCAAATGTAGTATTAGGGGATAGTACTTTTAAGACAGTAGATGGAGTAGAGATACTAGATGAAAGCAAAACATATAGTCAATTAGTGTGGATACCAAGATATGCTTATCAAATAAGAAGCATGTACCACCAATTTAAAAGTGATACTGAAGCAGGAAAAATGAGTATAGTGTTTATTAATAGTGAAAATGTAAATACAGTAACTAGAACAAAGTATACAAGAGATAGTAAAGAGCAGTATCCAAGTGCTACAATAGGAGGAGCAATGAAAGACTATGTAGTACATCCAGCATTTGACTTCGGAGGAAAAAAGCTAGATGGATTTTGGGTAGGAAAATATAAAAGTAGCCATACAGAATCAGGAAAAGGTCTTACATTGGGATATCATAATGGAATAGATAAAACAATGATGATAAAAGCAAATGTTTCAATGTGGTGGGGAATAGATGTTGGAAAGATTTATTCCTTATGCTTATCTATGAATGCAGAAGGAAATCCATATGGACTAAATACAAATGATGAAGAAAAAGTAGACCCACATTTAATCAAAAATGATGAATGGGGGGCAATAGCTTATTTAAGTAGAAGCAAATATGGAATAGAAGAAGAGGTATATGTTAACAATCAAAAAGAAGCAATAACAGGAATAGGAGGGAGCTCTGCAAAAGATAATAATCCAATAACTCAAATGGATAAGACATATCATACAGAGGAAGGAAAAAAAGCAAGTACAACAGGGAATGTATATGGCGTATATGACATGCATAGTATACATCAAGAATATACAGCAGCATATATAGATAAAGATGATAGAGATTTAAAAAATTATGGTTTAAATTTAGTAGAAGGAAAAAGTAAATATAAAAATGTATACAAGTCAATAACGAGAGACAATACAATAGATACTAGAGAAGAGGATTATGCAATAACAATTCCTTCAAATGGCTACTATGGAGATGCAATATATGAAACAAATAATGGAATATTGTATTCAGGAGAAGGCAGCTGGTATGGAAATGCAAAAGACTTTCCAAGCCGAGGAAATTTATTTTTTACACGAAAAGATTTATTTGGCTTTAGATCATACAGTGGATATCCAGGGAACTCACTTGGATTTCGTGTAACAATACCTGTAATTTAAAAAGAAGAACAAGTATTACTAAAAGATGCTTGTTCTTCTTTTTTTATAGGCTTATATTGTCGAAAATACTCAAAAAAAGACGAACGATTTTGCTTTACAAATAAGCAAAGTCGTAGTAATATAATCCTATCAAAAAATTGCAATTTTAGATTTTTTTCAAATTATTTATATTTCTAAAGGAAAAATCCCATTAAGAAAAATAATCAATCAGAAATAAAAGGAGATGAATGCTATGTGTTAAAACGTATAGAAAAGTATATTGTTTGGAGTGTTTTAATCATCACTTGGCTCATTTTTATTCTAATAATTTTATTAGATGCTTTCCGTTTTTTGCAAAATGACTGGCAAAACAAAGGAAAAGTAGATAGTTTTAGTAGAATAGATGAGATATATGTAGAAGAAGTAGAAGAGGACGAAGAAAAAATAGAGAGCTTGCCAACTACTAAAATTGCCAGTAGAAGGAAGATAGGAAAAGTAAATATTTTTTCAAGCAATTCTTGGAGAATAAAGATACCAAAACTAAATGTAAATGCTCCCATTACAGAAGGAACAGAAGCAGAAGATTTAAGACGAACAGTGGGACATTTTAGTGGAAGTGCAAAGTGGAATGGAAATGTAGCTTTAGCAGGTCACAATAGAGGATATAGATGTAATTTCTTTCAAGATATTAAAACACTAAAAAAAGGAGATGTTATTATTTATTGTACTCAAAAAGGAGAACGAAAGTATCAAGTGGTTGTAAATCAGCTAATAAAAGAAACAGATTGGAAATACATACAAAATACAAAAGATAATAGAATAACACTAATTACATGTGAAATAAACAAAAGAGAATATAGAAGATGTATTCAAGCAGTAGAAGTGAAATAAAAGGGAGGAAATATATGATAAAATTAAAAAAGATAGTGTGGTCAGCCATGATTGTCATTTTACTATTAGGAACAACAGGAGAAATAAACAATAAGGTAAGTGCAGTAAGTTCATATATAGTGAATCAAGCAGAGTTATATTCAAAAGGAGAGCTAGAGTATGTTTATTTTAGGGAAAAATCTATGACAATACAATATATTGTATATGAAAAAGATGGATTAGAATACCCAGCATATTCTTTAAATAGAAATTTGTTAGGAGTAGACATGTATGGGAATGTAATAACTAAAGTAAATAAAAGTGTAGAAAATATGGCAGTATGGAGAGCAATTACAGAAGGTTATCCATATAAAACACCACAAGAAATAGGATGTAGAACAGAGGAGGAAGCATATGCGGCAACTATGTTTGCAGTATATGGGGTGTTATATCCATATGATTGGTCAGAATTTGAATCAATAGGAGAAGCGGGACAAAGAGTAATTAGTGCAGCAATGGCAATTTCAGAAGAAGCAAAAAGTTCAGATAAAGCAAAGATTGCGGCAAAAGTAGAAGTAAAAAAAGTGACTAGCAATTGGAAAGAAGATAACGAATTAGAAGGTTATATTAGTAGAACTTATAAAGTGGAAACAAATGCAGAATGTGAAAGCTATCGAATAAAATTAGATCGTGTAAACTCTATTAATGGAATTAAAATAACAGACATTAATAATGTAGAGAAAACAGAATTTGCTGGTAATGAAGAATTTAAAATATTAATTCCAGTAGCAGAAGTTGGTGTAAAATGTGATCCAAAAGGTGAAATTTATATTAAAGCAACAGCAACCCTAAAAACAATGCCAATTTTATATGGTGAAACAACAGGCTTTTACCAAGATTACGCACTTACAACAGAGGAGTGGGAGTATATAGAAGGTTGTCTTACCGATTACTATCCAGCCAATAAAACCAAAATCCAAATTACAAAAAAAGATGCAGAAACTGGCTCAAACTTATTAAATGCAAAATTTAATGTTTTAGACAAAAATGGAAAAATAGTTTATGCAGATGTAACAACAAATGCATATGGAATGGCGGAGATTAAAGGAGTAATTCCAGGGACATATTTTATAGAAGAAGCACAGGCACCAAATGGATATACCCAATATGACGAAAGAATAGAAGTAAAATTAAGATATAACGAAACCTGTACGATTAATGTAAATAACTATGAAAAGCCAGAAAGTGAAGATAAAGATATTGAAGAAGAAAGTCAAATCAGTGTTACAGGTAAAAAAGAAGAAAAATTGCCAGTAACAGGTTTTTAAAGCAATGTGCAGTTGTCACTGATTTCTTTTACATAACATATAATTTTAGTAATACATAATGGATAAATTTGACTAAAGATAAATTTTATGATATTGTAAAAAAATATAATAAATATTAAAAATGTACATAAAATAAAATTATATTGAGAAGTGTGAAAGGAAGAAAAAAATGATTTATCAATTAATCATACCAATTATTTTAATTTTATTAAATGCTTATTTTGCGGCAACTGAAATTGCATATATTTCGCTGAATGATGCCAAAATTGCAAAACAAGCGAAAGAAGGAAATAAAAAGGCAAAACAAATTGAAACAATGCTAAAAAATCCAAGTAAGTTTTTGGCAACAATTCAAATTGGCATTACTTTAGCTGGATTTTTATCAAGTGCTTTTGCATCAGATGCTTTTGCAGATGATTTAGCACCAGTTTTATTTAATCTATTTCCAATGATTAGCCAAGACATTTGGAGAGGAATTTCAATTATTATTATTACAATTATACTGTCTTTCTTTACATTGGTTTTTGGTGAACTTGTTCCTAAAAGGTTAGCAATGAAATATTATGAAAAAATTGCATATGCTACAATAGGGGTTATTAAAGGAATCTCAGTAATTACATCACCATTTGTAAAATTATTAACAGCCTCAACAAATATGATTTCAAAAATTTTTGGAGTAAGTGAAGCAGAAGAGGAAATTGTAACAGAAGAAGAAATTAAAATGATGATAGATGAGGGCGAAGAAAAAGGTACAATTGAACAATCAGAAAAAGAATTGTTAAATAATGTATTTGCTTTTAATGACATTATTGTATCAGAAGTAATGACACCTAGAACTGATATGTATGCAATTGAAATCAATGAAGACTTAAATAATATATTAGATACAATAGATGAGTATAAATATAGTAGAATCCCAGTATATGAAGAGAGTATCGATAATATTGAAGGAATATTGTTTATTAAAGACATATTAAAAATTGTAAAAAACAATGAAGAAGTTCATATAAGAGATATTATGAGAGAACCATATTTTGTGCCAGAGTCAAAAGAAATAGATGATTTATTTAGAGAGTTACAAAAAAGCAAGCAACAAATGGCCATTGTAATAGACGAATATGGTGGAACAGCTGGACTAATTACAATGGAAGATATTATTGAAGAGCTAATGGGAAATATTTTGGATGAATATGATGACGAAGAAGTGGACTATCAGAAATTAGATGAAAATACGTATATGATTAGTGGTAGTTCAACACTATATGATATTAAAAAAATATTTGATGTAGAAATACCAGAAGGAGACTATGAAACACTGTCAGGCTATTTACTAGAAAAATTGGGTAGAATACCTGAAGAAGATGAAAAACCAATTATTGAAGATGAAAAATTAACATATAAAATAGAAGAATATGAAGACAAACGAATTCTATATGTAAAAGTTTGTAAAAATATGTAGATATGCTTGATAAAATGATAAAATACATATAAAATATATATGTATTTTTGTAAAACAAAGGAGAGCATATAAAAATGAAAAAAAGAAATTTATTTATGATATTAATAGTAATTATGACAATAATAGCACTTAGCGTTTTTATTGTTTTGCATTTTAATAATAAAGCAAAATATGATTATCAAATAGAAAAGATAAGTCAAATTGACTACCATATTATAAATAAAGAAGATAGATATGGGGTTATAGATAGGCAAGGCAATATCATAGTAGAGCCAATCTATGATATTGTCCAAATACCAAATCCATCAAAAGATGTTTTTGTATGTATGTATGATTATAGTATAGAAGAAAAAGAATATAAAGTGAAAGTGTTTAATAAAGAATCAGAACAAATTTACAAAGAATATGCTAATATTCAAGGAATACAAACAGAAACCACTTATGATGGAATACCATATGAAAAAAGTGTCCTAAAATATAAAACAAACGGAAAATATGGATTATTAAGTATAGATGGAAAAGAAATAACAAAGCCAGTATATGACCAAATTTCAGCAATTACGTATAAAGAAGGAATGTTACTAGTAAAGCAAGGGGAACAATGTGGTGTTATTAATATGAATGGTAAGCAAGTAATACCAGTAGAATATGAAAGCATTACAGCAGATAACTATTATAATAAAGATAGTTTATACCAAAAAGCAGGTTTTATTGTAAGCAAAAAAAATGAAGACGGGTATCGTTATGGTTATATAGATTATAAAGGAAAAAAAATAATAGGTGCTCAGTATACTGAAATAGAAAGAGTAGTGAACTCAAAAGATGATAAAAATATATATTTAGTAGCATTAAAAGATGGACAAGCAGGACTTCTAAAAAATAAAAAAGTTTTGTTAAACTATGAATATGAAGATATTAGTTATAATGCATATAATGATGTGTTTGTTCTTCAAAGAAATGGCAAGCAAGGAATTGCAGATAAACAAGGAAAAATAAAAATACCAACCGAGTATGAAAGCATTTTATTTGGAGGAATTTATATTAATGCTACAAAAGATGAAAAACTATCTATATTAGATTTAGAAGGAAACAAGATAGAAAATCAAGATATTTTAGCAAAAATCCCAACAGAAGATGGGAAAAACTTTATTGTTTGTGACCAAAACGAAGTATATAAAATTGTAAATGATAAAGGTGAAGTAATTATAGATAAAAAATATAGCAATATAGAAGAATTAGAAAATAATTATTTTGTAGTTTCACATGCAAATAACAGTGGAGTAATTGATTTAACAGGAAAATCTTTAGTAGATTTAAAATATAATAGCATATTTCAAATAGAAGGAACAGAAGTGTATCAAGCCAATATATCAAAAACAGGTACAATTACATTGTTAAATAGCGATATGGAAGTACTAGAAACTATGGACAATGCAGAAATAGCAGTAGAAGGCAATTATATTAAATTGTATTCTAATACACAAATGAAATATTTTGATTTAACAGGAAAAGAGGTAAGCAGTAAAGAAGTATATCCAACTCATAAACTATATGCGAAAAAGATTAATGATACATGGGGCTTTGTAGATAAAGAAGGTAATGTCAAAGTCCAAAATGAATATGATATGGTAACAGAATTTAATGAGTATGGTTTTGCCGGAATTAAGAAAGATGGCAAATGGGGTTCAATTAATGAAGAAGGGAAAGTTGTTCAAGAACCAGTTTATAAAATAGATACAATTAGTCCAAAATTTATTGGAAAACTATATCAAGATACAGAATGGTATGGAGATATGTATTATACAGATAAAATAAAAAAATAAAATATATGTAGCTTTTATACAAGCAATATAACATATTATTGAAAGAAGACAGAAAATAATTTATTACTATCTAAGTATAAAAGTAGTTAATAAATTATTTTTTGAATTTTATACAAAATGAAAGAAAAGAGGAAAAAAGTGAAAGTAGTAATTATTCGGAGGTGGACCTGCTGGAATATTAGCAGCAATTTCTGCAAGCCAAAACAAACAAAACGAAGTTCTTATTTTAGAAAAAATGGAAATGCTAGGTAAAAAGTTGTTAATTACAGGTAAGGGAAGATGCAATATAACAAGTAGCTTGCCAATAGAAGACTTTATAAAAAACACACCTGGAAATGGAATGTTTTTATATAGCAGTTTTTATCATTTCAATAACCAAGATATCATTCAACTGTTAGAGCAAGAAGGAGTTCGTGTAAAAGAAGAAAGAGGTAACCGAATATTTCCAGTGTCTGATAATGCAGAAGATGTTAGACAGGCGTTTATACGAATATTAAAAAAGTCAAATGTTAAAATACAAACTGGTAGTAATGTAAAACATATTATGGTAGAAGAGGGAAAAATAATAGGAGTGTGCTATGAAATACAAGGAAAACAAGAGAAACTTTTAGCAGATAAAGTTATCTTAGCAACAGGGGGAAAAAGCTATCCTGGAACAGGTTCAAATGGAGACGGATATGAATTAGCAAAAGAAGTAGGACATACCTGCACAGAGATTAGACCATCATTAGTACCATTAGTAGCAAAGGACATTAAAATATGTAAAATGTTACAAGGCTTAAGCCTAAGAAATGTCAAAATGATGTTAAAAGACATACAAAATAAAAAAGTTATTTATGAAGATTTTGGAGAATTGCTATTTACGCATTTTGGAGTATCTGGTCCAACAGTCCTAAGCAGTTCAGCGCATCTTTTAAGATATAAAAATGTTGGTGAACTATTAAAAAATGAAAAAATCAAATTGGTAATTGATTTAAAGCCAGCTCTATCGGAAGAAAAATTACATGATAGAATATTAAGAGATTTTGCAGAAGGAAAAAATAAAGCTTTTAGAAATAGTTTAGATAAATTGTTACCTAAAAAGATGATTGAAGTAATAATTACCTTATCAGAAATTGACCCAAACAAAAAAGTAAACGAAATTACCAAAAAAGAAAGAGAAAGCTTAGTACATTTATTAAAGAATTTTGAAATAACAATTCAGGAGCTAGGAGATATTAAAACAGCAATTATTACTTCAGGTGGAATTTGTATTAAAGAAATTAATCCTAAAACAATGGAGTCTAAATTGGTAAAAGGATTATTCTTCGCAGGAGAAATTATTGATGTAGATGCATATACAGGAGGATTTAATTTACAAATTGCCTATTCAACAGGCTATACAGCAGGTGCACAAATAAATTAAAAGAGTTGTAAAGAAGCGAAAGTAGAAAGAAAAATGATAGAAAAATTTAAAACAATTATGCAAAAAGGAACGGCAGAGATAGAAGAAAAAAAGTCAAGATTTATAGCAGATATTTTTTATGTACAAAATGTAGAGGAAGCAGAAGCATGTATCCAAAAAGTTAAAAAGAGATATTTTGATGCAAGACATCATTGTTATGCTTATAGAATTATAGAGGAAAATGGTGTCAAAGAGAAACAATCAGACGATGGAGAGCCAAGCGGAACTGCAGGAGGACCAATGCTAAATATTTTGCTAAGAAATGACTTATGCCAGGTATTAGTAGTGGTAACAAGATATTTTGGAGGAACGTTATTAGGAACTGGTGGATTAGCTAGAGCTTATTCAGAAGCAACCTTGCAAGCCATTCAAAATAGTAAAATAGTAAAGCAAGAGTTGGGATATGAAATAGAGCTAACAATAGATTATAAAGATTTAGAAAAGTTTAAGTTTTATTGCCATAAAAAAGGAATTTGTATTACGAATACAAAATATGAAACAAATGTGACTTGTAACATTGAAGTGAATTTTGAAGAAAAAGAAGAATTAATTACAGAAAAACAAAGGGATGTGCAAATCATAAAATATGCTGTTTTAAGAGAAAAATATATTAAAGGAAAGATAGAAAATACATGAAAAAATGAAAAAATAGAAAAAATTTCCAGAAAACTATTGCAATAAAATGGAAATAAATGTATAATCAGAAATGTAAAAAATTTACAAAATATTTATTAGGGGGAAATAGGCGTGAACGATAAGATTAAGATTTTAGTGGCAGATGATAACAAGGAGTTTTCAGCAACATTAGTAAACTATTTATCAAAAGAAGAAGATATGGAGGTAATAGAGGTAGCAAAGGATGGAGAAGAAGCTTTTGAAAAAATTCTTAGCTCAAAACCAGACATTGTTCTTTTAGATATTATTATGCCACATTTAGATGGATTAGGGGTGCTAGAAAAGTTAAGTGAAGTTCAAATGGAGAAAAAACCAATGTGCATTATATTATCAGCAGTAGGACAAGACAAAATAACACAAAAAGCAATTAGTTTAGGAGCACAATATTATATTGTAAAACCATTTGACATTCATGTGTTGGTAAAAAGAATGAAAGAACTAAAATATTTTCAACCATCACAATATAAAAATAACTTTATTAGTAGAGAAATCAAGGCACAATACATAGATATATCCCCAGAAAATAAAAAGAATGAAGAAAACCTAGAAGCACTAGTAACAAATGTGATACACGAAGTAGGTGTGCCTGCTCATATCAAAGGATATCAATATTTAAGAGAAGCTATTATTATGGTAGTAAATGATATAGAAATTATTAATCAAATTACCAAACAGCTATATCCAGAAATAGCGCAAAAATATGGAACTACTCCTTCAAGAGTAGAAAGAGCTATCCGCCATGCCATAGAAGTAGCATGGGGAAGAGGTCAAACAGAAACAGTAGAAAGTATTTTTGGATATACAGTATCTGCAGCAAAAGGAAAACCTACAAACAGCGAGTTTAT
>CATKGX010000113.1 GCA_949747775.1 uncultured Clostridia bacterium | reverse complement strand
TGTGTATGGATTGGTCAAGTGTAGTAAGTTTAGTAGCAGAGCTTGTGAGTTATTGTTTTCCATTTAGTTTAATATTTGGAGTAACAGCAAAGCTTTGTAATATAGCGTTTGATATGATTTTTAATAGAAGAATTGAAATGTAAAAATAGGGGGTGTATTTATGAATATATTTTGGATAATTTGTTTAGTAATGGTAGGTTTATCGATTTTAGTAAATATTCTAGCATGGATAATGGAAAAAGTTTATAAAAATAAAATGAATAATTTAGTAGATAAAGAAAAATAGTTCCCTTGTTTTCCCGTTCGGCTCAACTTAGTTGAGCGAACGGAAACAAGGGTTGTTAAGGAAGAAGGTGTAGTATGTTAAGTGCACAAGAATTAGAATATGTAAAAGGACTAGTAGGGGCATATTATAAAAAAGGCTATAAGTATTATTTATGTCATACAGTAACAGAAAGTAATAATGTATATGATGTGTATGTCTATTTTTCAAAAGAAGAAATAAAAGCTATAACTAGTGATACATTTGATGTTACAGATGGGTTATTAGTAAAGATAGATAGTTCGCAGCGAAATGATAATAGTTATAATGGTTCTACTCATTCACGTGATGAAGTAAGTAATGTAAGTAGTATTGTTAGTGTACATCAAGCAGAATTTATATATACAAATGCAATATCAAATTATAGTACAAATTTAGTTGTAAATCCAGATTTAAATTATAGTAATTTAACAGCACAAAACACTCATTTGTTAGGTGGTGTATTTGTAATGTTAATAATAGCCTTCTTATTTTCATTTGTTGCAAGCATATTGAGGTTAAGGAGGTAGCTATATGATAACAAAAGATAAAGTATGTAAAGCATTGTTTGTATTTGCAATGGTTTTATTGTTTAGTTTTGTTTTTAATAGTAATGTTTTTGCTACTAATATTGATAGTAATAAATATAATGCTATTTTGAAACTTCTAGAAGAATATCCGAATGTAAATCGTTGGGTTAGTTGTCGTTATAGAAATCAAGAAATAATTTATTTGATAGAGTGCGCAGAAAATGTAAAAATATATGCTAATTCTAATGGAGATATAAGAACTTGTAGTGGTCAGAAAGTCCAATGGTATAATTTTTGGTATTATCCAGACACACAAAAAACTAGTCTTTTCTGGCAAGGGTTAAATCCTCGGTCATGGTGCAAATGATTTTACTAATGTTGTTTCAAATTTTACTTTATATTCAGATAGTACAGGTGGAGAAATAGTTTATAATCCTTTTATTGCACCTTTTATTTTGAATAAAGCTGAGGATTTAGCAACAGGTAAATTTGAATATATTAAGATAATGCCTGGTAGTCTTAAAAATAATGATTTGCTTGGTTTAAGAATTAGTAAAGTAATTAAAAGTGAGTATGATTTTAATAATGATGGTGTTGCAGAAGAATATGAATATAATGATGTTGTATATAAGTTTCAGTTAAATGGCAGTAAATATCTTCATACTTTTATGCAAGGGGAAGGGTATGAGATACCCGTTAGTGATTTACGTTTAACTTTTAATAATGACGAAACATATTTGTTTGAATTGGTTAATGATGTTGATGGTAATGTGATAATAACCCCAGATACTTATAAATTGTATGATAGTGTTCGTTTTACAGTAGGTGGTCTTACTGTAGAAGACGAGGAAGCAAATAGGCATAAAGATTTAGTAAATAGTAATAAAGAACAGACAGACGCTATTAAAGACCAAACAGAGGCAATAAAAGAAAATAATAAGACAAATAAAAATATATTTGAAAAGATAGGGGAGTTATTAAGCTATATAAATCCTCTTTCAGAGAATTTCTTTGTGTATAAGTTAATAGAATTATTAATAAATGCATTAAGAGGTT
>CATKGX010000112.1 GCA_949747775.1 uncultured Clostridia bacterium | reverse complement strand
TTAAGCTAATCTCATAGATAATAATTTACTAATTCCATTCTCCTCCATGGTTACACCATATACTGTGTCTGCTGCTTCCATGGTTCCCTTTCTATGTGTAATCACTAAGAACTGTGTTTGGCTACTAAATTTCTTTAAGTATTCTGCAAAACGATATACGTTTACATCATCTAGTGCTGCTTCGATTTCATCTAGGATGCAGAACGGTGCTGGATTGATTTTTAAAATAGCAAATAATAGTGCAATGGCTGTAAATGCCTTTTCTCCACCTGATAAAAGCATCATATTTTGTAGTTTCTTTCCTGTTGGTTGTACTTGTATATCTATTCCACATTCCAAAATATTTTCTTCGTCTTGAAGAATTAGTTCTGCTTTTCCTCCACCAAATAATTCTGTAAATACTTCGTTAAAGTTCTTGTTAATTTGTTTGAATTTTTCAGCAAATTGGATTTTCATTGTTTCTGTCATGTCTGATATTACCTTGCGAAGTTTGCTTGCCGCTGTTTCTAAGTCTTGTCTTTGTTCACACATAAAGTCATATCTTTCTTTTGTTTTTTTGTATTCTTCAATAGCATCTATATTAATACTTCCCAAATCTTTTATTTGACTTCTTAAACGGCTTACTTGTTTTTGCGTTAGAGCAATGTTTTCTGGCTTTTGATATTGCTCTACTGCATTTGGTGTTAGTTCATATTCTTCCCACAAGTTATTAACAACTTGTTCTAAATCTTGCTGTGTTTTGGTCTTCTTAACATCAATTTTTACTAATTGTTCTTTTAATCCATCTATTGTACTAAATTGCTCATTAATTTGTTTTTCTGTTTCACTTAAGCTTGCATTTTTGTCTGTTCTAGTGTTTTTTAACTCTTCTACTTTTGTGCTACTATTTTGTACATTTTCTTTGGTTTGCTTAATTTGCTCATTTAACATGGCAATTGTTTGTTTTAGATTTTCATTTTCTGATTGCATTGCAGTGATATTGGATTTTTTATTTTCTATACTTAGTTTGTTATTTTGTATGTCTTGCTTAATTCTCTCTAACATTTCATCAAGTGAAAATCCACTTTCATCAAATGATGATACAGATATTTTTAAATTTGTAATATCAAAATTCAAATCATCTATATATTTTTGATTTTCTTTATTTTTACTTGCAAATTCTTCTACTATTTTGTTTAAACTTTCTATTTGACTTGTTAAAGCTTCTATTTCCTTTTTCTTTTCTTCTTTTAGTTCTAGTATTTGCTTTTTCTGCTCTTCTAAATGTGTATTTTCTTCTTGTAACTTCTCTTTTCTAATTTCTAATTTTTGAATGTTTTCTTCTATGGCAATCATTTTCTGATTTTCTGCTGCATAAATTACTTGAGCATCTTGCAAACTTTTTTCTAATTTACTTACTTCTTCTATGACATCTGTAATAGAGGTACTATACTCTTCTTTACTTTTTGTTGCATTTTGAATTTTCTCGTTTAATTCTTTTATTTGTTTTTCTAAGTCTTCTATTTCTCTACTTCTTCCTAAAATATTAACTGTTTTAGTTTGTAAGCTTCCTCCTGAAATAGCACCTGTGGGACTGATAATATCTCCTTCTAATGTTACAATTCTAAAAGAATACGAATTTTGTTTTGCAAGACTAATGGCTGTATCCATATTTTTAACAACCACTGTTCTTCCTAATAGATTAAGCACAATTTGTTCATATTGTTTGTCACATTTTACTAAGTCTGCTGCAATTCCAATAACACCTTCTATGCTGTTTTTAATCATTCTGTCTAATTTTTTTCCTCTTACGCTTGAAATTGGTAAAAATGATGCTCTTCCTAAATTGTTTTTTCTTAAATGTTCTACTAGTTTTTTCGCATCTTCTTCTGTTTGAGTTACAACATTTTGTAAAGTTTGTCCTAAACACATTTCTATCGCTGTTTCATATTCTTTTTGTACAGAGATAAGGTTTGCAAGTACCCCATGTGTCCCTTTGTTTAAAGCTTCATCTTTTTCACAGTCTTTTAGTAATGATTTGACACTTTTGATATATCCTTCTTTTTCTTTTTCAGTTTCGATTAAGAATTTTAGTCTAGCATCTTTCATTCTAAGTTCATAAGATAGACGATTAATTGTGTCATCAAATTCTTTAATTTTGTTCATACATACTTGCTTTTCTTTTGCTTTTTGCTTTAGGGTAGTATCTAAATTTTCTTTTTGAGTGCGAATTTCTAAAAATCCTTTATTTAGTTCTTGTTTATTACTTCTAGCTCCATCTAGTTCTGAAATAATCGCGGTTATTTCTTGCGAAACGTTTTTTTGCCTTTTTTGTAAGTTTTCATAGTTTACTTCTTGGTTGCTAATGATTTCTGAACATTCATATCTTAAGTCTATGTCTTTTTCTATTGTTTGCTTTTTATTTTCTATTTCTAGTTCTTTATCTGATAACTTTTGACTAATTTCTTCTAATTGTTTTTCTTTTTCTTCTAATTCTTTTTTAAACTTTTCTTTATTTTGAAATAGTGTTTCTTTTTTTATCTTTTTTTGTTTACTTTCTTCTTCTAATTCTGCTCCTTTTTGTGTTAGTTCTTGTATTTCTGTTTCTATTCTTTTTATATTTTCTGTGTTATTTTCAATTTTTCCATTTGAAATTCCAATTTCTGCATGAATCTTTTCAATTTTATTGGTACTTTCAAACCCTATATTTTGTAGTCGCTCTATTTCTAATGTAATACTGTCAATTTCTTGCTTTAGAGTTTCTTTTAAGGTTTGTAATTTTGTCATTTTTTCATCTTCTACTTGTTTTTGTTCTTGCATAATGATTTCATCTTTAGTAATTTGTTCAATTTTCTCTTTGTAAGTTTCTATGTTATGTAAAAACAATCCAACTTCTATGCTTTTTAATTCTTCTCTTAAATCTAAAAATTCTTTTGCCTTATCTGATTGTATTTTTAGTGGTTCTATTGTTGCTTCTATTTCAGATAAAATGTCATTAATTCTAAGAAGATTTAGTTTTGTCTGTTCTAGTTTTTTTTCTGACTCAGCTTTTCTTGTTCTATATTTTACAATTCCAGCTGCTTCTTCGAAAATATGTCTTCTGTCTTCTGATTTGTTACTTAATATTTCATCTATTTTTCCTTGACCTATAATACTATATCCATCTTTTCCAATTCCAGTATCCATAAATAGTTCTAAAATATCTTTTAACCTGCATGGTGTTTTGTTAATAAAATAACCTGTTTCTCCACTTCTATATATTTTTCTAGTAACTGTTACTTCTCCATATTCAATTGGTAGTTTGCCATCTGTATTATCAAATACAATAGATACTTCTGCAAACCCTAGTGATTTTCTTGCCTCAGTTCCAGCAAAAATAATATCCTCAGACTTTGCTCCTCTTAAGGACTTCATGCTTTGTTCTCCTAATACCCATCTAATGGCATCTGATATATTACTTTTTCCTGAACCATTTGGTCCGAATCACTGATGTAATTCCTTCTTTAAATTCTAATACTGTTTTATCTGCAAAGGATTTGAACCCTTGTAACTCCATTCTTTTTAAATACATTTTTCCACCCTATTTTCTTTTTGTTTCTTACATAAATAAGTTTACTCGTTTTGTAAATTATATATAACTTTGAGCTATTTTTCAACAAAAAATTAAATTTTTGTCTATATTTTCTTCCATATACTCTTTATTCCTTATATCAAACAACTACTTTATGATTTCCAAGCTTTCAAACTTTTGTCGTATTTTGTTCTTTTTTGTAAAAATCTTTTCCTTGCTTTTTCTCTCTTTCTATGATATCCTTTATTCATTAAATGAAATATGCTTTTTCTTTTCTAGCATATTTAAATCAATCTATTTATATCTTTGGCCTTCGCCAACTATTTTCATTATTACATATCTTTATTGATTTATTTTATCTTATCTAAAAGGAGGTGTATTTTTTCGCATATTTTCATTTAAAATTTTATTCATAAAGGAGATTTCTATTGAAACAAGAAAATAATTTTAATTCTGATAATACTGATTATCAAAATGATTTATCTAGTAGTCCTCAAATAATTTCTAAACAAAATATATCTTTTTCTACTTTATTAAAACCTAAAATCGATGTTGTATTTCATTCACTTTTTCGTACTCATAATGAAGCATTAACTAGCAAATTTCTATCTTCTGTTCTTGGGCATAAAGTTAATGTTATTAATATGGACAAGGATAGACATATTCTTAAAGAATATCCTAATGACAAACTTGGTATATTAGATTTAACTACTACTCTAGAAGATGGCTCATTTTGTAATATTGAAATTCAGCTTGCAAACAATGGAGATATTGTTGATAGATTTTTATATTATTGGAGCAGAGTTTTTGGAAGTCAGCTTTCAAAAGGTAGTAAGTACAATACACTTAATAAAACTATTGGTATATTGATACTAGACTTTGAACTACAAGAATTAAAGAATATTAAAGAATTGGGTTTAAAATGGCATATAACTCTTGATAATCACCCCACAATCATCTTGACAGATAAATTAGAACTTTGTATACTTGAATTACCTAAAGCTAGACGTATATTAGAAAAAGAGCCGAATAATAAAATCGCTCAGTGGCTAGCTTTTTTGGATAATCCTAATTGTAAGGAGGTATCAAACAGTATGGTTAGTAATGAAGAAATTAAAGAAGCAATGGAACAGTTAGAAAAAATCAGTGGCAACCCAGAACTACGTAGAATTATAGAACTAAAAGAAAAATACCTACACGATGAAGCACAAGCTAGATATTTTTACAAAAAACAGGGGCTTGAGGAGGGCAGGCAAGAAGGACTTGCACAAGGACTTAAGCAAGGTCGTGAACAAGGTGTTAAGCAAGGCATCGAACAAGGTATTCAACAAGGCATTGAACAAGGCATTGAACAAGGTGTCAAACAAGGTACGCAGAAAGAAAAGATTGAAATTGTAAAGAAAATGTTAAAAAGTAATTTCGATGTTGAAGTAATTGCAAATATTACTGAATTATCAGTAGAGAAAATTAAAGAAATTCGTCAAGACCTTGCTTCTTTATAAAGTTGTTCAAAAGCAATGAAACTTAATTTTCATTGCTTTTAGCCTTGCTTTATCCAAATTTTATTTCATTGTTGAATTCTTTTTTACTTTCTTTATTGTAATATTCTAAATAGGACTATGCATTTTTATTAAAGTATTCTATCATATGTACAATTGTTTCTTTGTTATTTTGTTTTAATTTCTCAAAACCATATAATGCTACATTAGATTCTTCTTTACTTTTTATCTCTAGATACGAACTAAATATTTCATCCATTCCTATATTAAAAGTATTGCATATTCTAACTAATACCTCGTATGATGGTTTTGATTTATCCTGTTCAATATCTCCTATATATCTTGTTGAACATTCAATTTTCTCTGCCAATTTTTCTTGTGTATAGCCATTTGCCCTTCTGATGCTTTGTAATTTTTTTCCGATTTTTATTACATTTAATTTCTTCATCTATTTCTCCTATCACATATTTTTTTCATTTATATAATAGCAAAGCAATTTCCGATATAAAATGAAGTATGCGCGTATTTTGTACTATTTTGTTTCTATTTTTAAGCAATCAAATTAGAGAATTCTATTGTTTGCAATTTTTAATTTATTTTTACTTTTTCGTTTCATTTAAATCATTCTAAATTATCTTTTATGTAATAGTTCATATACTAACATTGACCAAGTGTCTTTTTTGTAGTATGATAGATTTATAGAACAAAAGAAAACTTAAAGGAGAACATGAATGTACACAGAAAAATTTGATTTTTATAGTCCCGTTAACTTAAAATCATATAATTTAGATCAAACAATGCGTTATCAATTAAATGTTTTAGGTAATTTGGACTTTTTTACAAGAAGACATAGTGAAAATGTTGCAAACTTAGCATGTAGAATTTGTGAATATTTGCATATTAATCAAAGATTTACTATTTATTGTACCATTTGTGGTTATTTACATGATATTGGCAAATTGTTTATCCCTTATGAAATTTTATCAAAGCCTGGCAAATTAACTGATGAAGAATATGAGATTATGAAAAAACATACAACTCTTGGTTATGAAATGTGTATGAAAGATTTAAAGCTACGTCCGTATGCTGCTGGCGCTTTATATCATCATGAAGCTTTAAATGGTTCTGGATATCCTAATGGACTTAAGAAAAAGGATATTCCTATGGAAGCACAAATTATTCGTGTTGCAGATGAATATGATGCTATTGTTACGAAGAGACAATACAAAACACACGTTAATATTTCTGAAACTTTAAAAGATTTAATTAAAGATACAAAACCAGATCCTAAATTTTTGGCATTAGATCAACTAACAGAAAATGAAAAATCTGGAAAAATTAATAAAAAAGTTCTGCGTACTTTGTTTAAAGTTGTCATTGATGACATTTTATATGAAATTAGTTCTGTCGTAGGCTATTTTGATTATTTAAAAGAACAAATAAAACGTTTAGAATTAATAGAGCAATACCGAGAAAAAATGGAAAAAGCAAATAAAGAAAAAACTAAAAACTATTACCTTGAAGGAATGAAATTGCTTCTTGCTTCTGATGAAAGTATTGAAAATTATCAAACTGTTTTAGCAGAATATAGGCAAGCTCTTGTGACAAGGCAAAAGCGAATTGATGACTTATATAATGAAATTAAAATTATAAAAAAATTGAAAGTATAGTACTTTCAATTTTTTGTTATTATAGCCCAAAACTTACTCCTAATGCATTATTAAGTTCAGCCATTACATGTTCATCATTAATATGACCAATTTTTTCTTTTAATCTACTTTTATCTATTGTTCTTATTTGTTCTGTTAATATAACAGAGTCTGCTTTTAATCCATTATTTTGAGAGCCAATTTCTATATGTGTTGGTAATTTACTTTTTCCTGTTTGAGAAGTTATTGCTGCTGCAATAACTGTGGGACTGTGCTTATTTCCAACATCATTTTGTATAATTAAAACTGGTCTTACTCCTCCTTGTTCTGAACCAACCACAGGACTTAAGTCTGCATAAAACATATCTCCTCTTTTTATAACCATATTCTTCACTCCTAATATTTCTATATTTAAGGTTTGTTTTTTGATATATTTTATTTATTAGTTTGAGATACGATAAAACCGGTTTTTTACGATAAACCATTTACTGTTATCTCATTATATAATATGTAAACAAGATTTTTTTTGTTAACATCTTGCACAAAGAGTTTTGTTGGTTTACCTGTTTTTTTGTCTATATATAGTTTTTTATGGTATACATATTGGTTATTTTCATTTCTTGTTTTGGTTTCCATAATGATGGTGTCATCTTCTTCTATTGCTCTTGCTTGCCCCTTACCTTTTTCTTCTATATAATCTTGTGCAAAAGCATTTAACCATAAAAAGTTTTCTACTAGATAATTGTAGTTTTCATATACTGTTGTTAAATTTACTTTTGCATTATATATGCTTAGTGTATTATTTTCATATTTTATTTCAAGTCCTTCTATATTACTTGGTTCTAATACTTTTTGTTTTGATAGTTTATCTTTTTGATAAATTTGTTCTAATTTATATTGATTTTTATTTTTGTTACTTTCGATAGCAACTTCTACTTTGGCTTCATATGAACTAATATTTAAAATATATTCTTCAATTTCCTCAATATTTTTATTACTCATATTATGGCCAGATTTTTGATTTTTATAAACATTTTTTATAAAAAAACAGGCTATTATGATAATTATCAATATCATCACGAATATTATAATTTTTTTCTTGTCTATTTTATTTTTTTGCATAGAGGTTCCTCCTTTTTGATTTTATCGTTCTAAGTTTATTGTAGTAAAGGGTAAAAAAATAAATAAGAGCGATATGATCTACTCTTATTTTATTCTATATATTTTTAAAGTATTCGGTTAAAACAAATATTAATTCTTGTTTGGTTTCAATTGTATTAACTTTATCTCTTAACTTGCTAGCTTCTCTCATGTTTTTGATGTAAGCAGCTATATGTTTTCTCATTTCTTTTATCGCTATTGTTTCACCTTTTTGCTCTACTGCAAGTTCTATATGTTTTTTGATAAGTTCTAATTTTTCTTTTGGCTCTATTACCTTTGGTTCCTTGTTTAATAGGATATCTCGTATCTCTTTAAAAATCCAAGGTTTTCCCATGCTTGCTCTTCCTATCATAATTCCATCTACGTTTGTTTTTTGAAACATTTCAATAGCATCTTCTGGTGATTTTACATCTCCATTTCCTATAACAGGAATTGATACATTTTGTTTGACTTGTTTTATTATTTCTAAATCAGCTTTTCCTGTATAAAATTGGTCCCTTGTCCTTCCATGAATAGTGATAGCTGAGGCACCTTCTTGCTCAAAGATTTTAGCAGCTTCTACTGCAACAATATTTTGGCTATCCCAACCTTTTCGCATTTTTACTGTTACTGGTACATCTACTGTTTTGACAACTTCTTTTACGATTTGACCTGCTAACTCTAAGTTTAACAATAATTTGCTTCCATCTCCATTTTTAACAACCTTTGGTGCGGGACATCCCATATTAATATCAATTATATCTGCATATTTACTAACATATTTACTGGCATATTTCATTGTTTCTATATCATTTCCAAAGATTTGGACTGCAACTGGTCTTTTTTCGTTTTTCATATCTAGCAATAATTTTGTTTTTTCATCATGATAAAATAATCCCTTGCTACTTATCATTTCTGTATAAACTAATCCGTGGTCCAAATTCTTTACATATCAAGCGAAATGGCAGGTCTGTAATTCCTGCCATTGGAGCGAGTACAATATTATTTTCTAATTCTACATTTCCTATTTTTAATTTGTGTAGCATATTCATCTATATTTCTCCTATTTTTATTCTACAAATATCGCTTTTTGTCTTCTTCCTGATATATTTAATAATAATCCAATCATAATAAAGTTGCTAAGAAGTGAACTACCTCCATAACTAACAAATGGTAACGGTATTCCTGTAATTGGTAATAATCCCATTGTCATTCCTATGTTTTCTAACATATGAAAGAAAAAAATACCTGCAATTCCTATCGCAATATAGGAACCCAAATCATCTTTTGCAGTTTTCGCTACATAAACTGCTTTTGTGATTAACACAACATATAAGAAAATAATAATAGCTGCTACAATAAATCCCATTTCTTCTCCAATTAATGCAAAAATGAAGTCTGTTGTTTTTGGATATAAAAATCCTAATTGTGTTTGATTTCCTTTAAATAACCCCATTCCTACTAGCTGTCCTGAACCAATAGCTAATTTAGATTGTATAATATTATATCCTGCTCCTCTTGGGTCTAAATTAGGATTTAAGAACACATCTATTCTTGTTTTAGCATGTTCTGGTAGTACGAATAAGTATAATACTGGTACTAAAACAACCACTAATATGATAGATGTAATTATATACCTTTTTCGAATTCCTGCAGAAAATAGTATAAATATTAATGCCACTACAAAGGCTAAAGCAGTTCCATAGTCTGGTTGCTTAATAATTAATAATACTGGTACTGCAAATGCAAATAATATAAGGGCTAACTTCAAAATACGATTTACCTCATCTTTTCCCCTTGCTTGCACTTTTGTAATAAGCCATGCCATAAATAAAACAATAACAACCTTGGCAAGCTCTGCTGGTTGAAGCGAAAAAGGTCCTATATTAAACCAACTAGTAGCTCCATTGATGGCACTAGTAAATAAAACTGCTACTAATAAAATTAAAATAATTCCATATAATATTGGTGAAATTTTTGCCATTAATTCGTAATCTATAAAAATAACAATAAACATAATTGGGACACTTATCGATACCCACATAATTTGTTTTTTTAGTTCATCATAGTCAGCATTTTTAGTTGCTGAAGTTAGTGCTACTATTCCAATTGCTACTAATAAAATAGTACAAACCAATATACTCCACTCGACATTTTTAAGAATTTTCCTTTTCATCTTTCGCCTCTTTTTCATTTTCTTTTTGCTCTTTATTAAAAGAGTTATTTTCTTTTTGGGCTTCTGTTTCTTGCTTCTTATCCTTTTCGTCTTCTAAGATCTGTTCTACTTCTTTTACTTCTGTCGTCTCTGGTTCTATTTTTGGTTCTTCGCTTTCCTCTGTTTGATTGCCTTCTTTATTTTCTACATTACTGTCCTCTTTTTTTAAAGGTTCTTCTTTCTTTGTATCTTCTTCTGTCTTTAAACTTCCTTCTAGTTTTCTTGCTTCATTTTTGATTGTAATAATTGGTATATTCGCAAATAAAGCTGGAGCACCTATTGTTCCATCTTCTCCTGCTTTATTTGTCATTTTTACATCAATTGCTTCTTCATCAATATCTATGTATTTTTTGATTACTTCTATAATTTCTTGTTTCATCATTTCAAGGAAGTCTGCTGAAATATTGGCTCTGTCTTGCGCTAATACTAAATGCAATCTCTCTTTTGCCGCATCACTTGAGCTTTCTTGTTTGTTTTTCCCTAATCTCTTAAAGAAACCTATAATGTTTTCAAACATAATTTACCTCCAAATCGTATTAGTGTTTACCTTTTGAGAAAAAACCTTTCACTTTTGTAAAGAAACCTTCTTCTTTTCCTGGAACATTTACTTCGACATTCTCTCCTAAAACTCTTCTAGCAATTTCCAGATACGATTTTCCTGATGGAGCTTTATGATTTGTTACTACTGGTTCTCCTTTATTGGTTTGTGTAATAATATATTCATCATCTGGTACAACACCGATTAAGTCAATTGATAATAAATCCACAATGTCATCAACGTCCATCATTTCGCCTTTTTTTATCATAGCTGGTCTAATTCTGTTTACGACTAATTCTGGATTTTTAATTTCTGATGCTTCTAATAATCCTACAATTCTATCTGCATCACGAATGGCTGAAATTTCTGCTGTAGTTACGACAATAGCACGATTAGCTCCTGCAATTGCATTTTTAAATCCTTGTTCAATTCCAGCTGGACAATCTATTAATATGTAATCAAATTCTTCTTTTAGTTTACTAATTAGTTCTTTCATTTGTTCTTCATTTACTGCACTTTTATCTCTTGTTTGCGCTGCTGGTAGTAAGAATAGTTCGTTAAAACGTTTGTCTTTAATTAAGGCTTGTCTTAATTTACATTTTTCTTCTACAACATCAACAATATCATACACAATTCTGTTTTCTAGTCCCATTACTACATCTAAATTTCTTAAACCTATATCTGTGTCTACTAAAGCTACTTTTTTGCCTCTTAATGCTAAAGCTGCTCCTAAGTTTGCTGTTGTTGTTGTCTTTCCTACTCCACCTTTGCCTGATGTTATGACAATAACTTCTCCCATAAATTTTCCTCCTTGTTTCATTAAAACAATTCTTTTTTATATTTTGTATGAAACTGCTAATTTTTTTCATACAATAAAAAGTGCATATTTTTAGACACGTATATTATATACGGAAATGCCCAAAAGGTCAATGTCTATCATAAAAAAAAGAAAGATTTACGAATCTTTCTTTTTATTGTATATGAATGTATACCTTTTTTGTTTTACTTAAAAGTAAACATAGATGTATCGCTTACATTATTTAAATCTTAGCCATGTTATTTTGGCATATCCATTACCTGCATGCCCCGTTTCTTTAGTACCTGTAGGTGAATCAAATTCTGCATTTCCTGCAATTGTAGAAGCTTCTGTTAAGTAATATTTTGTTTCTACTGAATATCCACTTGGTACATTGGAAGCTGTTGCTGAAGTCCATATAAATCCAGAACCTCCACCTGCTGCATTTCCAGCACCTCCGCCATACCAGCCTCCACCGCCTCCTGCGATCGTAGATGTTGAATTTGATGATTTATATCCTCCATATCCAAACCCTGCTGCTACATATTGCTCATATCCGCTTCCGCCTGCAGTTTGTGTTCCTCCTTTTCCAACTGTTCCATTAGTTCCAGAGGTTCCTCCACCAACTCCTGAAGTATATGATGTGTTATTATAGTATAGACTTCCTCCGCCTCCTCCTGCAACAATTACTCTTGATAATAAAGATGATGAATTTAAAGGGTCAGTATTTGGTACAAATCTAATATCTGTTGCTCCGCCTCCTGATCCTCTTGGCCCTCCTGTTCCCACCTGGTACGAGCTACCTCCGCCATTGTATCCACCTGCATTCTCTTTTGTAGTTGTGGATGTTGTAGTAGCACCTATGCCTTGTCCTCCTACATATACATATATGCTTTGTCCCTTTGTTAAGGTAATGTTTCCAGTAGAATATCCACCTTTTCCTCCAAGATTACTAGGACCACCTTGTCCTCCTTGTGCTCCCCATACTTGTAGTTTATATATACCACTCGCTGGTGCAGTAAAGGTCTGCTCTGTTCCTGTATAATCAAATATAAATTCTTTTTGCTCTGGTTCTTTTTCAGTATTTATTTTTGATTGATATATCTGTTCAATATTCCCATTATCTAATTCGTAGGATTGTTTTATTTTTAGAATCGTTTTTAATTGTGCTTTATGAATTGATATTAAGGTAAAGTATATGCTTGATAGTATAATTAAATAAGTAAATAGTACAATAAATACATATACTGATACTGATGCTTTTTCTTCTTTTATTTTTTTCATTTGCATACTTTTTTCCTCCGCTTCACTTATTTATATCATAATGTAAAACTTCTTTATTGTCAATTATGCTACTCACTTTTTTTGTAATTGTTTTTTATCCATTCTACCCTTTCTTCATGTAACTTCTCTTTTAATTTTAATCCCGACTTTAGACAATATTTTTGCATCACATATTTTCCATCTATTTCTTGAATGCATTTATTTCCAATGATATCAAAACTAACAATTGGTGGATTCTCTTCTTCTCTCCATTTGTCGCTATATACTACTACTTTCATTCCTTCTAACCCTAGCTTAGATTTTGCTACCCTTTCAATAAAATCGATTTGTTTTTTTGGTGTCATTTTTTCAAAATATCCACCTTTCATGTGGTGTTTTGCTGCTATTTTTCCACAGCTTGTCCATAATTTTGGAACTTTTAGTCTAGCACCTAATTCTACTACTAGTTTTTCTCCTCTTTCTTCATGTCCATAATGGTGTGGTAAAATGGCTTCTGGAGTTTTTCCTTTCCCTAGGTCATGTACTAAACAACTATATCTTATTTCTAGCTTATCTGTTAGTTTGCTACTATTGTCTACTACATTCATGGTGTGGTTGAAACTATCTCCTTCTGGATGATATTTCTTTGGTTGTGTTTTTCCAATTAAATCATAGATTTCTTTAAAATGTACTTCTAAAACATCTGCTTTTTTTAGAACTTGAAAAAAGATAGATGGTCTTGGACTACCAAGTGCCTTTTTAAACTCTGTAAATACTCTTTCTACTGATAATGCCTGTAATTCTTCTTTTAACTTTTTCATTTCCTCTATTGTAGTTTCTTCCACTTCAAAACCCAACATTGCTGCAAATCTTGCTACTCTATATACTCTTAAAGGGTCTTCTAAAAAGCTATCACTCGTTTTTCTAATTACTTTTCTTTTAATATCCTCTATTCCGCCATATGGGTCAATGATTTTTCCTGTTAGTACATCTTTTGCAATTGAATTTATTGTAATATCTCTTCTTGCCAAATCTTCTTCTATAGTAAGGCTTTTATCAGTTTCAATTTCAAACTCTTTATGCCCTTTTCCACTTTTTCTCTCTTTTCTTGCCAAAGCAAACTCTCTTTTCTCCATATCATATACTGCAAATTCCTTACCACGAATCATTGCTTCTGGAAACAACTGCTCAAATTCAATTTGACTAAGTCCTGTGACACAATAATCCTCATCAATTCTTGCCTTTCCCATTATTTTGTCACGAACTGCTCCCCCCACCAAGTACAGCCTTCCTCCAGCCCTTTCTATTTTCTTAGCTATCTCTTGTATTTCTTTTCCTTCTAACATATATAGTTCCTCTCTTCATCATATACTTTAAATTATATCATAACCATCAATTTATATACACTATTTCGCACTATTTTATCTGCCCTACTTCCTCACACAGCTTTGGGAGAGTACGCACTTAAAGGACGCACAGGGTTTATGTTTTTAAACAGGAGCCTGCTGGATGTTTAAAAATATAAACCCTATATGCAGGTCTGCGCCACCTCGAACCTTCCAAAGCGTTACCCAAAACAATTAAGCACTAACTTTCTGTCAAAATGCCCCATCCCAATTGACATATAAAAAGAGCCAATGCTAAAATCTTAGCTATTGGCTCCAATCAAATTATTTATTCAATCATTTACGCACTCAAAAACTCAATCGCTTTTGCATATTTTTCATTACGCTTTCTATCTTTTGCTGTCATCTTCTCTAGTCTTGTTTTATCACTATTATGCCTCAAATCTGCTAACTTTACTTTTCTCGCAATAGGATTAGGCTTTATCTTTTTTATATAATCCATGTAAGGAACACTTTCATCATGTGTCAACAATTTAAGTGCTTCAATTACTTCTGCTGAAAATTGCTTTTCAAGTTCTTCGAAAGTGATATCTGTATCTTCTGCCACATCATGCAATAGCGCAACAATACACTCTGCCTCTGTATCCATTTGCTCTGCCAAATGGATAGGATGATAGATATAGGGAACTCCTGATTTATCATACTGCCGATGATGTGCATTAAAAGCAATTAGCATAGCATGCCTAGTGTTTTGTGTGTAAATCATTGATAAATTCCTCCTTTAATAAAGTAAGACTTTGCTTAAATGACGAATCTCTCTAATGCTTGTTATTGTACCATTCTTCTTTTACTTTGTCAAAATTTTAGATTTTTCTTCTTTATTTTCTAAACTATTGATAAATTCAGAAAAAGAATATATAATAACATAGATATTTTAAATAAAAAGGAGAGATTGCTTAAAATGAAATTAAATGATAAGACAAAAGATATTATAGAATGGATTATATGTATTTTAGTTGCCTTTGTTTTGGCGCTACTAATTCGATTTTTTATTGGAACACCTACAATTGTACAAATGCCTTCTATGCTACCTACTCTGCAACCAAATCAACGTCTTATTTTAAATAGATGGGGGCGCACCACAAAAACGCTTCCTGAAAGAGGAGATATTATTACTTTTGAAGCTCCAAGTTCTAGTTCTTATATTTATGATGCAAATAATGTAACTGCTAAATATACAGAAGAACCTACTTCTGCTTTAGGTAAATTTTCACATTATGTTTTAGAAATTGGTAAACAAAGTTATATTAAAAGAGTTATTGCTCTTCCAGGAGAACATTTGCAAATTTCTAATGGTAAAGTTTATATTAATGGTAATTTATTGCAGGAAGACTATTTACCAGAAGGGGTTACGACTGAAGTCTCAACTGGTGTAGGAAACTATCCTTTTTATGACTTAGTTGTTCCTGAAAATTGTGTATTTGCTATGGGTGATAACAGACCTGAGTCTACTGATAGTAGAGCTTTTGGATGTATCCCTCTAGAAAAAATTGAAAGTAAAGTATGGATTCGTTTTTGGCCATTAAATTTATTTGGAAAAGTTCGTTAATCTGATAGGGAGGTGCTTGTACTTGCATTTTGAACATATTATTGGAAATGACAATGTGAAGTCATTATTAACACATACCATTCGCACGAATAACATTTTACACAGCTATATGTTTATAGGCTTAGATGGTATTGGGAAGTCTTTATTTGCGAAAGATTTTGCAAATATGATTTTATGTACTTCTACTGATTTTACAAACAAGCCTTGTGGCCTATGTGAAGCATGTACCTTATATGCTAGTTCTAATCATCCTGACTTTATGCTAATTGAGCCTGAAGATGGAAAAAGTATCAAAATAGAACAAATTCGATATTTACAAGAAAAAATTGCTGAAAAGCCTATCACTTCTTCTAAAAAAGTATATGTAATTAATGATAGTGACACTATGACAAAAGAAGCTCAGAATTGTTTACTAAAAACATTAGAAGAACCTCCTGAATATGCAGTTATTATTTTAGTTTTGTCTAATGAAAGCCAAATGCTACCTACGATAAAATCCAGATGTACTAAAATTGTGTTTCATGCTTTAAAACAGGATGAGTTAAATGCCTATTTTTCACTTCATTATGGGAACACATTAGATGATAATATTTTAAAAGTATGTAATGGTAGCATAAAAAAAGCAATTGAAACACAAGACGATATGGAACTATATACTCAGATGAATACAATTCTGCATTCTTTAGAACAAAATGATATGATTGATGTTTGGAATAATAGTGATAGTCTATATCAAGCAAAAGATAAGATTCAAAGTGTATTAGAATATATTTCTATTGTATTAATGAATCAGTTGCTTTATTCTCAAGATATGAGATATGCAAATTGTATTCAAATAATAGAACAAACTAAAAAAAGATTAACTTCTAACGCAAATTTTGATATGTGTATTGATAATCTTTTACTAAAAATGTGGGAGGAATTTCATGAAAAATATAGTTGGCATTAAATTTAAGAAACCTGGAAAAGTATACTTCTTTGACCCTGGTTACATAGATATTAAATTAAAAGATAAAGTAATTGTTGAGACATCTGCTGGAGAAGAACTTGCTGAAGTTGTTGTTAGTAAAAGAAGTATTCCTGAAGAGAAATTAGTCGCACCACTAAAGCAAGTCATACGTATTGCTACTCCTAAAGATTTAAAGCATGATGAAGAAAACAAAAAGAAAGAAAAAGAAGCTTTTACTATTTGCGAAGAGAAAATAAAAAAATATCAATTAGACATGCACTTAACAGATGTTGAATATAAATTTGATAATAGTAAAATTTTATTTTTCTTTACTGCTGATGGCAGAATTGATTTTAGAGAATTAGTAAAAGAACTTGCTTCTATTTTCAAAACTAGAATTGAGCTTAGACAAATTGGTGTAAGAGATGAAGTAAAACGTATTGGTGGAAATGGCGTTTGTGGCAGAGAACTATGTTGTTGTTCTTTTTTAGGCGATTTTGAAACTGTTTCTATTAAAATGGCAAAAGAACAAAATATTTCTTTAAACCCTTCAAAGATTTCTGGAAATTGTGGTCGTTTAATGTGTTGTTTAAAATATGAGCAAGATGTTTATGAAGATAAACTAAAAAGACTTCCTAAAATTGGCTCAACTGTAAAGACAGTTGACGGAGAAGGTATCGTTGATTCAGTTGAAACGTTAAAAGAAATTGTCCGTGTCAAATTTAAAGATGAAGATAACAATTATTTTTATAAAAAATATCCATCAAGTGATATAAAAATTTTAAAGCAAGCTTATTCTGAAAAGATAGATGCAGAAGAACGAGAGAATATGAAAGAACTACAAGAACTTGAACATTTAGAAATGCAAGATAGTAAAAATAAAGGAAATGATGATATTTAAGGAGGTGAAGATTCATGGCTTATAAAATTACTGATAAATGCATTAGTTGTGGTGCTTGTGCAGGAGCTTGTCCTGTTACTTGTATTTCACAAGGTGATGAAAGATATGTAATTGATCCAGAACAATGTATTTCTTGTGGAACTTGTGCAGGTGTTTGCCCTGTTGAAGCTCCTGAAGAGGAATAGAGTATTATTTTTGAAGACTCTCTTATTAAATTGATAGGAGAGTCTTTCTTTTTGCACTAGTTTGGTTTGTTTTATTTAAAATAACCCGCCCCAAGTATATATATCCCATTTTTTTGAATGCCTTCAATAGCAGGGTCATTTTCAAAAAGCTTAGGTCCCTCACAAGGAGCGTGTAATCGCTTTTGAAGCCTCCGCGGGTCTTAGGGAACGTTCAGGCTATTCAAAAAAATGGGATATACATACTTGGGGCTACTCTATAATATAGAATACTATATTATATTAGTTTAGCTCATACAGCTTTGGAAGAGTATGCATTTGAAGGACGCGCGGAGTTTATGTTTTTAAACAGGAGCCTGTCGGATGTTTAAAAATATAAACTCCATATGCAGGACTTATCCCACCTTGAACCTTCCAAAGCGTTACACTTTGCTAAAAATCAATCAATAGAATAGCCCTTTTGTTGCACTTTACATAATTTCATGTTATAATATCTAATAGTTCCGATATATTTCAATTGTAAATCAATTTCTTTTTTAATTAAAGGAGGAAATATCTATGAACTATTATCAGTCATCTCGGCGGCCTTATAAGCACAAGTGTCCTAGCAGGAAGCGTCGCGACAAGCAAAGGCTCACGCAGTTTCGCTTAAATATGTGCCTTGAGAATGCTTGTCGGTTTGGAGATGCCGAGGAGGTACGTAGGCTTTTACTACAGGGGGCTAACCCCAATGGTAGTAAACATCACTCTCCTGTTGGTGTTCTTCGGGACCAGTATGCAGATGACATCTTGCCAATTCTGTTTGAATTCGGTCTTGATGTTAAATTAGACCGGTACGCTAGCTTACTTTACGGTAAGGTTTTTTCTGAAGATGTTAAAATCTTTAGAAGACTTCTGGAAGCTGGCGCTGACGTTAGGACTAATGCTAGTATTACTCTTTTTACCATTGCCACTTGTGGCTCGGTAGAATTTGTACAAATTCTGAAGGATACTGGTTTTATTCCTTCTAAGGAAGAAAAGCAGTGGCTTATTAGTATTTCGAGTGACCGTAACCGTGAGAACTTAGTTCAGGCCTTTCAGGAGCTTTAAGTTCCTAGCAAAAACAGAGCTGAAATTGTTTTGATTTCAGCTCTGTTCTATTTTATTCTTTGTTACTCATTTCTTCTAAATCTAATAATTCTTGCCATCTTTTATCTACTTCTTTTTGGAATTCTTCTATCATCCATTCATTTCCTGGTTTAAACATGTGGCTAAATCTTTTTTGTGGTCTTAGAAATTCTTCTACTGGTAGTTTTTTTGCTGGCTTATATGTGATTTTGTATTTTCCATCTACTACTTCGTATAATGGCCAGTAGCATGTTTCTACAGCTAATTTATTAATTTGCATTAACATGTCGGTTGGATATCCCCATCCTCTTGGACATGGTGCTAATACATTTAAAAATGCTGGTCCTTCTGTATAAATTGCTTTTTCTGATTTTTCGTATAAGTCTTTAAAGTTATTTACTGCAATTGTTTGTGCTACATATGGAATATGATGTGATACCATAATCATGCTTAAGTCTTTTCTTGATTGCATTTTTCCTGGAATGACTTTTCCTGCTGGGCTTGTTGTTGTATCTGCAAATTTTGGTGTTGCAGATGAACGTTGGATTCCTGTGTTCATGTATGCTCCATTGTCATAGCATACATATACCATGTCGTGTCCTCTTTCCATGGCTCCTGATAAACTTTGAAGCCCTATGTCGTAAGTTCCACCATCTCCACCAAAACTAATAAATTTTGTATGTTTATCTTCTGGTAGTTTTCCTTGTTTTTTTAGTGATTTATATGCTGCTTCTACTCCTGAACAAGTTGCCGCTGCATTTTCAAATGCTGTATGAATATATGAATCTGTCCATGATGTATATGGGTAAATAAAACTTGATACTTCCATACAGCCTGTTGCATTTGATATTACTGCATGGTCTTCTGGTTTTAGGGCTCTTAATATCATTCTTGCTACTGGTGGAGCTCCACAACCAGCACACATTCTATGTCCTGCAGTAAACCTTGATGGTTTTTCTGCGATAATTTCTTTAAAATTATATGCCATGTCCTTTTACTCCTTTCTTAATCCAAGATATCTGTATGGATTTTCTACTTTACCTGTTTTCGCAATTTCTTCTAAGTCTGTATATACAGTTTCAATTTCTTTTGCAGTTGTATCTCTTCCACCAATTCCATAAACATAGTTGACTGCTTTTACTTGGTTTCCACCAACATACATTGCACTTGCTACATCTTCAAACAATGCTCCTCCTGCTCCATTTAAAGAATCTGCTTTGTCAAGTACTGCAACTGCTTTTAGATGTGATAATGCTTTTGCTATTTCTTCTGCTGGGAATGGTCTATATACACGTACCTTTAGCATTCCAGCTTTTATTCCTTTTGCTCTTAAGCTATCTACAACATCTTTTGTTGTTCCCGCAGTAGAGTTCATACAAACTACTGCTATTTCTGCATCATCTAGTTTATATTCTTCAAAAAAGCCATACTTTCTTCCTGTCATTTTTTCAAATTCTTCTGCTACTTCTAAAATGACCTTTTTCGCTCTTCTCATTGCTTCTGCTTGCTCATATTTGTGTTCAAATAGATATGCTTGTAAATCCATTGGTCCTACTGCCATTGGCTCTTTATCATTTAATAAATAATGTTCTGGTTTGTATGTTCCTACAAATTCTTTTACTTTTTCGTCTTCAATTAATTCAATATTTTCAATGGAATGTGATGTAATAAATCCATCTTGGCATACCATTAGTGGTAACAATACATCTTTATGTTCGGCTATTCTATGTGCCATTACTAAGTTGTCATATGCTTCTTGATTGTCTTCTGAAAATAGCATAAGCCATCCACTATCACGTACTCCCATTGCATCTGAATGGTCATTGTGAATATTTAATGGTCCAGACACAGCACGATTTACTAAAGACATAACAATTGGTAGTCTTAGGCTTGATGCAATATATATCATTTCCCACATTAAACTTAGTCCATTTGCTGATGTCGCTGTCATAGCTCTTGCTCCTGCTGCCTGAGCACCTATACAAGCACTCATCGCACTATGCTCACTTTCTACTGCAACAAATTCTGTGTCAACGGTACCATTGCTAACAAATGTAGAAAAATATTGTGGTATTTCTGTTGATGGTGTAATCGGAAATGCAGCAACAACATCTGGATTAATTTGTTTCATCGCTGTTGCAGCAGCTTCGTTTCCACTTAAACGTTCTCTTATACTCATTTTATCTTCTCCTTTTCAAATTTTGTTATTCATTTTCTCCTTCTGTTTTCATTTCAATTGCTCCAAATGGACAAACTTTTGCACATACGCCACATCCCTTGCAGTAATCATAATTAAAGTCTGTTCTTTTTTGGTCTTTTCCAACTGGAATAGCGTCATCTGGACATACAGGGAAACATAGTCCACATTGTTTACATTTTTCTGTAATATAAATTGGTTTAATACTTCTCCAATCTCCTGTTTTAAATTCCCTAGCATTTCCAGCTTCATAGATGTTTCCTCCAATTGTTAAATCACAAGCTGGTGTGTTTTTATTAATTTGCATTATTCTTCCTCCTTTAAAACAATCATATACTTTTTATAACTGTTTTTGCATTATACTTCTTTTACAGATTTTAAAGCCATTTCTAATGCTTTCATATTTCCTTCTATTACTTCTGGTTTTTTTGCAAATTTATGTTTAAAAGATCCTTTCATATCTTCTATGAAATCTTCTTCTTTCATAATTCCACTTACTTTTACAATTGCTGCAAGCATTGGCGTGTTCGGGAAATACTTTCCTAATGTTTCCATTGATACTGTTCTTGCATCAATCGTGTAAATTTTTCCTTGATACCCCTTTAATACATTTTTTAAATAAGAAGCATCCTTTGTTGTATTAATGACAATTGCTCCTGTTTCTTTTAATCCTGCTGTTACATCTACGCTTTCTAAAAGTGTATCATCTACTACTACCACATAATCTGGTTCATATATATTACTATGTATGCGAATAGGGTTATCGCTAATTCTGTTATATGCTGTAATTGGTGCTCCCATTCTTTCTGGTCCATATTCAGGAAAACCTTGAATATATTTTCCTGTATTAAATGCCGCATCAGCTAGTAACAACGATGCTGTTTTTGCACCTTGACCGCCTCTACCATGCCATCTAATTTCTACTAAGTTATTCTCCATGCCATCTAAAACCTCCTTTTTTATTAATATCTAAAGTATATTATTTTGGAACTGATATGTCAATACGATTTGACCAAATGCTCCATGATGTATTCAAGGTCCATTTTGCCGTTTTCATTTTAGCAAATATTGTTATTTCTTTTAATTAGTAATAAAAAAATATATTTGATATATAATACAGAATATCGTATACTATAAATAGCTTATAAGTGAGTTTGTTATCATAGCAACAGACTTAGAGTTCGGATATGTGTATCAACAACACATATCCTCTTTTTTGCAAAAAAGAGGTGGTCAGCACCCACCTCATGATTAGTTCTTGTGTCTAATCTTCGTCTGTTTTTTTGTCATCAGTATTACTAAGTAATAGCAATACTATTAGACCCTATTTTTTTGCTGGAAGGCGGATTACTACTTCTGTTCCTTTGCCAGCTTCACTTTTAATATCTATACTTCCTTTGTTTTGGTTTAAAATTTCTTTTGCAATTGACAATCCTAGTCCTGTTCCTCCCATTTCTCTAGTACGAGCTTTATCAACACGATAGAATCTATCAAAAATTCTGCTTAAGTCTTCTTCTGGGATTCCGATTCCATTATCAATAATTTTAATATATGCATCATTGTATACAAATCCTACATATACTTTTATCATGCCATTGTCTGGGGTATATTTAATGGCATTTGATAAGATGTTTAAGACCACTCGTTCTATTCCGTCTTTGTCTGCTTCTACTGGTGGTACACTTGCTGTTACAAAGCATTCCATATGGTGATTTTTCTTTTCAATTTCAAATTTTAGCTTTTCTTGACATTTCTTTACGAGATCTCCTAGGTCAAATTCTGTTTGTTCTGAACGTATTTTTTTATTATCATATCGAGATAATGTTAATAGGTCTGTTACTAATTTAGCCATTCTTCTTGCTTCTGATGCAATTACATTTAAAAATTTGTTTTGTGTTTCTTTGTCATATTCTCCTTCTAGTAATGTATCTGCATATCCCATAATAGATGTAATTGGTGTTTTTAATTCGTGTGATACATCTGCCACAAATTCCTTACGCATATTGTCTAATTTTACATGTTCTGTAATGTCTTGTATTAGTACCATAACGCCACCTGGTCTATCATTTTCATCTTGAAATGGTGCAAATAGGATATTAATAAATTTTTCTCCTACGTTTTTTCTTTGTTCTGATGATGTCCAGTTTTCTAAGTATATTATTTTTTCCATATTAATATCTATTTTTAATTTCTTAAATATCTTTTCAAAAGTGTTATCTGCTTCTGTAATACTTAATAGCTGTTTCGCTGCAGGGTTAATATGAATAATTTTTCCTTCCATATCAAATGCGATAATTCCATCTGTCATATGTAGCAGAATTGTTTCAATTTGCTTCTTTTGACGATTTACTTCATTAAATTTTTGTTTTAGCTCTACTGTCATCATACTAAATGCATTTGTTAAGTCTCCTACTTCACTATCGCCATTTGTTGCTTGCTCTATTTCTATGTTTTCTCCTGAGGCAATTTTTTCGGCACTTTTAATGAGCTTTTTCATAGGTGATACCAATACCTTTGATACAAAAAATCCCACTAATATGGAAATAACCATGTATACCCCTGTTGCAATTACCATAATTAATTTTGTTTGGTTCATTTGTTCTTGTAAAATATTTACCATTTGTGGTTCATTACTTTGTATAGATTGTAATTCTTGTAGCATATAAATATGTTTCATACCCAAACTTGCAATTAGTAGAATTCCTAATACAAAAAATATAAGGACAACTTTAACTTGTATATTTCGATTCATGTAATAACTCCTTTCCTTCATGAAAACAAGGAACCTTAGCAATTTTTTTGCCAAAGTCCCTTTGTTTTGATAATACTATTTTGATGATAGGTAATAGCCTACCCCTCTTTTGGTAATTAATATTTTTGGACTTGAGGTATCGTTTTCTATTTTCTCTCTAATTCTTCTAATTGTAACGTCTACTGTTCTGATGTCTCCATAATATTCATATCCCCAAACTTTTTCAAGTAAGACTTCTCTTGTAACAACTTGTCCTGGCTGATTTGCTAAATATCTTAGTACTTCAAATTCTCTTAATGTTAAATCAATTGCTTTGCCTCGTACTTTTACTTCAAATTTATCTAGATTTAATGATAGTTCACCAATCACAACAACGTTTTCTTCCTCAACCTCATTTTTATTTACTTTTGGTGCTTCTGCTACTTTTGTGGTTGCATCTGCTTTTCTTAAATTGGCTTTTACTCTGGCTACTAATTCCCTAACACTAAATGGTTTTGTAATATAGTCATCTGCCCCTAATTCTAGCCCTAATATTTTATCTATTTCTTCATCTTTTGCTGAAATCATAATAATTGGTATATTAAATGAATTTCTTATTTTTTTGCATACAGTTAATCCATCCATTTTTGGTAACATGATGTCTAATAAAATTAAATCAATTTGTTCTTCAAATGCAATGCGTACTGCTTCTTCTCCATCATTTGCTTCTAATGTATTGTATCCTTCTTTTTGTAAGTTATATACTAATATATCTACGATTGGTTTTTCGTCATCTACAATTAATATTGTTTTTTTTGCTTCTAGGTTATTTTCTTCCATAGAAATTCCACCCCTTTATCTAAGACTTCGCATAATTATATTCATAATATATCATAATAAATTTGTTTGTACAAGTATTTTTGAATTTTTTATGCTAAATAAAAGCATCTGGCATTTCTGCTGATGCTTTTATTTGTATTACTTATTGGCTAGTTTGTATAAGTCACTTCTATTTTATGTGTAAATCCTTTCATGTTTCCCATAACATACATGTCAAATGACTTTGCTTCTCCCGCTTTTACTCCTTCTATTACTGTACTTGCTGAACCTTTTGCTCTGTTTTCTGAATAGAATTTTACTTGTACACATACTTTGCGTGTGTCTTTTCCATTGTTTTTTACTTTTCCTGTTATGCTTGTTCTATTTCCTTGTACATCTATTTTTACATCTGTTATTTCGTATTGCTCTTTCTCTTGTGTTGATACTTCCTTTAGGTCTGTTGGCTCTCCTTTTTTGCTTTCTATTGTTTTACTTCCATCTGCTCCTTCTATTATGATATCTCCATCTTTTTCATAAATTTTTTTGTCTTTATATGCTTCGTCATTTACATCGATTCCACTTGTTTTCCAAATATCACTATCTCCTTTTTCTATACTTCCTTTATTTTTATTTTTTACCTTAAATAGTATTCCTATTGCAATTGCTACTACGATTAGTAATATTACAATCATCTTTTTTTCTTTACTTGACATTTCTTCCTCCTTTGATTTGTGCTAGGGAGCATATCTGCTCCCACACATCCTTCTTTTCCTATGCTTTTATTTTAAAGTTGGATAGCTTCCATCCACTATATTCCATATTGTGCTACTCCATCCACTATATGTTGCTGCTGTTTGCATTGCAGCTGTGTCATGTCCTATTCCCAATACGCTTTCTGCTTGTCCTGTTGTTACTGTATCCCAATATGAGCTTGTACACGTTGTTGAGCTTGCTTTTGCTCCTAATAATCCTCCTGTAGTTGCTTTTGAACTTCCTATTATTTTGCCTGATGCATAAGTATTTTGTATCTTTGTATATATGCCTAATTCTCCTATAAGTCCTCCTATAGAGCTATAAGCCGTTATATTCATATTAGAGTAACAATTTGTAATTGTAGTAACATAACTTGATAATCCTACTCCTTCTCCAAGTAGTCCTCCTACACGTCTTCCTTGCTCTACATGAATTGTTCCTTCTGTATAGCACTCACTTATTGTTGTTGCACCGTCTTTGCTTGAAGTTGCATACCCAACTAGTCCACCTATATTGTTAGAATATGTTCTATTCGTCAGTGTTATTACTCCATTGGTATGTGACTTCGATATTTTTCCTCTTTCACTGTATCCTACTAATGCTCCTATATTATTTGCATATCCAGTACCAGATATCTTATAATCATTTAATCCTATATTTGTTATGGTTGCTCCTTGTATATAGCCAAATAATCCTATATTCTTTTCTTGACTAGCTGGCACTTCTAGTTTTAATCCAGTTATTATATGTCCATTTCCATTAAAGTTCCCTGTAAATGGTAGATTAATTGTACCTATTGGTTCCCATCTTGTAATGCTACTTAAGTCTATGTCATTTCCTAATTGATAATATGCTGATAATCCATATCTTACTTTATCTAATTGTTGTGCATTTGTTATAATATATGGGCTCGTGCTTGTTCCTATTCCCTCCATCACTGGATAATTTTTTACTACTTGTGTAACAGCATCTGGCTTTTTCATACCTTGTAAATACGCTGTAGATGTTCCTTCGTCAATTGCCCATATGGTATTAAAGTTCCAATTTCCATATCCTTGTTGTTTTACTAGTTTCGATATAGTCGCCTCTGTTCCTAATTCACTTGCTTCTTGCCCTGTTGTTTCTACACACCAGTACGATGAGGTTGCAGTACTATTATACTTACCACCAACGAATCCTCCTGCTGAAGTTCCACTTGCTTGTATTTTTCCTAGTGCATATGAATTGTTTATATTTGTATACGCACCTGCATATCCTAATAATCCGCCTATTGTTGATTTTCCTGTTATATTCATATTCGAATAGCTATTACTAATAGCTACTAGATATGCTGATTTACCTGCTGCTCCACCAACTATTCCGCCAATATGTGTCCCTGCATTTGCTATGACTTTTCCTTCTGCATAACATTGATTCATTGTTACTCCTTTTGTTGTCAATGAATTTACCTGCCCTGCAATACCACCAATATAACTTACTATATTAGATGTAGATGATAATGTAATGGTTCCATTTGTATATATCTTTGAAATGCTTGCTCCTTCTGCATATCCTACGAATCCACCTATATTTTTTCCGCTTCCACCTGATATATTATAGTTGTCTAATACTACATTTGTAATAGTAGCTCCGCTTATGTAGCCAAATAAACCAGTGTTGCTTCCTAAATCTGTACTTGTACTTTCGTTTATATTCATATTACTTATTGTGTATCCATTTCCATCTAGACTACCTGTAAATGGATTCGTACTTGTTCCAATTGGCTCCCATTTTGTGATATTACTTAAGTTTATATTACTTCCTAATTGATAGTATTTGTCTAAATTATACCTTACTCTATCTAGTTGAGCTGCAGTTGTAATAATATATGGTTCTTTTGCGGTTCCTTTTCCTTGCATTACTGCATATCCATTCATTTTATCATATACCATGTCTGGCACTTTCATTCCCTGTAAATAAGCAAGAGATGTTTCTTCTTCGATTGCCCATATTGTAGAGAAATTCCATCCACTATATGAAGCTTGTCTGCTTAGATTTGTAATGGTTGTGTTTATACCCAATGCACTTGTTAGTTGTCCTGTTGTTTCCGCACACCAATATGAACTTGTACAAGTAGATGGATTCGCTGTAGAGCCTACTAATCCTCCAATTGCACTATCGCTTCCATTTACTTGTCCTACTGCATAGCTATTCGTTATGTTTGTATATGAACTTGCTGTTCCTATTAAGCCTCCTACATAAGACTTTGCATTTATGTTTACACTTGTATAACTATTACTTAAGTTATGCTTATATGTTGTTGAATATCCACTTAATGTTCCTGTTATACCTCCTACTGCAGTAGCATTTGGCGTAATAATATCTCCTTCTGTATAGCACTGTGATATATTTGATGCTATTTGGGTTGATAAAATGTTTCTTCCAGTTAATCCTCCTATGTGATTAAATGTTTCTTTTGTACTTAATAATTTTATAGTCCCTTTTGTATATACTTTTGATATGTTTACTCCATCACTAGTTCCTATTAATCCTCCTACATATTTTCCACTTCCACCTGTAATACTATAATTTTCTAATGTTAAATTTTTAATTGTTCCTCCTGCTGCATAGCCAAATAGTCCTATATTTTCACCTAAATTTGTAGTATTCTCTGCATTTATTTTCATATTACTAATTGTATGTCCATCACCATCAAGACTTCCTGTAAATCGCAGTGTACTTGTACCTATTGGCTCCCATTTTGAATATTCACTTAAATTTATATCATTTACTATTTTATAGCATCCTGCTAAGTCATATCTTACTCTATCTAGTTGCTCTGCATTTGTAATTAAATATGGATTTTTGCTACTTCCATCTCCTTCATAAGGAATATAATTTGATACTTTTGTATAGACTTCCTCTGGTACCTTCATTCCTTGTAAATATGCAGTTGAACTATCTTCTTCTATTGCCCATATGCTTGCAAAATCCCATCCACTATATGTTGCTTGCTTTGACATATTCGTAAATGATAAATTTACACCAATACTTCCTTTTAGTTGACCAGTTGTTTCTGCACACCAATATGATGAAGTTGCTCCACCCCCATATTTACTTCCTACAATTCCTCCTGTATCACTAGTTCCCTTTACTTTTCCTATTGCATATGAATATGTTATTTCTCCTCCTTCCATATAGCCAATAAGGCCTCCAACTAATTTATTACCTTCTACATTAGTCGTTGAATAACAATTATCGATATGTGGGGTTTGGCTTGCTCCTCCTCGATAACTACGTCCAATGAAACCACCTACATCACTAGCATTTTTGGCTAGTATTTCTCCTCCTGAATAGCATTGTTCTATTGAACATGGGGATGATATATAGCCAAGTAACCCACCTACACAAGAACTTGTACTTGATAATGTTATTGTCCCTTTTGCATATACTTTGGAAATACTTGCCTTCCCTGCTTTTAAGCATCCTACTAGTCCTCCTACATTATTAGCAGCTCCTCCTGTTATATTATAGTTTTCTAATGTTAAATCATAGATTTTTGCTCCTTCTATATAACCAAACAATCCTGCATTACTTCCACAATTCTTTATGGTCATGTTCTCTATGGTATGTCCATTTCCATTAAAGTTCCCTTTGAATGGTGCGGTTTCTGTTCCAAGTGGTGTCCAACTATTTACTTCTCCTAAGTCTAAGTCTGCCATTACAATATAATATGCCTCTAAATGATTTTTTACATTTTGTAATTGTTCTACTGTCCATATTTGATATGGGTTATCTTCGGTTCCATCTCCTAATTGTGTTAAAAATCCTTTTAACAATTCTTTTAGTGCACTTGGCACTTCCATTCCTAGCAAATATGCTGTTGTTTCATCTTCATCTATTCCCCATATCTTTGTAAAATCATAACTGTTGTATGTTGGTTGTTTAATTAATTCTTGTACCGTTTTCTTTATTCCTAATGCACTTTGAGTTTGACCTGTAATTCCTTTCCCCCAATATGTGTTATTCGCATAAGTGTGGCGATTCACACTTGCCACCACTCCTCCTACCAATCTTTTTCCAACTGTTTTTCCTATTGTATAGGTATTGTACAAATGAGAATATCTCATACATCCTACTAAGCCACCTACATGTATATCGCCTGTTGTTGCCATGGTACTATATGAATTTTTGATATAGGTTAAGTGGTTATATGTTGAGCTATATCCTTGCATTAGTCCTACAATGCCTCCTACGTAGGTTCCTTGTGGTGCATTTAGTGTTCCTCCTGTATACACTCTTTCTATTCCAGTTGTTGTTTTTGAGTAATATCTATGGTAGCCAACTAGTCCTCCTATATATCTTGATGTATTACTTAAATTCATATTTCCTGTAATGCTTACTCCTCTTATGTTTCCTTTGTTGTATCCTACTAAATTGCCTATGTAATTTCCGCTTCCTGTAATTTCGCTATTTTTTAATGTCAGGTTGGTAATGACGGCTGTTCCTGATGTTCTTGCAAACATTCCTAAATATCCTTCTGTTCCATTTATTTTCATATTGGATACACGATATCCATTTCCATTTAAGTACCCTGTAAATTCTGTTTTTCTATCTCCTAGTGGTGTCCATGGTTTTGTTAGCTCTATATCATTCATAATAATATATTTCTTACTTAAATCTTTTTTTACATTAATTAAGTCTTCCTCTGTGTATATTCCTATCCATCCCTTTGGCACTGTGCTATGAATTTTATCTGCATCTGGGTCAATTGGTCTTTCTTCATCTAAAATAATCTCATCTTCTTCTAGTTCATCATCATCCTCTGCTCCTTCATAGTCTTTGTCCTTCTCTGGATTCGTTTTTGGATCATTTCCAAAACTTCCTCCTATATATTCTACTCCAAAGTTTTCATCTACTTTAAATACATAGCCATCCACTTTTACTTTGGTATAATCTTTTTCTCCCTCTTCTTTGTAAATAACTACTTTTTCTGGTATCTCATTCCCCTCTTCATCTTCTGTGGTTGTTTCTACTATCATATCTTTTTCTGTTGTATTAATAATAATTAAGTCTTCCAGTGTTAACCTTTTTCCTTGTTCTATTGCATCTGCTTGCAACTCTGCCAGCTTTATGACTAATTTTTCTTGTGCTGCTTCTATTTGATGTTTTTCTTTTGCTTTTGCTGCTCTATTTACTAGTCCATTTTTTCCAAATATCACACTTACACTAATTGTAGCCAATATAATTAATACTACTATAGTTACTACTAATGCTACAAGTGTGATTCCTGATGCAGTTCTTAGTTTGCTTTTTGCCATTTTTCTTCTCCTTTCCCTTTTATTTTTGCACACAAAAATGACAGCCTACTTATTTCATACAATAAATAGTCTGTCATCTATTTTATCCATCTCTAATAAAGGCATTTACGCCTTTCTCTTTACTTATTTTTCTAGAATATAGCTCTCTCTCTCTCTCTCTCTCTCTTACAGCCTCAAGGCTTTTGACTTTTCTCATTTTTGTGTGCTCCTTGCATTTCTTTTGTGTTCCTTTACTTGGATATTCCTATTTTACCTTAGCTATATTTCTTTTGCAATACTTTTGTGTTTTTGTAACACTTTTGTAATATTTTTAATTCCTTCTATGTTAATATGCTTGGGATTTTTACGTCCCCTCTGAGCGCAACCCCAAACGCACCAGCGATTGCTGGTGCGTTTGGGGTTGCAAAAGTTCACATACGTGCCCTTCTACTTCTGGTAGCCATGTTTTGATGATAACGCCTTGTTCCTGTGGCTTTCATTACTTTCACAATGCAGTAAATCCATGCACTGGGAATGCCTACAAACAAAATGGTAGCTACGATAGCGCCTATCAACTTCACAGCTGTATTGCTGTTGCTGAAGCCTCTTACGAGGGCATCATCAGAGTTGTAAATTTCTTGCCGCTTCGCATCGTTATCATTGTAGTAGTCGGCACTTTCGTCCGTCTTCACCACACTTTCATTGTAGAAATTTGCATTATCCCGAAGGATAAACATATCTATCGACAGAAAGGTGATTTTGGCGCTGATGCACAGGACCACGATTGAGACGACTACCAAGGTCAGGAGGATCAAATTTTCGATCTGGAATTTTTTAGACTTGTTCATTGTCGTGACTCCTTTTTTATAAAAATACTATTTAGTGATACTTTTATTATACCATACTTGTTTCCTTTTTTCAAATTTGTACTTCTATGTTATAGATTCCGCCACTTCCGCATAGTCTTATTTTCTTTTCCTCTACTTCTTTTCCATTTAGCTTCATGACACTTATTCCTGTATTTTTATGCTCTGGATTTTTTACTTTTATATGATAAATACTTTCTCCAAATTTATATCTAATACTATATTCTTCCCAATTGCTTGAAATACATGGTTCTATAGAAAGTACTCCTTTTTCAATTTTTAGTCCTAATATATATCTGATGCCCGCTTCATAAAACCAACTACTAGAACCGGTATACCAAGTCCATCCTCCTCTTCCAGCTAAGTTTCCTGATCCATAAATATCTGCTGCTATGACATATGGTTCTACTTTGTATTTTCCAGCTTCTTCTTTTGTTCGTGAATGTTCTATTGGATTAATCATTCTAAAATGTTCTACTGCTTTATCTCCAAATCCTAGTATTGCTTCTGCAATAATGGCCCACACTGCTCCATGGGTATATTGCCCTCCATTTTCTCTTGTTCCTGGCAAGTATGCTTTAATATAGCCTGGCTCTAGTTTGCTTTTTTCAAAAGGTGGGTCTAGTAGTTTAATTAATCCGTTTTCTTTGTCTATTAAGTGCTTTTCCAAGCTTTCCATTGATATATATTTTTTGTCATTATCTCCTGCTCCTGAAATGGTTGCCCAGCATTGTGCAATACTATCTATTCTACATTCTTCATTTTGCAAGCTTCCTAAAACATCACCATTATCCATATAGGCTCTTTTGTACCATCTTCCATCCCATCCTGCTGTATTTAATGCTTTTTTTAGATTTTGCATTACTTTTGTATATTTTTCTACAAGACTTTTATCTTGTTTTTCCTCACAAATCGGAAGCCATCTTTTTAACACATCATATAAGAAAAATCCTAACCATATACTTTCGCCTTTTCCTTTATTTCCTACTGTACTAAACCCATCATTCCAGTCTCCTGAGCCAATTTTAGGTAGTCCATTTTCTCCAAAGTTTAATGCTTTTTCAATGGCTCTAATGCAATGCTGATAAATGCTTTCCTTTACTTCTGCTTCTAGATATAGGTCATATCTTTCATCTACTGCCTCTGGCAATATTTCGCCTTTGGCATAAGGTTCTTCTTGTTCTAAAATTTCTGTATTTCCTGTTAGTTCTATATATTCTGCAGTCAGGTAAGGTAACCACAATAAATCATCTGAAAATCTGGTACGAATTCCTCTTTTTGTTTCTTCATGCCACCAATGTTGTACGTCTCCTTCTATAAATTGATGTTTGCTGTGTTTGATAATTTGTTTTTCCATTACCTCTGGAGCTATATATTTGACGCCAATGGTATCTTGCAGTTGGTCTCTAAATCCATATGCTCCTCCAGATTGATAATACCCACTTTTTGCAAGTAATCTTGAGCAAATTGTTTGATACAAAAGCCAACCATTTAACATGATGTTTACTGACTCTAATGGTGTTTCTACTTGTAATCTTCCTAGTAAATCTTGCCAATATTTTCTTTCTTTTTCATATTCATTAAAAGCATTTCCTATATTTGTGTATTGATAAGCTTTATCTTGACACTCTAGTACACTTTCTTCTGCTCCCATTGTTAGTATAATTTCTTTTTGTTCTAATGCTTCTAGATTTACCTTCATTTCTATTGCAATAATTCCTTCTTGCCCTAAACTATTTTCTCTATTTAGTTCTATACTATGAATTCCATTTGGATTTTCCAAAGTTCCTTTTCCAATAAAGCTTTTTTTGCTACCTGTATACGAATTTATCTTTTCGCTACATGATACATAAAAGACTGTATTATTTTCCTTTTTGGATGTATTTTGCATTGTTATCATATTACTATTTTCTTGATATTTTAGTGCTAAAAATCCTTTCGATTTCATTTCTTCTTCATCTAGTACTGGTTTTACATAGTAAACTAATTTTAACTGCTTTCTTTGAGGCTCTTTATTTTCTAAGTGTAACATTTGTACTTTTACAGAATCATGTCTTGGTACAAATATGTCTAACTTTTGTATGATGTTATTGCTTGTGTGCATATATCTGGTATACCCAAACCCATAAATAATATCGTAGTCATTATCATCTGCCATAGGGTTTAAACCTAATGACCATACTTTATTATTTTCCATGTCTTTTAGGTAAATGATTTCTGATGGTACATCTGTAACTGGATTGTTGTTCCAAGCAGTTAATCGATTTAGTCTACAATTTTTGTACCATGTGTAGCCTCCCATATTTTCTGTTACAACTGTTCCAAATTTTTCATTTGCCATAATATGGCTCCATACAGTTGGTAGTCTATTTTCTTTATTTACTCTAATACAATATTCTTTTCCATCTTCTGAAAATCCGCCAAATTCATTAAAGTATTTTAGATGCTCTCCTGTTAATGGTTGTTTTCTGCTTTCTTCTTGTATATATGCTGGCTTTACTGCTTCAGTTGCCACTTCTTTTTTCTTTTCTTTATACTCTTCTTCATAATCTTTTAGTTGTCTTCCTATGCTTCCTAAACTACTATTAATAAAAAGATTCGCCCTATATTTTAATATTTTCTTTTCGTTTTTTTCTACATTATTTAATACAAAAATTCCACCTTTTATATTTTGTAAATAACCTACATTTCTATCTAAAATAGCATTTTGAATTTCTTCTGCTACATAATTATCATACGTTTTTCTTTCTTCGTTCATAATGACTAAATCTACTAAAATGTTTTTAATTCTAAAATATTCATATGCTTTAATTGCTTCTTTTACAACATATATGTCGCTTGCATCTTTAATGGTTATTAGTAGGATTGGAATGTCACCTGATATTCCATATTTCCATAGTTCAGAAGTTTCTGCTTTTTCTACAGTATTTCCTTTTAGCATTAACATTTTTAGTGGATTTTCGAAAATAAGGTATCTTAGCATTTTTTGATAGATTTCTATTTCTTTGCCCTTTATTCCCAAATACATGGTTTCTGCTTGCACTTTTGCTTTAGCAAGTTCTAAGTTTTGCTCTATTTTTTCTTCACTTGCATTTTGTAAAACGTGTTCTACCGCTTCTGCTTTATTATCTGACACAGCTAATATTAAGCTAAATTTAACACTTTGTTTTGGCTCAATCTTTACTGTCTTTTTCATTGCTACAATTGGGTCAACCGTTAGCCCTATTTTCTTGCTTAATGGTAATTCTTCTGCTACTGCTTTTGGAAGTCCTAGATTTCCTCTACCAACAAATTTTTCTTTGTCAATTTCATATTCTATTTCGCCCATTGTCTCAGATTTTGTATATAAATTAACTGCCAAATATATGTCTTTTTCATTTTCTGCTCTATGGTTTCTTTTTACAATAATTGTGTTTGAATCTTCTAAAAACTCGTAACTTAAAAATAAATTATTAAATACCTTATGCGCATTATCCTGTTCTGGTTTTGATAAAACTGGTTCAAACATACTTGTTATTTCAATTGTTTCAGGTATATTTCCATGATTTTTTAATTCTATATTTCTTACTTCAACTGGTCCATTGGGTAAAATAGAAATTGTAGTAATTGTTTCAATATTTCCATCTATTCTGGTATATTTACTTTTTTCTGGTGTATAGCTTACTGTGTATTTATCTGCTCCTGATAAATAATTCATGTAGCCACCTGTCCATATTCTTTTTGTCTTGATATTTTTTAAATAGAAAAATATACCTTGTTCTTCTTCATCTGTCTCTTTATATCGATTAATGTAAATATCTTTATATTGGCTATATCCTTTTCCTTTCTGGTCTGTTACAATGGTATAATCATCATTTGAAATCACATTAATTGGGTTTAAATCGAAGTTTATTTTATTATATTCTCTTTGGCAATATGCTTCATAATCAACATTTTTAATTTTTTCTACTTTTTCTTTTTTCTCTTTTGTGATAACAATATTTTGTGGCATTCTTTCTTGTAATAATATGTCTACTGCTTTTAGTTCTGGATTTTTCATAAATCTTTTTTGTAAAATTTCATTATTGATTAAATTGTTAATCGATAGCAATATTAATCCTTGATGATGTGCCATATATGTTTTAACAATTGCATATTCTTCATCTTTTTTTAATCTTGCTGGTGTATAGTCAATTGCTTCAAAAAATCCATATTTGTCGTAAGCACCTTGCTTTTCTAATCTCTTCAAGTTCTCTATGGTTTGTTTTGGTACTTCCCTTATGGCCAAAATACTGCCATATGGTGCCACTACCATTTCGTCTGCCAGTCCTCTTTTAATTCCCATCCATGGTACTCCAAATGCTTTATACTGATAATTGTTATTTAAGTCTCTTAAATTAAAAGCTGATTCTGATATGCCCCATGGGATGTTTAATTGTTTTGCATACTCGATTTGACTCATAATGGCAAATTGAATAGATTCATCTATCAGGCTTCCTTCTTGTTTTGGAATATTAACATTTGGCATTAAATATTCAAACGCAGTTCCTGACCAAGAAACCAGTCCTTTATATTTGTTTAGTATTGTCAGTGTCCTACTTAAATAATACCAATGCTTTGATGGAATATCCTTTTTTGCAATAGCTACATAGCTTGCTTGTCTTGCCTCTGAAGCTAATAAATCATAGTACGAATTTGTCATCATATTTTCTTCTACATTGTATCCTATTGAAAAAATTTTGTTTTCCTTATGGTACAAATATTCAAACCTTGTATCTTCTATCATTTTACTAATTTGTTCTATCATTAAATCTAATTTTTGCACTTCTTCTTTTATATTTACAGTTTCGTTTGCTTTTTTTGCTTCGTTTTCCACAGTTTCCACTTTCATTTCTTCTAAAAACTGTTTTAGTACATATAAATATCCTATAAAATTTCCACTATCTACAGTAGAAACATATTTTGGAATTAATGGTTCTAATGTTTGTATATTATACCAGTTGTACAAATGTCCATTCCATTTGGCAAGTTTTGCTATGGTATCTAACATTTTTTGTAATAAGAAAAGAGTATCTTTTCGCGTTTCGTATCCTAAGTCATAGCTAGACACAACTGCTAATAGCCCTAGTCCAATATTTGTAGAAGAAGTTCTACTTACTACTTTTGGATTTCTATCTTCTTGATAATTATCTGGAGGTAAAAAATTGTTTTTTTCATTGATATGGTCTTTAAAAAATTGCCATGTTTTTTTTGCTATTTCTAGCACATATCGTTCCTCTTCTTCGGTAATTTGGTCCTTTGCTGTTTTAACTTTTTCTGGTTTACTCGTGTACCATAAAATAGCTGGAGCTATTAACCATAGAACTGAAAGAACAAAGAAAAACAGTTGTATTCCTCCTTGCAAATAGGTTAAAGAGATAAAAATGAATAAAATTGCTATCATTATGTTTGCTATCATATTTTGGTAGTATGCCCCTAAGCTTCCTTTTGCATTCTTTTCAGCTTCTTCTGCTGTTGTCCATTCTAATAAATGTTTTCTACTAATGCATACTCTGTAACTTGCTTTGCTAATTGCATTTATTAGCATATATGCTTTATCTGGAAGTGTTGCAATTTCTAAAATAGCGGAAATGATATTTCCTTTTATGATTCCCACTTGTCTTTCAAATGTTTTTTGCGGTACTTCTGCTTCTTTTTTTAATACAATTCGATTCATGATTTGTATTAACATAGGAATTACTAATCCTACTAATAGGATACTAACAAGTGGCCATATTGCAGTGTTATATGCTATTTTTAGCCATAGGCAGTAAAGAAAAGTAAGCATTGTAATTGGTGGGAATATACTTCTTACTAAATTATCTAGTATTTTGTATTTTGAAATTAGCCCTAATGGATTTCGCTCTTTTTCTTCTTTTCCATTTAATATGCTTTTCTTTAGCCATCTTAAAATTTGTATGTCTCCTCTTGTCCATCTATGAAGTCTTGTCTTAAAACTATCATATGAGGTAGGATATCCATCCATTAGCATAATATCTGATGCTAGTCCACATCTTAAATAGCTTCCTTCTAATAAATCATGGCTTAGTACAATATTTTCTGGAATTTGATTTTTTAAAACTTCTGAGAAAGTTTGTAAATCATAAATTCCTTTTCCCGTAAAAATTCCCTCGTCAAAATTGTCTTGATAAATATCTGATATTGCATTTGTATAAGAATCTGTTCCTCCGCTTCCAGCATAAATTTTGGTAAATTTGGTCTTTCTGGCAGCTTCTAAATTAATTCCTACACGTGGTTGTAACATTCCATGCCCTTGTATCACTAAGTTTCTTTTTTCATTTAACTTTGGCATATTTAAAATATGTGCCATTGCACCAATTAGTTCTAATCCTGTATTTAACACAAGCTCTGTATCAGCATCTAGTGTAATCACATATTTAATTTTTGGAATATCTTTCCCCTCAATTGTATTTGCTTTAAATGGATTTGTGATATTTCCTAGCAAATATTCATTAAATTCATTTAATAAACCTCTTTTTCTTTCCCAGCCCAAATAGCTTCCTTCGTGAGCATTCCATGTTCTTTTTCGATATAGGAAATTAAATTTTGGAAATCCCTCATTTGGATATTTTTGATTTAACTTCTCTGTTAGTTCTATTCCAGCTGCTATTACTTCTTCATCAAAGCTTTCATTTTCTTTACTACTTGTTGTACAGTCTCCTAAAAGTGAAAAATACATATTGGGGCTTTTATTGGCTAAATAGTATATTTCTAATTTTTTCATTAGTTCTTCTGTTTTTTCTTTACTACTTAATATGGTTGGTATCACAACCATGCTTGCATATTCTTTTGGAATCCCATTTTGAAAATCTAGTTTGGGAATTAATGTTGGTTTAACGATTTTTCCTAAAATATATTGCATAATTTGTATCACAATTATTTCAATTGGTATATATAGTAAAATTGCTCCTATTATTCCTACTCCAATACCTTTTGTTTGCTGATAGATATATATTCCTAACAAAACAGCTATTACTGTAGTAAATAGCACTTTTACACCAATGTATAGTCTCATTTTTTCTGTTTGAGATATTGCTTTTATTTTTTTATTTTGCAATACTTCTAAAAGCTTATTTTTCCCTTCCTTTATTAAGTAGTATCCAATATGTGCCTTAGGCGTTATTCCATTTTTTTGATACTGTTGCTGTGCTAATTCTAAACATTTTCTTGCAATATATATTTCTGATATTTTGGTTTTTTTAGAAATTTGCTTGATTTGGTTACGATATTCTATTTTAGTTTTATAGTCCATTTTTTCATAAACTTCTACAGGGTCTTTTTTAAGCAAACTTTCTACTTGATTAATTTGTTCAAATATATTAATAAAATTAATTCTTTGTAGTGCTTTCATACTAGTAATGCAATTTCCTATAGATACCTTTTTAACAGCAATATCAAAATGTTCCTTTTTAATAACTTCTGATATATCTGTTCCCATTTTTCCTACTTGCTCTTCTAGTATGTTTAAAAACGGATATGCCTTTTTCCCATATCGTTTTAGTCTGTATGACATATATTCTATAAAAGGATATTTCATTTCTCCATATTCTTTTACCCTTGTTTTATATTCACCTATTTTTTTAAATTGTAATTCTTCTTTTTTCTTATTTTCTACTAATCTTTCTATTATGTTTTCTACTTTATATTTTTGGCATCCAGAAGCATATATTTTTTCGCAAACTCTTCTAATATTTTCAATAATAGCAATCTGCATAAATGTCCCCAAATTCCATATTTCTTCCATACTTAAAGACTTTTTCTGGCTATAGGCTTTCAAATAGTCTGCTAAATTTTTACTATCTATTTTCGCATCTGTAAATGCTACTATTTCTGAAGCTAGTACATATATTCTGGCAAATCCACTATGAGGACCATTTGCTAATCCTAAAAAATTAGTATATTTTTTTAGAGTTAACTCTTTTTGTGTTGCTTTTACTGTTTCTTCTATAATATAGTAATTATCTAATAGCCATTCTCCTGCTGGATGAATCGGAATTTTTAGTTTGATATGTTCGTTTAATAAATCATACACTTCTGTGATGATTTCAAAGTTTTCCTTCATTCTTGGAATTGGATACGTATCTTTGTCTGATTTCTCTTTCAATATATGGTCAGAAGCTAACTTTTCTAAGTATTTTTCTAACTGGTACTTTTCTAGTACTGCTCCTGTTATGTTTAAAACTCTATACTTTTTCAAAAAAATTCCACTCCTTGTTTTTCAAAATAGTTTTTTTCTATTTTCCCCAAAGAATGGAATTTTATACGTTTTTTATTTTTCTTAAAAATGTACAAGATTCAAATTTCTTTACTACAATATCTTCTTGTTTTGTTTTACATAATGTGATATAATGGATATTGTTCTTACCAAATTTTTATGAATTACTGGCTTATAAGCTAGTAAAGGAGGATGAATATGACGCGCAAAGGTATGACGTGGGACGATGTGCAAGCTTGTTTGGATTTTGCGGATGTAGTAATTCGCTCACTGCAAAATGCTACAACCCCAGAAGAGCGGAACATTGCACTTGAAAAGTGCCGTGGACAAATTCCTACTCTAAATTCCAATCCAATGTTGAGGCGTAGATATGTTGTAATGCTAAATGAGTGTTTTTCTGATGCAACAATAGTTGGATCTTTTAAAGTCGAAAAAGTGTTATTATCCAATATTGATTTTTAGGGATGTGTGTTATATTTCAAAACAAAAAGAGGCCATATGGTCTCTTTTTGCTTTGTGTATCCTGTTTTTACTTTTCGTAAAAGTAGTCTATAATGCCATTATATATTCCCCAAGCTAGCTTATTTTGATAATCGTCTGTTAGTAACAGTGCTTCTTCTTCTTTGTTGGATAAAAATCCACATTCTACAATACTGATTGGTATTTCTACATGTTTCATAATATATACTGTATCTAGTTTCATTGGAACACGTTTATTTTCTCTTTGAATGGCATCGTTTAGGTTTGTTTGGATTGATTTTGCAAGTTTCATACTTTTTTCATCACTTGGCTTATAGAAAGTTTGCCAACCATAATATTGCTCTTGTGGTATTTTGTTTAAGTGAATGGATACAAAGATATCGGCAGATGCTTCATTTCCTATTTTTACTCGGTTGTGAATATCCGAAATCTTTTTTTCCCTTAATGTTGTGCTATCTATATCATAAATTGCGTTTTCGTCACTACGTGTCAAAATAACAGTTGAACCACTTTGTTCTAATAGATTTTGCAATTTTAATGCAATTTGCAAGTTTGTTTGCGCTTCTGTTGTACCTCTACTACTTTGTGCCCCGCTCATCTGGAATACCATGTCCTGCATCAATAACAATTACTTTGTTACTAACTGGCAAGCTAACTGTTTCTACTGTTTTTTCGTCTTTTGCAATTTGAAAACTAAACACAAATAAAGCTAAAAATACCATGCTTAATATGGCAATTAATCTTTTCCTATTAACAATAATCATAAACACACCTCTATATACGTTTTATATATGTATATGAGGAATTTGTTTTTTTATGAGTATCTTTTCTTCTATGTAAAAAGCCTACTAAGAGACAGAATTTCATATTCTCTTAGTAGGCTTTTTATTTGCTTCTTCTTGACTCATATCTAATTAGCTAGTGTCAAACGTGGTTTGCTTTTGTGCATACTACAATTACTTGTGCATCAGTCGGATTCAGCTTTTGAAATATTCTTTGAATTCTTGCATCTTTTACCTGTTGCATAATTTTTTCGTCTGGATAGGCATTTCTAACCACCATGTCTTTATCTGCTCCTTTTGTCGCTGGATATGACGAAACAATGTCCCATATTTGATCTGGAATCGCTCCTGACCTAATTTGTGGGAATATGCAATTTTCATCACACGCCACTTTACTCATAGTTTCATATATTCTAGGGTTATGCGTTCTAGCCGTTAGGTAAAGATTATTATCTTTACTAATAATCTCTTTTAGCAGTTTTAGACTAAACCCCATTCCTTGAATATCTGGATGAATAATAATTCCATGCAAATATGTATTGCTTTTAGTAGCAATATTATCACAAGTAGCAAATCCATAGATTTGTCCTTTTTCATCCACTATCATGAATAATTCTGCTTTTTCGTTTGTGAAGAGATGTTCATACATATCTTGGTAATCAGTAGGAAAACGAGCTTTGTTTGCAATTTCTAAGCACCGTTTTGTGATTTCTTCTTTGCCACTAAAATCTTTTGGGCTACCAAACAGAATCCTCCAACCATCGTTTTTTTTCACGATAATCTCTCCTTTTCTTTTTTAGAGTTGTGTTGGGCTTTTTTCTGACATTGTAATGATGCTCTTGCTGCATTACTATCAGCCATCCTTCCTTTAATTTTTGTAGCTTTGCACAATTCCAACTGTACAAAATTTTAGCTTTGCTCTATATTACCACCTTTATGTTCCCTTGTCAATTCTATTTTTTGGTAAATTACAAATTTTTTTTGCTAAAATACCAATTCTACCTCACACAACTTTGGAAGTGCACTCATTTGAAGGATGTCCAGGAATTATGTTTTAAAGGAGTGAGCCTGCCGAATGGTTTAAAATATCCCCCCATATGCAGGTCTAGCCCCCTCTATTCTTCTAAAGCGTTATTCATAGTATTCATTCAAAGTTATTCAAAAAGTTATCCATAATTCAATTCAGTCTATCTTCCCTGTTTTAAAATTAAACTTAATGTTGAATTCTTAGCAATAAAATGATAATATATATTAGTAGGAGGAATTGAATTGTGAACATAGATGAATACGACATAAATACTGTAATGAAATATTTTTATGAAATTAGTAATATTCCTAGAATGTCTGGCAAAGAAGAAAAAATAGCAGATTATATTGAATGTTTTGCTAAAAAAAGAAATTTAAACTATGTCAGAGATTCTTATCATAATATTATCATTACTAAGGAAGCCTCAAAATGGAACGAAAGTGATGAAAGTATTATGTTGCAATGTCATTTAGACATGGTATGTGAAAAAGAAGAATTTAGTACTCATGATTTTCTTTTTCAAGGTTTAGAAGTATATATTGATGGAGATGATTTAAAAGCAAAAGACACTACGCTTGGAGCAGATAACGGAATTGGTGTTGCTATTATTCTTGCTATCTTAGATTCTCATAAAATTAGTCATCCTAAAATTGAAGCAATTTTTACTGTTCAAGAAGAAACTACAATGGAAGGTGCCAAACAAATTGATGTAAGTTCTTTGCAAAGCACCAAAATGATATGCTTAGATAATATGAACGAAGAAGAATTATGGATTGGTTGTGCTGGTGCTAAAATTTTTGAATACGAAATACATGAAAAACAACTTTGTCATTGTTCTGATGAAACATTAGTAAAAATAGGTATTAATGGCTTTCGAGGTGGTCATTCTGGTAAAGATATCGCAAAAGGACGAGGGAATCCTATTAAAGAAATGGGAAACTTATTAAATATATTGTATCAAAAATATGATATTCATTTAAAAAATATTTATGGTGGTCGAAAAGTAAATGTAATTCCTAGGGAATGCTATAGTGAAATATATGTTAAATATACTGATTTAAGTAAAATTAATCGTGAACTGATTCATTTTCATAAATCACTTAAGAAATCAATTTTATATGATAATGAAAATATCTCTGTTACTTTGCAAAATATAACTTGTTCTAATGATGATTGTTTTGACTCAGCTACTACTAAAAAAGTAATTGATTTATTAACTTGTCTAAAGAACGGTGTATATCACCAAGATAAATATGGAAATCCATTGGTTTCTTTAAATATTGGAAAAATTGAAAATGATAGTAATTCTATTAAATTATCTTTTTCGATAAGATCTAATCGAACTAAGGTAGAGAAAAAATTAGAAAATGAGCTACAAAACTTAGTTTATGAGTATCATTTACAAGAAACTGTAAGTGAACTTGCAGGCTATGAGCATAAAGAACGTTCTCGTTTTATTGACACCTGTAAAACAATTTATAAACAATATTTTAAAAGAAATCCTAAAGTAGTCGATATGCATATTTGTTTAGAGGCTGGTTTTTTTGGTAGTAAAATACCAGATTTAGATTTTATTGCTATTGCCCCTAATATATATGATGCACATAGTCCTAAAGAAAGATGTTCTCTCTCTTCTATAAAAAGAGTATATCATTACATTCTTCTTATTTTAGATACATTTTAAATTTTTATTACATATATTCGTTTTATGCACAGGTTCTATGCCTGTGCATTTTAACTTGTTTCTTCTTCATTCTTTCAAAGCATTCAATAGATTAAACTACTCTTTTTCTGACTAATTGTTCAAAGTAATTGCTATTCTTATTTTTTTATGTTAAACTCATAATAGATTAAATTTCTAGGAGGTTCCCATGAAAGCTATTAGGAAATTATATGATACAGAAAGATATGATACGATACGCGATTATATTAATCAGGCAATTGAAAAGTACCCTGACCATATCGCATTTATTGTAAAAAATAAAATAGATAAAGAAGTTTCTTACACGAATATTTCTTATCATCAATTTGGAAATGATTTGAAGTCCTTTGGAACTTCATTAATTAATCTTGGTCTTGAAGGAAAACGTATTGCTATTATAGGAAAAAACCGTTATGAGTGGGCTCTTTCCTATCTCTCTATTTTAAATGGGGTTGGTGTAGCAGTTCCTCTTGATAAAGGGCTTCCTGAGCAAGAAATTGAGACTTCTTTAATTCGTTCTCACGCTGAAGCTGTTATCTTTGAAAAAGAATATATTGATACTATGAAAAATATTTCTAGTAAAAATCCACAAATAAAAGAATTTATTTGTATGAATGCAGAAAGTTCTTCTGAATTTAAAACAGTTTATGATTTAATTAATACTGGTAATGATTTGTTGGCTAAAGGCGATACAGCATTTGAAGACCATGTAATTGTACCAAAAGATGTTGCTACTATCATTTTTACTTCTGGTACTACTTCAATGGCAAAGGCTGTTATGCTATCAAATTATAATATTGCCTCTGACCTTTGTATGATGAATTGTTCTCAAAAAATTCTTGATACTGATGTTAATATGGCTTTTTTACCATTTCATCATACTTTTGGTTCAACTGGGCTATTACTTTTCTTGTCACATGGTGTAACAAATGTATTTTGTGATGGTTTAAGATATATTCAAGCAAATTTAAAAGAATATCATGTTTCAATATTTGTTTGCGTTCCACTATTGTTAGAAGCAATGTATAAAAAGATTTATGCCCAAATTGAAAAACAGGGAAAAACAAAACTTATTAAAAGAGCTACCGCTATTAGCAACTTTTTACTAAAATTTCATATTGATATTAGAAGAAAATTATTTAAAGAAATTTTAGATAATTTAGGAGGAAAACTTCGTTTTATTATAAGCCGGAGCTTCTGCAATTGATAAAAATGTTGCCAAAGGATTTAACGATTTTGGAATCTTGACAATTCAAGGATATGGCTTAACAGAGACTTCTCCTGTTTTAATGGCTGAAAATGAAAAATGTATTAAATATGGTTCTGTTGGACTTCCTTTGCCTGAAGTAGAAGTTAAAATTGACGAGCCAAATCATGAAGGTATTGGTGAAATTGTTGTAAAAGGTCCTAATGTTATGCTTGGTTACTATGAAATGCCTGAAGAAACAAATGCTGTGCTTAAAGATGGTTGGTTTTATACAGGTGATTTAGGTTATATCGATCAAGATGGATTTTTATTTATTACTGGTAGAAAGAAAAATGTAATTGTTCTAAAAAACGGAAAAAACATTTATCCTGAAGAACTTGAAATGTTAGTAAATAATTTACCTTATGTAGCTGAGTCTATGGTATTTGGTATGCCTAAAGATGATGACTTACTTCTTTCTGTTAAGATTGTTTATAATAAAGAATATATGAATGACAAATATCCTAACATCTCTGAAGAAGATTTAAAAGATATGATTTGGAAGGATATTAAAGGTATTAACGCTACTCTTACGAATTATAAACATATTAAAAATTTAATCATTACAGATGAACCTATGATTAAAACAACCACTCAAAAGGTAAAAAGGTTTGAAGAAATAAAGAAAATAAAATAGCATGGAGAAAGCGGGGTGCTTACATAGCATCCCGCCTTTTTCTTGCTTATGCCCCAGCTTCCTCGAGCTTCCTTTCTTCTTGCTTCAGCCGAGCTTCCGCCAGCTGGAAGAACTGCATTGCGCCTTTTGACACCTTCCCGCTAAGATACATGTCGCTGAAATACTTGCTGCATTTCTGCCGCATGTCCTCTGGCATATGAAGAATGGGCATTTCTGCACACAGACCATCAATATCTGGCTGCAGCCGCGAAGAGTTCTTCTTGCCGCTGTGCTTGCTCAGCTTGGCGATAACATTCTGGACGAATGTCAGGCTTGCATTTACTTCAGTGCTGGTGAGGTTCCGGTTCATTTCGCTGTAATAGTTTTTCATAGTGATAACTCCTTATTTGGGCTATAGCCCATTATTTAGTTTGCATGCTCTATCTAGAGCTTTTACATAATTTTATTATACCACATTATGTAGAATATTGCAACTTTTTTACTTTTCTTCTGTGTGTTTACGTCTGTCAATTGAATATGCACTTCCCATCGTTGTTTTCGCTAAGTGCTTTACTTGAGCTCCCGCTTCCCCTATTTCTAGTACATTATGAAATCTGCCTTTATCTGCTACAACCACTCCCACTGAGATTGAAGTAAGAGGAAACTCCTCTATAATACCTCTTCTATTTGGTACTTCTAGGTAACCTTTTTCTACATCATCTGCGTTAAAGAATTTTACAACTTCTTTTTCAAATTCCGCAATAATATTTTGACATATATATTCGTAATTGTCATTTACTGAAACAATTGCAACAAAATCGTCTCCTCCAATGTGTCCCACAAATCCGTCTCCACTAGTTAGTCCCTCTATATTTCTAACAATTGTTTTTCCTGTAAATTTAATAATCTCGTCTCCATTTAAAAATCCATATACATCGTTATATGCTTTAAAATTATCTAAGTCAAAGTATAGCATAACAAAGCCTTCTTTGTTTAGTAGCCTTTTTTTCATTTCTGCTTGTATTTGAACATTCCCTGGCAAACCTGTTAACGGACTTACTCTTCTATTAATGTATAATAATCTAATAACATTTTTTACCGTATAGTACAAATACTCTTCGTCTATTGGTGATTTTATATAGTGTTCTACACATTCTTTTAAAACACTAATTCTATGTTGTTTTTCTTTATTAGAAGAAATAACAATAATTGGCGTAATGCTATTATCTTCATTAGAACGAATTTTTTTACACACTTCTAGGATGTCTTCGTCTAATGTGTCTTCATTAATAAGAATAAGTGATGGTATATTTTTTAATGCTATATCAATTCTTTTTGTATCTACTTTTTTAAACTTGTAATCTTTCTCTTCTTTAAATATTTTGTTTAATATACTTTTCAAGGTATCATCGTTGTCTATTACATAAATAGATTGGGCCATCTTTATTCCCCCTTATTTTTTCCTATCTTGTTTATTATTTTTTTGATTTCTATCTTTTGATTTAGAAATTTACTAATTGTTTCTGACTGCATTGTTGGAAATGCTTTTTTTAGTCTAATTATTAGTTTATATAACTTTATTTTTAGAATAGCTTGTTGCTGTTTTAGTTCTCCAATTACCGCTGTTATATTTTCTACAGCTACTTTTTCTAATGTTTCTGCTTTCTTTAATTCATTAATTTTTTCTTTTATTTTATCACTAATTTCATGTAATTGTTGTATTTTTTTATCAATAAATAACACTTTTGTTACTGTAATAATAACGTCTGTTATAAAGATAATGTAAATAAAAATATCTGTATAAAATAACGCTCTAGTTGGAATTAGATCTACTTTACTTTCTATAAAAGGATGTACCATAAAAGTAAATAGTGTTCCCATAATTCCCCAGTAAATAGAATTTTTTAAGCATATTCTTCCTTGAAAGTTAAATTTTAAATCTGAGTAGTCCCAATATTTTGTTTTAAATATTTTTTCTAATATTACTGCTGCGGCATATTCCCAAATTGTTAATAATATTGTACTTGCAATAAATATTCCTAAAATGTTATTTTGTAATGGCTTTAGAAGTAGTATCATTAGTACTACTCCAAAACCATAAATTGGACAAAATGGTCCATATAAAAATCCACTATTAACCCACTTTTTTTCTAATATTGTTTTATAAATTGACTCAATGCACCATCCTATTAACGAGTATAGTGCAAAATAGAATAATAATTTACCTTGCATAATTAAATTCTCTTGTTCCACCTGTTACTAATGAATTTACATTTGTTACAATAACACTTACTGTATTTTTTTCTTGTGTAATTTCTAGTGGTACTTTTACTTCCTTTTGATTAATATCTTTTACAGAACGTACTTGTCCATTTAAGTTAATTTCTATGTCTCTTATTCCGTCTTCATCTGTTGCCATAACAATTAGTTTTCCATTTTCTATTGCTAGTTTAATTTCACTTTTTCCTGAGACAACAACTCTTTTTTCTTCTGTTGCAATGTTTCCTGATGTATCTACTGCTGTTACAATAACTTTGTTTTCTCCTCGTTCTAACTTTAGAATGTATTTCATTGTTTTATTTTCTAGTGCTGATTTGTCTATTCTAATTTCATCTTCGTCATTTACTTTATATGTGATATATGCCATTTGCGTTTCGTCTGTTGCTGTTATTCTAATACTACCTGTAGCACCTTCTTGTTCTACCAAAATTTCTGGTTCTTTCATATCGATTCCTTCTACAATGAATTCTTTTTGGTATTTTACAACTCTTCCTGTTTCGTCTTCTACTGCAATATTTAAAACACTATTTTCTGTTGGTAAAAGAATTTCTTCTGTCGTAGAAGAGGCTTCTACTGGAATTCTTGTTTCTTCTGCATCGTTCCAACTATATTTTAAATAAGTTATTTGATAACTACTATCTACTGTTAAAATAACTGTGTCATTTACTCTTTCTATATGGATTGTTGGCATATTTTCTTTGTTTTTTCCTTTTGCTTCTTTATACATTGCAAATGAGCCTTGTCCTATAAAAACAACTGCAAATATAATAATACTAATTGCAAATATTCTTATACTGCTACTTATTTCCAATGGTCCTGAACTTCTTGTCTTTTTTGTTTTCTTTTTCTTATCTTCTACCATAAGAATTTGGTTCATATGTGTCACCCCTATCAACTTGCATTATATCACAACGTTTTTTCGATGTAAACTATATTTTTTCTTTTTATGTGTGTGCATTTCCAAAGCTGTGTGAGATAAAACTCTAGCTATAAAAAAAGTTCAAGTTGACTTATGTCTTCTTGAACTTTTCTGTTATTTTATTACATAACAAACTTTTTAATTAATAGAATTCCTCCTGCAAGTATAACAAGTACTCCTGCTATAATACCTATATAACTTTCTCCTATACCTGTTACAACTGATAGGATAACTTTTGCATCATCTATATCATCTTCACCTTTTTTATTATTATCTGGTGTAGAGTCAATGTCTGGTGTGTCACTATCGTTTTTGTCTTTGCTAATTTCTGCCCAGTTTTGTTTTAGTCCCAAGTTCTTTGAACCATTAATCCATTGAAGCGTAATCTCTACTACTGCACTTTCTCCTGGTTTTAGTAATTTATCTTTTAACTGGTCTGTTGTTACTGTTTTTCCATCTTTTGATAGTTTCCATTTTTTGTTGTCTTTTTCTACAAATTTTAACCCTTCTGGAATATAATCTTTTATCTCTGTTGCATATCCTTCAATTTCGCCTTCGTTTGTTACTTTAATTTGATATTTGAATTTGACGGTTCCTCTTTTAATTGTTTCTTCAATAATTTCCACTTTTGCAACAGGCTCTGGATGTACTCCAAATTTATGTCCTGTTTTTGTTTTTGTTGTTTTTCCGTCTCTTGTAATGCTATATTCTGTTACTATTTTTTCTAATGCTAAGTCAAAATATTTTACTTTTACTTTTTCAATATCAATATCGTCTTCTTTTTCTTTATCATTGTCTGGTACTGAGTCAATATCTTCTACTGGATTTCCTTCTTCATCTGCATCTTCTGATATTTCTGCTGTATTAATTAGAATTCTATCTGAAGTATTTGGCTCTGTTACTTTGAATGCTACTTTTACATCTCTGTAGTCTGGTTGTGTCATTGTTTTTTGGTCAAATGCTTTTAATAGATTATCTCTTTTTGTTTCTGTTTCTTGTGCTTTTGATAAATAATCTGTTCTAATTGTTTTAGCTTCTTTTACATTTTGTGTTTCTGTTCCATCTTCTTTATACATTTTCCATCTATAACCTTTGTTTAGGTCATGCTCTGGTAAGTATTCTAGCCCTTCTGGTAAATTATCTTTTACTTCTTCTGCATATCCAGCTTGGTTTCCTTCATTATATATACGAAGTGTATAAATAACAATGTCCCCATTTACTACTTCTACTGGTGTTTTTGGATGTGTATATTTAAAGTTTCCATCTTTGTCTTTTGAGAAGACTGGTATTCTAGTTGTAATTGCTTGTTTGTTTACATTGGTAATGAATTTTCTTAGTGCCAAGTCGAATTTCTGAATAATTACTTTTTCAAAGTCGTCATCATCTTCGTCTCCTGGTATATATTCATCTCCTCTGTTAATTTCATTATCTCTATAATCTGGTAGTACCTCATCTTTTGGTAGTGTTTTATTGTTTGGTGTAGAGTCTCTATCTGGCACTACGTTTCCACTTTTATCTGATTGTTTTGTAATTTGTGCTATATTGGTAATTTTCTCTGCTGTTCCTGTATCTTTTACTTTACATTGAATACGAACATCAATATAGTCTAGTTCTTTTGTTTCTTTATTAAATGCTTTTAATAGTACTTTATCACTTTCTTCTCTTCTTTGTGCATAAATTAAGTCTCTATTAGCTGAATTTTCAGTATTTGGTGATGTAATATCTGTTGTTACAGTTCTTCCATCTTCAGATACTTTCCAACCATATGATGCATTAAATTCGTTATTTACAAATTCTAACCATTGTGGTAGGTGGTCTGTAATTTCATTAACATATCCATCGATTTGTCCTTCATTGTAGACTCTTATGGTATATGTTACAATTTCGCCTACATCTACGCTTACTGGTACTTTTGGATGTTTATAGATTGCTGTGTCTTTTCCATCTATTAATGGTTTTACATCTACTACTGGTTCTCTAATGAATTTTCCGTTTTCATCTACTAAGTTTTTATCATTTTTAACGCCTGTAATAAATTTTCTTAATGCTAAGTCAAAATATTTTCCTGATAATACTAGTTGCTCGAAATCATCATCATCTTCTTGACTTGTTGTTCCATATTTGTCTTTATCTACATTGTTTGGATCTGAATCTCTATCTTTTATTTCATTTCCATCTTTGTCTGTTTGTTTTGTAATTTCTGCAATGTTTTTTAGAATATTATCTTTATTTTGAACTGTTGCAATAACTTCACATTCTATTTGTACATCAATATAATCTAATGTTGTTCCATCAAATGCTTTTAATAATACTTTATCATTTTCTGTTCTTCTTGAAGCATAAATTCTGTCTCTATTTGCTGCATTTGTTGTATCTGGAGAGGTAATGTCTGTTGTTACTTTTCCATCTTCTCCTTGTTTCCAACCATACTCTGCATTTAATGTACTACCATCTACTAATTTTAATCCTGCTGGTAAGTAGTCTGTAATTTCTTTTACATATCCATCTACTTCCCCTTCATTATATACTCTTATGGTATAAATTACTTTATCGCTTGTGTTTACTTCTAATGCATTTTTAGGATGTACTTTACTTGCTGTTGTATAGTTATCTCCACCGTTTTTTAGTTTTTCTATTTCTGCATTTGAAATCACTGGTACTCTTGATGGGTTTGGTGCTACATTGTTAATACTTGTAATAAATTTTCTTAAGGCTAAGTCAAATCTTTTATTTTCTAGTATTAATTGCTCGAAATCGTCATCATCTTCTTGGCTTGTTGTTCCATAATTGTCTTTATCTACATTGTCTGGATCTGAATCTCTATCTGTTACAGGTTTTCCATCTTTGTCTGTTTGCTTTGTGATTTCTGCAACATTTTTTAGTGCATTGTAGTTACTTTCTGTTGTTGCAATGACTTCACACTCTATTTGTACGTCAATATAATCTAATGTTGTTCCATCAAATGCTTTTAATAATACTTTGTCACTTCCTGTTCTTCTATTCGCATAAATTGTATCCCTATTCGTTGAATTTGTAGTATCTGGTGATGTAATATCTGTTGTTATTTCTCCATTTGCTCCTTGTTTCCATCCATACTGTGTATTTAGAGTACTGCCATCTGCAAGTTTTAATCCTGCTGGTAAGTAGTCTGTAATTTCTTTTACATATCCATCTACTTCCCCTTCATTATATACTCTTATGGTATAGATTACTTTGTCATTTGTTTTCACGGTTAAAGCATTCTTTGGATGTACTTTATTTGCTGTTGTATAAGTATCTCCTCCATTTTTTAGCGCTTGTATTTCTGCACTTGAAATCACTGGTTCTCTTGATGGATTTGGTGCTACATTGTTAATGCTTGTAATAAATTTTCTTAATGCCAAGTCAAATTTCTTGTCTTCTAAGATTAATTGTTCGAAATCATCATCATCTTCTTGGCTTGTTGTTCCATAATTGTCTTTATTTACATTGTTTGGCGTAGAGTCTCTATCTTTTGGGTTTCCATTAATGTCTTCTGCATTTGTAATTTCTGCAATATTTTTTAGTGCATTGTAATTGTTTTGTGATGTTGCAATAACTTCACATTCTATTTGTACATCAATATAATCTAGTCTTGTTCCATCAAATGCTTTTAGTAAAACCTTATCACTTCCTGTTGTTCTACTTGCATAAATTCTATCTCTATTTGCTGAATTTGTTGTATTTGGTGATGTAATGTCTGTTGTTACTTTTCCATTTGCTCCTTGTCTCCAACCATATTGTGTATTAATTGTACTATTGGTTGCCAATTTTAATCCTGCTGGTAAGTAGTCTGTAATCTCTTTTACATATCCATCTAGTTCACCTTCATTATATACTCTTATGGTGTATGTTACTTTGTCATTTGTTTTTACAGTTAAAGCATTTTTAGGATGTACTTTATTTGCTGTTGTATAAGTATTTCCTCCGTTTTTTAATGCTTGTATTTCTGCACTTGAAATCACTGGTTCTCTTGATGGAGTTTGTGCTACATCATTAATTTTTGTAATGAATTTTCTTAATGCTAAATCAAATGTTCTTTCTACTGGTGTATATGTTGTACTGTCTGAATATGGCTCTTTTGTTCTTGTTACTTCTACTACTGGTTGCTCTGTATTTGGTGCGTTTTCTACTGACCAATATGTAATGTTTGTGTTATAATATGAACCACTTATTTCTAATGAGATTGTATCTAGTTGTGTTGTTTTTGGAATTGAAATGTAAAATTCTTTTCCAATTGTTTCTTGTATTGTGCTATATGTAACAGTACCATCTTGATTTTGCATTTTTGGAGTAATAACTGTGTTTCCATTTTTAAAAGTTGCTGTAAGGGTACTTGGTGTATCACTTAATTTTTTTATTTTAAATGGTCCAATAATATGATTTTGTCCTACTATTGTATCTAGCATCATTAATTTGTCTAGTTCATATGGTTTACTTGCTGTTGTAATTTGGTATGTACTTCCTTTTTGTCTTGCTGTTGTTACAAAATAGTCAAATAAATCACTTAAATAATCACTTAAGTCAAATGAATCATATAAATCATCTATTGAAGTACAATTATTTGGATGTGATACATAAGTTCCTTGGCTTGGGTTTCTCCAAATTGCTGGTAAGCTTTCTACATGATAAATATCGCTATTAGTGAAATACCAAATAGCATATTGTTGTACAACATCAATTAAATCGTCTAACTCACTGTCTGTAGAAACTTCGCTAGTAATTCCTTCTATATCTGCATCTTTTAATAATTTTGCTCTATATTCACGTGCTGCATTTACCTCAGCTGTTGAAGCATTTATTTTTGGCGCTACATATATATTTTCCAATAACCATAATAATGACTTATATGTACTGCTGTTCACGTTTGGTATTGCATTTGTATATGGAGCTGTTATTGTATTAGGTTGCTTCATATCAAAAGATTGTGTATAGTTTCTTGATTCTTGCTTAAATTCGCTAGAACCAAAACCTGCACCACCTTTTAAACAATAATAGCTTTGTCTTGTACTAGAGCTAGGGTCATCATAAATTTTGAAAACAAATTTCTCGTTTGCTGCATATTGGTATCCTGATTTACGAAGTTGCTCTATTTTAAGCATTCTTGTTTCTCCTGTTACACTTGCTGCATATGCCACATTAAAAATACCACTAGCTAATATTGTTAGTATCATTATCATTAGTACTAATGTGATTTTCCTTAGATTCATATTATCCTCCATCCTTTTTTTCCTTTTATATTATCTTTATTTTACTTTCAATTACATCAATAGTCAATAACAACGATTGCCAGTTTTTCCATATATTCTCAAACCATCTTTTTCGTCTTTACGGATATTGGTGTATTTGAAATATTACGCTCATATTACAATTATATTACATTTTTGCAATATTTTCAATATTTTTGCTTCCATTTCTAGGAAAATACAGGGTCTGGGATTTACAAAAGTTAAATATCTATCTACTGGCTTTCCTATTTTCTTGCTATTGCATTTTAATGTATCTTATACAAAATTTTTATATGTTATGTTATAATACAATTACTTTTATATTGTGACAATGTTTGAACAATTAAGACTAAAGGTATTCCTATTTATTAATAATGCAAGGGGGATTTTAATTGATTATTTTATTTTTATATATTTTATTATATTTGTATTTAGTCACTA